>NZ_QUEL01000035.1:0-26335 GCF_003478145.1 Clostridium sp. AF29-8BH | reverse complement strand
AAAAGAAAGATATAGGCTATAATGAAGATGAGGTTCAAAAGAGCCAGATACCGTCTGGATTGTGTGGGTAAATGGCTATGATGAACGAAATGGAATACAGAACAATCGGAAAGGCACTTGCCGGGGGCTATCGTGCAGCGGTCTATTGCAGGCTGTCAAAGGACGATGACCTGCAAGGCGAAAGTGCCAGTATCGCAAACCAGCGTGATATGCTGGAAAAATACTGCGAAAAGCAGGGATGGGAGGTTGTGGCAGTCTATCAGGACGATGGCTTTACAGGTCTTAACATGGAGCGTCCTGACTTACAGAGGATGTTAAAAGCCATTGAGCGGAAACAGATCAACCTTGTCATCACGAAAGACCTCAGCCGACTGGGGCGTAATTATCTGCAAACCGGGCATTTGATTGAGGACTTTTTCCCAAGAAACGGTGTCCGCTATATCGCCATGAATGACGGTATCGACACCCTGCGGGATAACAACGATATTGCCCCGTTCAAGAATATCCTGAACGAGATGTACAGCAAGGATATTTCAAAGAAAGTCCATTCCTCTTATCTTCTGAAAGCGCAGAAAGGACAGTTTACCGGGTGTCTTGCCCCGTTTGGGTATCGGAAAGACCCGGAGGACAAAAACCATCTGCTCATTGACGAGGAAACCGCCCCGATTGTGCGGCTGATTTTCGGATATGCCCTGAACGGTCATGGTCCGAACTATATCCGCAGACGGCTGGAAGAAGAAAAAATCCCCTGCCCCACATGGTGGAACCGGGAACGGGGGCTTCGCAATACCCGCACCAAATGGGAAAAGAAAGACCCGGAAAACGGGCGGTATATGTGGGACTTCTCCGTTATCAAAGACCTTTTGGTGAATCCCGTCTACACCGGGGCGATTGCTTCCCAGAAAAAAGACTACCGCTTCAAAATCGGCACGATTGGGGAAAAGAAGCCGGAGGACTGGATTGTAGTGGAGGAACAGCATGAACCGCTGATTGACCGCATGAGCTTTGACATTGTGCAGAACAAGCTGAAATCCCGCCAGCGTCCGGGGCAGACCAATGAAATCAGCCTGTTTGCCGGACTGATAAAATGCGGCGAGTGTGGGAAGTCACTGACGATACGCTACACAAACGCAAAACATCCCCAGCAGATTTACTCCTGCAAGACCTACAATGCCTTTGGAAAGAACCACTGCACCCAGCACCGGATTGACTATGACACCCTTTACAGCCATGTACTGCGGAAAATCCGGGAATGTGCCAGAGCTGCCTGATGGACGGAGAAGCGGTTGCTGACCGCCTGACCAATACCTGTGAAGCCGAGCAGCGGGAACAGCGGGAAGCAATGGAACGCTCCCTTACAAGGGACGAGGAACGGATTGAGGTTCTGGACAAAATGGTAATGCGGCTTTATGAGGATATGATTGCAGGGCGTATCAGTGAGCAGAACTTTAACACCATGCTGGAAAAGACACAGACCGAGCAGACGGAGCTTAAAACCAGAGTATCCGAGGGCAGAAAGCGGCTGTCCGATGAAGTCCAGCTTGCCAATGATGCAAAACAATGGGTGGAAGCCATTCAGGAATACGCCAACATCACAGAGTTGGACGCAGCCACCCTTAACCGCTTAATCAAAGAAATCGTCGTGCATGAGCGCATTGACGAAGATAAAACAAGACACATTTCTATCGAAATTCATTTTAATCTCAAACCCATCCCGGAGGTGGAACAGGTCACTGCCTGACCTGTCCCGCCGGGACGATTTTCTTAAAAACACCATATAGATTTTTTGTACGCCGCCGCCCACCATCGAGCAGAGTTTTACACCTAATTGGGGATAAAACAGCTCATGGCGGGTGGCGGCATCATCCTCATTGGCACCACGCTGATCCCTCTGCTGTCTGGCCTGTTTTAAGGTAGGCGCTTATGGATTTTCTCACCGACTGGCTCACAAACTGGCTCAAAGAGCTTCTGATTGGCGGGATCATGGGGAACCTTGAAGGTCTTTTTGATACTGTCAATACCCAAGTCGGAGAGATTGCGGCACAGGTAGGGACTACCCCGGCGGCGTGGCACGCCGGGGTTTTCTCCCTGATCCGACAGCTTTCCGAAACGGTGATCCTGCCGATTGCCGGAATGGTGCTGACCTTTGTTGCCACTTATGAGCTCATACAGATGCTTTTGGAAAAGAACAATATGCACGAGGTTGACGTTGCGAACCTCTATAAATGGATGTTCAAAACAGCCTGTGCAATTTTAATCCTGTCAAATACATTCAATATCGTCATGGCTGTGTTCGATGTGTCGCAGAGCGTTATCGCGCAGGCAGGCGGGCTGATTCAAGGCTCTACCGATGTTTCGGCGGATATGCTTGCCGAACTGGAAACCTCGCTGGAGGCGATGGACTTGGGGCCGCTTTTGGGGCTTTGGCTGCAATCTGCGCTCATTGGCTTCACGATGAAGGCGATGGGGATTATCATTTTCGTTTTGGTGTATGGCAGGATGCTGGAAATCTATCTGCTGACCAGTCTGGCCCCCATCCCCGTTGCTACGCTTTCCAACCGGGAGCTTGGCAGCACCGGGCAAAACTACATCAAGTCCCTGTTTGCCGTGGGCTTTCAAGGGCTGCTGATTCTTGTATGTGTTGCAATTTACGCGGTGCTCATTCAAGGCATCGCAACAAGCGGCGATCCCATCGGGGCGATTTGGGGAACTGTGGGCTACACGGTTTTGCTTTGCTTCATGCTCTTTAAGACCGGGAGCATTGCCCAGCGTATCTTTGGCGCTCATTAACAGGAGGAGGTGCTTATGCCGAGAAGATACGGGGCGGATGGAACGCGCTTATGGAATGGAAAAACGCCGGAGGAGTTTACTGAAGCGGACGCTTACCGCTTTATGGTGGAAACAGAGGCCGTCCTGCAAAGGAAAGAGCTGATGGACGATCCCGCCCAGCCTGCTCCGGCAAGCGGAAAGGAGGAATTTTATCTGAGTAAGAAGGACGATGTATTGCTGACCCCGGAGCAGATTGCTGCGGAGGAACGGCGCTGGCTGTTTGATGCTCCCATCGCGGAGCTTGCGGAAGTCAAGGGCGTTAGCATTGACGAGGCAGTAAAAATGCGGACGGATGCCATCTTGCAGGAGGCGGTTGTTCCGATCACGGTATCTGTCCGCCCGATTGAGCCGCAGGGAAAACTGATCGGCTTCGCCAGCGTCAATTTTGGCGGTGTGGTCATCGACGATTTTAAGGTTGTGGACGGGAAAAACGGAATTTTTCTCGGAGCTCCCTCTAAACCCGATCCTGCCAGCCGGACGGGATACCGGGCTACGGTTCGGATTCCTGACCGCGCCACACAGGAACGGATTAACACGGCTGGTGTGGAAGCGTATCATGCGGCGGTGGAACAGCTTGTTGCGCGGGCTCAGGCGATACGGCCTGCCCCGATCAAGGAGCAGATGGCCGAGGCTGCAAAGCAAGCGGGAAAAGAAAACGCTGCCCGGCCTGCGCCTGCCAAGGAAAAGGAGGCCCGTAATGACCGATAGCCGCACTTTGGGACAAAGTGTCCCGAAGGAGGGTTTGTTTCTCATTGATGGCATTGAGGGTCTGCGCTCCCTGCCCAAACATAGCGTGGATATGCTGTTGACTGATCCGCCTTACGGCACAACCCGGAATTATTGGGATGTGCCCCTGCCGCTCCCGGAGCTGTGGGAGGCGGTGAAATGGGCGGTCAAACCGAATGGCGCAGTGCTGTTTTTCGCACAGTGTCCCTTTGACAAGGTGCTGGGCGCATCCAACCTCGCCATGCTCCGCTATGAGTGGATTTGGTACAAAGAGCGCGGAACGGGCTTTCTCAATGCAAACCGGGCTCCACTGAAGAAGTCCGAGAACATCTTGGTGTTTTACCAGAAGTCCCCGGTCTACAATCCACAGTTTACTTACGGCAAGCCATATACCGTGTTCATTCCCGAAGCGGTACAAGCTCTAACTATGGGAAATTTGAACGGCAGGGCTCAGAGTCCAACGATGGCCGCCGCTATCCCGGAAATGTACTATTTGTGCCTACAGTGTCCGGCGGCATCCATCCCACACAGAAGCCCGTGGAGCTTTGTGAGTATCTGATCCGCACCTATACCCGCCCCGGCGAATTGGTCGCGGACATTTGCGCGGGCTCCGGCACAACCGCGATTGCAGCTATCAACACAGAACGTCGCTTTGTATGCTTTGAAACGGCCCCGGCCTTTTATGCCGCAGCCAGTGAGCGTATTCGTGCGGCGCAGGCAGTAAAAAGTTCTGGCGAGAAAGGAGTGTAATTATCCAGCAGTATTCTATCATTTACGCCGATCCCCCTTGGCGCTACTCGGCTAAGAAAGTACAGGGCGCGGCGGAAAACCATTATCCCACTATGAGCATTGAGGAGTTATGTGCGTTGCCTGTGGCTGATCTTGCAGCCCCGGACAGCGCACTCTTTTTATGGGCCACTTTCCCGCAGCTCCCGGAGGCGCTCCGGCTGATCGAGGCTTGGGGCTTCACCTACAAAAGCGTTGCTTTCGTCTGGCTGAAAAAGAACAAGAAGGCGGATAGCTGGTTTTACGGCCTTGGCTTCTGGACAAGGGGCAATGCAGAAATCTGCCTGCTGGCAACCAAGGGCCACCCGAAGCGGCAGGCTGCCAACATTCATCAATTTATCGTTTCCCCGATTGAGGCCCACAGCAAAAAGCCGGACGAGGCCCGCGACAAAATTATTTCCCTGATGGGCGATTTGCCCCGCGTGGAGCTCTTTGCCAGGCAGACCCCGCCCGGCTGGGCTGTATGGGGGAATGAAGTAACACCAACCATCCCGGACTTTGGGACACATTGTCCCGAAGTGCAGAAAGGAGTGTGATCTATGCCCTATGTAAACGTACCAAACGATTTATCCAAAATCAAAACAAAGATGGCTTTCAACCTCACCCGCCGCCAGCTTGTCTGCTTCGGCAGCGCGGGCGCGGTGGGGATTCCGGCCTATCTGCTGACCCGTGGCACCCTCGGCAATACCGGGGCGATGTTTCTCATGCTGGGAATTATGCTCCCGGCGTTCCTGCTGGCGATGTATGAAAAGGACGGCTTGCCCTTTGAAAAGGTTGTGCGAAACATCATCCGGGCCAAGTTTCTAAGGCCGGGGATCAGGGCCTACCGAACCGAAAACATTTATGCGCCCTTTGCCGGGCCGGGCGCTGGAAAGGAGGATGTGATTGAAAAACACAAAGAAGAAAAACGGAGCCGCCGCCAAGGGTAAAGGCCGGGCGACCCTGTCTGCTCAGCAGACAATCCCGTATCTGTCCATGCACCCGGACGGTGTGTGCAAGCTCCCGGGCGGGCTCTATACAAAAACCGTGGAATATGAGGACATCAATTACTCCGTGGCATCCACCGAGGATCAGACCGCCATATTCAGCGGATGGAGCTCATTCCTCAACCACTTTGACAGTTCGCTGCCGTTCCAGCTTTCCTTTATCAACCGCCGTTCTCATTCCCGCATCCGCTATCAGGTCAATATCCCGAAAGCGGATGACAACTATAACAGCGTCCGGGACGAGTTTACCGGGATGCTGAAAAATCAGATTGCCAAAAGCAATAACGGCATTGAACGCTCAAAATACATCACCTTTGGCATACCCGCCGAGGGGATTGCGGAGGCACGGCCCCGTCTGGAGCGTGTGGAGGCTGATGTCATGGGAAACTTTAAGCGGCTGGGCGTTCCCTCGGAGCCTATGGACGGGCGGGCCCGCCTTGCGCTGCTTCATAGCCAGATGCATCCGGGGAGCCGCGAGGCGTTCCGCTTTTCGTGGAAAGACATCCCGCAGACCGGGCTCGGCACAAAAGACTTTATTGCCCCGGACAGTCTCGACTTCCGCCAGTCCCGAACATTCCGTATCGGCCAGTATTGGGGCGCGGTGTCCTACTTGCAGATTATGGCATCAGAGCTTTCGGATAAGCTGCTGGCGGAAATCTTGGAGCTGGATGCAGAAATGACTGTGACCATGCACATTCAGACCGTGGATCAGCTCAAGGCAATCAAGACCATCAAGGGGAAAATCTCGGACATCGGAAAAATGAAAGTAGAGGAACAGAGAAAGGCTGTGCGCTCCGGCTATGACCCGGATATTCTTCCCCCTGACCTGATCACATTCAGCAAGGACGCAGCGGAGCTTTTGGCTGATTTGCAATCCCGCAATGAGCGAATGTTTCTGCTGACCTTTACGGTGGTAAACCTTGCCCCTACTCGCCAGCGGCTGGAAAACGATGTGTTTACCGTGGGCGGCATCGCGCAGAAATACAACTGCGCTCTGCGCCGTCTGGACTGGCAACAGGAACAGGGATTTGTTTCTTCGCTGGCCCTTGGTTACAACGAGGTAGAAATCCAGCGCGGTATGACAACCAGCTCCACAGCCATCTTTATCCCCTTTATGACAAGGGAGCTCCGCATGGCGGGGCAGGCCCTCTACTATGGCATGAACGCACTTTCTCACAATGTCATCATGGCTGACCGCAAAAAGCTGAAGTCGGCAAACGGGATGTATTTGGGTTCTACGGGCTCCGGCAAGAGCTTTGCTGCAAAGCGTGAGCTCTTGAATGTGTTTCTCACCATCCCGCAGGATCGGATCATCGTGGTTGACCCGATGGGCGAATACGCTCCGCTGGTGCGAAGGCTGGGCGGCCAGGTGATCGAGATTGCCCCGGACAGCCCGCACCACCTCAATCCGATGGATGTGGAGCTCAATATGGCCGCCGGAGAAAGCCCGCTTTCCATGAAGGCGGATTTTCTTTTGTCCCTATGCGAGCTGGTGGTCGGCGGCAAGGAAGGCTTGCAGCCCATTGAAAAGACGGTCATTGACCGCTGTGTGCGTTTGGTGTACCGGGAACAGGCGCTCGGACTGGAAACTGCAAAAACACCGCTGTTGCAGGATTTGTACGAAGAGCTCTTACGCCAGCCGGAGCCCGAAGCCCGGCGCGTGGCAACTGCCTTAGAGCTTTATTGCACAGGCTCCCTCAATCTCTTTAACCATCCTACCAACGTCAAGACGGACAGCCGTGTGGTGTGCATCGTTCTGAAAAACATGGGCGAAAACCTTAGAAAGATTGCAATGCACATCACAAATGAGTTTGTTTCGCAGGCGGTGGATCAGAACTTCCACGAGGGTGCGGCGACTTGGTGCTACTTTGACGAGTTTCATATCCTGCTCCGCGATCCGCTGACAGCCAGCTACTTTGTGGCAGTCTGGAAAATGCTGCGTAAAAAAGGATGTGTGCCGTCTGCTTTGACGCAGAACGTCAAAGACCTTTTGGCCAGCCGGGAAATTGAGAACATTCTGGACAACACGGATTTTATGATTCTGCTTTCGCAGGCGCAGAGTGACCGCACCATTCTGGCAAAACAGCTCGGCATTTCCGAGCACCAGCTTTCCTATATCACACACAGCAATTCCGGCGAGGGCCTGTTGTTCTATGGAAATGTGACCATCCCGTTTGTGGATCGGTTCCCTCGCGGAGAAATCTATGACCTGCTGACTACCCGCCCGGAGGATATGAAGAATGAAACGAAAAACGAATAAGGCCAAGGAGGAGGCTTGGTCGCAGACCGCCCACGCCCCTGACGGGGAGCAGCCCGGGCCGGAGGCTTCCGACACTTCGGGACAAAGTGTCCCAAAGTCCAAGTTCCGCAAAAAGAGCCAGCAGGAACAGGCTGCGGCGGCAAAGCTCCGTATGGAGTCCCAAGGCGAAAAGCTGGAACAGGCCCGGGAGAAGCTGGCAAAGCAAAAGCCGCCGAAAAAGCCTGGCCCGGTAAAACGCATAGGCCGTGTTGCCAGTGGTTCCGTTCACAGCTTCGTGCATGGCAAGATTTTTGAAGTGGAACAGGAAAATGTCGGCACAGAAGGCGCACACCGTTCTGAGCTTGTGGGAGAAACCGCGCTGCGGCACGGCTCCCGCTTTGTGCGCCGTAAAGTCCGGGAACATCCGGCAAAAGTGGTACGCAAGGCCGAGGCCCGCTATACCAAATACACGGCGGACTACCATTTTCACACCGCCGCACAGGAGCACCCGGAGCTGACGAAAAATGCCCTTACCCGCTACTGGCAAAAGCAACGGCTTCGCAGGCAATACCGCAAGCAGGCAAAGGAGGCTGCAAAGCAGGGCGCGGCTGCGGCTGGGAAAACTGCCACAGCCGCAGAACACCTGACCGCCCGGGCAGTGGAATTTGTCAAAAGTCATCCCGCAGGTGCCGTGGTTGCGGTGCTCTGTGTGTTACTCCTGTTTGCTATGCAGTCCTGTTCCTCTACCATGCTTATGCTGGGGAACGCCGGGGCCGGTGCATTAGGGGCCAGCACCTATCCTTGCGAGGATCGGGATATGCTGGCGCCGAAGCTGCCTACTGTGCGCTGGAAGATGATTTGCAGCATTATCTGGACACCTATGAAAGCACCCATGACTATGACGAATACCACTTCGATCTGGACGAAATCGAACATGACCCCTATGTGCTGCTTTCTCTTTTGTGTGCGCTCCATGAGGGGCAATGGACAATAGACGAAGTACAGGGAACGCTGCAAATGCTGTTTGACCGCCAGTATATTCTCACGGAGGATGTAGTGGTGGAAACCCGGTATCGCACGGAAACCGACACATGGACGGACGAGGATGGCAACTCCCATACGGACACCTATCAGGTGCCTTACGATTATTACATCTGTACGGTCACGCTGGAAAATTTTGATTTGTCCCATGTGCCTGTATACGTTATGGGTGAGGATCAGCTTTCCCGGTATGCCATCTATATGGCAACGCTGGGAAACCGTCCTGACCTGTTTCCGGATTCTCCCTATGTGAACAAGTACATTACCGGGAAACCCGGTGATTACGAAGTGCCCGGAGAATATCTGGACGATGAAACCTTTGCCGCGATGCTTGCCGAGGCGCAGAAATATATCGGCTATCCCTATGTGTGGGGCGGCAGTTCTCCTGCCACTTCCTTTGATTGCTCGGGGTACGTTTCGTGGGTCATCAATCACTCCGGCTGGAATGTGGGCAGGCTGGGAGCCCAGGGGCTCTATAACATCTGTACGCCGACCAGTTCTCCCAAACCCGGTGATCTGGTGTTCTTCAAAGGCACCTATGACACGCCGGGCGTGAGCCATTGCGGGATTTATGTCGGTGATGGAAAAATGCTGCATTGCGGAGATCCCATCGGCTACGCAAATTTGAATACAAGCTACTGGCAATCTCATTTTTACGCCTACGGGCGTTTACCGTGACAGGAGGTTTTGAAATGGCAACTACCAAAAGCATGAAAATTCAGGCCGAGATTGATAAGGTCAAGGCCAAAATCAGTGAACAGCAGGCCCGGCTCAAGGAGCTGGAGCAGAAAAAGCTGGAGGCGGAAAACAGCGAGATCGTGGACATTGTGCGCGGTATGAGCATTTCCCTTACGGAGCTCCCGCTGCTGTTTGAAAAGCTGAAGGACGGAGGTACTTTGGGACAAAGTGTCCCGAAGTCCGAAGAAGAAAAGGAGGAAAACTGAATATGAAACACTTTCGTATGTTGGCGGCGGGGCTTTGCTCCGCCGTTCTTTTATGCGGCTTTGCAATCCCGGCCTATGCCTATTCGGACGGCGGGAATGAGGAACCGCCTGTTGTGGAAGAAACTCCGACCCCGGAGCCAGCGCCTACCATTAACCCGGGCGAGGGCTTTTCGGAGGATGGAAACCTTGTGACCTGCGATCTGCTCTACGATGCTGCAACCAACAAACAGTTCATCACGGTGGAAACCAGCGGCGGCAACACCTTTTACATTGTCATTGACTATGACAAGCCTGTGGACGAGGACGGCGAACAGTATCACACCTACTTTTTGAACATGGTGGATGAAGCCGATCTGCTGGCAGCACTGGAGGCCGCTGGCGGAGAACTTCCGGCCTGCTCCTGCACAGAAAAATGTGCGCCCGGAGCCATCCATACGGATTGCGAGGTCTGCGCGGTCAACATGACCGAGTGTGCTGGCACAGCTCCCGAACCCGCTCCGGTGACGGAACCTGCGGAGGAGCCGGAACCCGAGCCCCAGCAGAAAAGTAATACCGGGACGCTTCTGCTGATTTTGGCAGTGGCTGTTCTGGGCGGCGGTGCAGGCTGGTACTTGAAAATCTACCGCCCGAAGCACGAAAAAGCTGCTGTACCCGAAGAAGATTACAGTGAGGAACTGGCTGATTATGACGATTCCGAGGACGATGGGCCGCCTTGGGACGAGGACGATACCGAAAGCGAGGATAATGAATGAGATTTACCAACAACCCCTATGAGGGATTTATGAAAGAAAAAAGCTACTTTAAGGGTGTGCCGCCCAGCCTGCCGCCGAAGGGCTCCCGTTGTGACGGCTGCCCTTACTGGCGCGGGATCGGCTGCGTGTTCTGCTACCGGGAGCAGCTCAAACCACCGGGCAACGGGAGGTGATGCTGTGGGCCGAGAACTGACCCGGACAGAAAAAGCGGCAATCCGCAGGCTGGTGTCAAAATGGTATGCCAACTATGACCGGGACTGCGGCTGCCTGCCGCTGGATTGCGAGTGCTATATGTTTGGGAAATGCTGGACGGGGGCTTATTGCCGCTACTTCCGCGAGGCAGTTCTGCCCCTTGATCCGGCGCTGGAGGCTGCGTTGCTGACAGAGGGGCCAAGGCCGGATTTCAAGGCTTGCCCGGTATGTGGCAGAGCCGTGGCTCCTGATGGACGGCAAACCTATTGTTCGGCGGCCTGTGCAAAGGCGGCACACCGCAGACAGCAGCGGGAATATATGCGAAAAAAGCGGGGCTGATGTGTTGACAATTAGGACACCCCAAACCCGCCTGTGACAAGGCTTTTTAAGGCCCTTTTCTGCGGGAGGCGTATGTTTCTACGTCCGCCCCTGTTTCCGTGAGATACTGTCAACATTTTAGCTGCCGGAACTTTGGGACAAATTGTCCCAAAGTTCCGGCTTTTGTGGAAGGAGGTACTATGCCGAAATATTATCCGATCAATGAAGAAGCCGCAAAGCGGGCAAAAGATATGAACAGCTTTTCTGACTATCAGCCGGGCTCCGCTACGGCGGGCTACCGGGCAATGGTCGATGAAGCGTATGCAGCGGCGGAACGCCAGAAAGCGCGTGTCGATCCCATGTACCACGATAAGATTGACGCTCTGGTGGATCGCTATGCCCGGAAACTTGCGGAAAATCTGAATGAACGCAATGTGATTGATGCCCGGGTGCCCTCTATTCTGATCTCTGGGGGCGGTAATTTCCCTGTGGCAAAAAAGCACAAGCAGAACGCCGCCCGGGATCGCAACTATGGAGAGTATGCGGAGATTTCAAAGCTGCTTGATAAAATCCGCTCTGTTGGTATGGGCGGGATCAGCGCAGACGATGATCTGGCCGTGGAAAAGCTGACAAAAAAGCTGGAGGGGCTGGAGTCCCAGCAGGCCACCATGAAGGCGGTCAATGCGTATTTTCGGAAACACAAAACGCTGGACGGCTGCCCGGAGCTTACGCCGGAGCAGGCAGAAAAGCTCAAAGCAGATATGGCGCAGTCATGGCACTTGGATAAAAGCAAGCCGTATCCCGCCTATCTGCTTTCCAACAACAACGCCAACATCCGCCGTGTACGACAGCGCATTGAGGAACTGAGCAGCCGCTCCGAGTTTGCTGGCTGGACATTCCCCGGAGGCAAGGCCAAAATCAACGAGGCTGAAAACCGTTTGCAGCTTATTTTCGAGGAAAAGCCCGATGCCGATCAGCGGCAGGAACTGAAAAGCAACGGCTTTAAGTGGGCTCCCAGCCAAGGGGCATGGCAGCGGCAGCTTAACCAGAACGCTATCCGTGCTGCGGCCCGGATAGACTTTCTGCGACCCGAGGACGGTACAAGCCCCTATCAGCTCCAGCCGTTTGTGAAAAGAGAAAATAAAGAAATGTCTCGATGATGGGAGGTGTACTATGGACAAAAATCAAGGCTATGCTATTTTGAAGGCGGTCATGCTGGAAAATGGACGAGGATTTGCATTGGGCGAACATCCCACCGCGCCATCCCGCTATGTCACATGGGCCTGCTATGATGACAAGGACGGCCAGCGGCAGTATGAATGGGGTCACTATGGAAATGACCGCACCGCGATGGAACAGGATTTCACAGACCGGGTGCAGGACTATCAGCGTATTTATAACGTCGGGATCAGGCAGACCGAGGCTCCCGGCCTTTACAAGTATTATTCGACCCAGCGGCCTGTGGACATCGGGACATTCCCGAAGCCGCCTTATAACAAGCCGGATGAAATCTTCAATTACGATCAGCGCATCCCGGTGGAAAATGGCTCGTTCTTGGCTTGGGGCTATCTTACCTATACCCGCCCGCTAACGGAAAAACAGGCATCCGACTATGAGCTGCGTCCTGCGCCTGATAATCCCGACAGGCCCCGTCCGATTGCCGAGCAGATGAAAAATGCGGCAAAGTTGGCGGAGGCAGATCGCGGCTCGGAGGCTCCGGCTCCCCAACGGAGGCAGCCTGACCGTGGCGATAGATAAGGAGGTGCGTATATGGAAAAGAAACGTGAACAGGAATTGTCTGTACTGGAGGTGCTGCGCCTGCACCGTGAATTTCATTTGCCGCACCCTGTTCCGGCAGACGAACAGGAAAAGCCGCTGGATAAGGTAAAGGAGCCGCCCCGCGCCTGCCGCAGCCGGGAGCGTGAGGAGCGATGACAAAGAAACGCCGCCGTCCGATCCATCTTCATGTGATGGTGTCGGAGGCGGAGCAGGCTCTGATTCAAGAACGTATGGCGGAGGCTGGCATCCGTAATATGGGAGCCTATATGCGGAAAATGGCCCTGAGTGGGTATGTGCTTCATGTTGACCTTTCGCCTGTTCGTGAGCTGGTTTCGCTCCAGCGGCGCTGCTCCAACAATCTGAACCAAGTGGCAATTCAAGCCAACACCTACGGCGCGATTTATCCCGAAGAACTCGCGGCCTTGCAGCGGGACTATGCCGCTTTGTGGGAGCCGCTGTCTGATCTCTTGAAACAGCTCTCCGCGCTGGTAGAGCTCTGACCCATCCGGGGAGTGGTTGATACCGCTCCCCGGCTTTTTCTACTTCGGGACAAAGTGTCCCAAAGCAAAAATACTGTTTGCCGGAAGGAGGGATTTTTACGGCGACCACCTACATCCGCCCTTATAAAACAGCGGCGGGAAAAAGTGCAATTCAAACGATGGAGGATCGTTTCACCTATGGCCTGAACCCGGAAAAGCTGGGAGCCGTATCTTCTTATCTCTGCGATCCGAACACGGCTCCCGCCGAGTTTCTTCTGGTAAAAAGTCAATACCTTGCAGAGACAGGCCGGGCCGTATCTCGCGGGGCACTGTTCTTTCAGATCCGGCAGGCGTTTCTGCCCGGGGAGGTTACGGCGGAAGAAGCAAACCGTATCGGTTATGAAACGGCGATGCGCTGGACAAAGGGAAAGTATCAGTTCTTCGTCTGTACGCATACCGATAAGGCCCATATCCACAATCACATTTATTTTAATGCAACGGCCTTTGACCGCTCCCGGAAATTTCATAATTTTATTGGTTCGTCCTTTGCCCTGCGGCGGCTCTCTGACCGCGTGTGCATTGAACATGAATTGTCTGTCATTCAAAATCCGCGCCAGCACAGCAAGGGCCGCTTTCTTCACTATGGCCAGTGGATCGGAGAAAAGCCACCCTCTGCCAAGCAGCGGGTGCGGCTGGCTGTTCTCGCCGCTTTGGAGAAAAAGCCCACGGACTTTGCCGACTTTCTTCGTCTCATGGAGGAGTCCGGCTTTGCGGTGAAACATGGGCGGGGCGGTGTCATCTCATTCCTTGCACCCGGGCAGGAAAAACCGACCCGGCTCCGGGCTTCTACACTTGGAGTTGGATTTGACCCGGAGGACATCAAGGCGGTAATTGCCGGGGAACGTCCACTCCCCGAACTGCCCGAGGAGCCCACGGTTCCGCCACGGCGAGTTAATCTCATCATCGACATTCAAGAGCGTATGGCCCAGGGCAAGGGCCCGGCCTATGAACGATGGGCCAAGGTCTACAACCTAAAACAAATGGCCGCCGCGCTCCAGTATTTGCAGGAGCATCATCTGACAGACTATGCGGCACTGACGGCCAGCACCGAGGCTGCGGTGGATCACTTTCACAAGCTGTCTGACGAGCTCCGCACAACGGAGGAGGCTCTTTCCAAAACCTCGGAGCTGATGGCTGCCACGGTGGACTATGCCAAGACCCGCCCGGTATTCGATGGGTACAAGGCTGCGCGGTACAGCAAAAAGTATCTGGCCCAGCATGAAGCAGAGCTTGCCACTTACCGGGCGGCAAAAGATACCATGAACACCATACTGAACGGCGCAAAGCTCCCTAAGATTGAAGCACTAAAAAAATCCCGCCGTGAGCTGGCGGGACAGAAAAAAGAACTTTATGCAGAATACCGGGAGGCCCAGCGGCAAATGCGGGAGGCCGTGGCAATAAAAGCGAACATTGATCATCTGCTCGGCATAACAGACGAGCGTGAAAATAAGGCCCAGGAACGATAGTGACGGGCCGCAGACTACGGTGCAGCGCACCGGAACTTTGGGACAATTTGTCCCGAAGTACAGCGGGTTTGGGGAGCTCCCCAACAAGCATTTTTGCGGGCCCTGCGCCCTGCAAAAATTTCGGAGTGTGGCCACACCCGAATTGCTTGCCATTTAGCGGCACCCCCGAAAAGCCCCCTAAAAACGAGAAAAACGAGGCCCTTTTTACTTGACCTCCGTTTCTCTGGCTTTTTGTAGTCCCTCTGCTGTGGCCTCCATGACCGTCAATTCCTTTTCGTCCATTGTATTGAGCAGCCTGTCAATATGTTGGCGGCAGTCGCTTTCGCCGTTCTGCCTGTCAGGATAAAAGAACTGGTCTACGGAAATATCCAACAGGGTGACGATTTGGTAAAAGGTGTTCAGGCTTGGATGCTGGCCCCGGTTCTCAAAATACATGATGGAACGAGGGGTACGGTCTACGAGCTGTGCAAGGTATTCCTGTGTCCAGCCTTTCGCCTCTCTCTTGCGCTTGATCTCCCGGCCTAATGCGTGGAAGTCAAGCCGTCTGGTGTCTTGGTACATTCTCATATCACCCCTATATTATTTTACATTTCGGGTTTGACTATGAGAACGAAACACAATTTTATGTTTTGGTAGTATTTTATTGCCCGTCGGCAAGGTTGCCGATGTTACACGGACAAGGTATAATAACAGAAAGAAAATTTGAAAACTACACTTTAATCACAAAAATCTATGATACGCTATCTTTGGAGGTGTTATTATGCAAAGGATTTTAGTCGTTGAGGACGATTTTGATATTCAAGAACTTTTACAGAATTTTTTGCAAGAAGCAGGATATGAAGTGGCTACTGCAAATGATGGCATCGAGGCACTATCTTTGTTTTCGGGGCAACGATATGACTTGATTATATTGGACATTTTGCTTCCCAAAATTGACGGTTATGGTGTCTGTGAGTTGATACGAAAGCAATCGGATGTTCCCATTATTATGCTGACTGCATTGAGCGGTGAGGAAGATCAAATCAGGGGATTGGATTTGCAGGTGGATGACTATATTACAAAGCCTTTTTCTATGCCAATCTTACTTCGCAAAATTGCAGCTGTACTTCGGCGTAGCAAGCGGGGAGAAGATGAAAAGCCTCAAATCATCACTTATGGCAATTTACTTTTGAACTGTGATAGTTATGCCGCCACCGTGGATGGATCTGATTTTGAACTGACGCAAAAAGAGTTTGAAATATTGCGGGAACTGCTGACCCATCAAGGCCGGATATTGACCCGCCAGAACTTATTATATAAGCTGTGGCGATTTGATTTTTATGGGGATGAGCGAGTTGTTGATACCCATATCAAAAACTTACGCAAGAAGCTGGGGATAGATTTCATTCAAACGATCAGAGGGGTGGGATATAAAGTTGATAAAGAAAATTAAAGGCAGTCTGTTTATAAAAGTTTTTATCACTACTGCTATCCTATTGACAGGGGTGAGCTTTCTGGTTTACTTGATTTTAGCTTGGTACACCCCGAAAACATATTCTAATACCCTTAATGCAACATTAGATGAACAAACAAAAATATTCATTTCAGAAATATCGCAAATGCCCATGGAAGAAACAGGGGGTATTTTTGATAACTTTCTTGATTATCAGAATGTAGACCGAATGGAACTGTTTGAAGAAAATGGTAATAGAATAAATCTTCCAACGGAACGAAGTGCTGATAATGATGTTGTTATAGAAACAAAGGCTTGGGGAAATGAAGATAATAATGCACCTATTATATCCAATAGTTATACGGTTTCATTTCTTGGCAAAAATACAAACTACACTTTAGTTGTTTATGGAGCGGCGGGGCAAGTAGCAGAACTGCAAAGAGCATTTCAAAAAGTGTTTCCGTTACTTGCATTTATAGTGTTTTGCGTATCACTGGTTACTGGTTGGATTTTTTCACACCTTATTACTAAACCCGTACTGAAAATAAGCCGTATTTCTAAAGAAATGTCCGAATTACAATTTGAATGGCAATTAGATGAACAACGGACTGACGAACTGGGAATATTGGCAAAGAGCCTTAACTATTTATCGCAGAAGCTCAATGTAACTTTGAATGACTTACAGGCAGCAAATAGAAAACTGGAACTTGATATAGAACATGAAAAGGCATTAGAACAAGCTCGCACGAATTTCTTTTCAGCGGTGTCTCACGAATTGAAAACGCCTATCACGATTATCAAAGGGCAATTAGAGGGCATGCTCCTTGGTATTGGACCCTATAAAGACCATGAAAGATACTTGACAAGGTCGCTGGAAATTACAAACACGCTTGAAACAATGGTGCAAGATATATTGACAATTTCGCGGTTAGAAACTGCGGGGGCCGATTTCAAGAAAGACCACTTGGATTGTGTGCAAATTATCAAAGCCTATCTGAACGAAACAGCGGATTTGATTGCAGAAAAAGATTTACAAATACACCTTGATATACTGCCATCTGCTTTCATAAACGGAAATAAGATGTTGGTAGAAAAGGTTTTTTCAAATCTAATTGGAAACGCAATCAAGTATTCCCCACAAAGAGCGGATATTTGGATTTCCGTACTTATGAAACATGAGCAGATAGTATTTTCTGTTGAAAATGCAGGGGTGCATATACCAGAAAATAGTATTCCCAGATTGTTTGATGCGTTCTATCGCGTGGAGCAGTCAAGAAGCCGAAAGACTGGAGGAAGTGGACTTGGACTGTATATTGTGCAGGAAATACTACACCAGTATGGAAGTGAATGTACGGTTTGCAATACGCAAGCTGGGGTAAAGTTCTCTTTTATAATTTGAAAGATATGGAAAAGCGGTGGGTAATCAACCCGCCGCTTTTCAACTACACATAAATCACAAACTAATCCCAAATGTATCACAAAAGGTAGTGGTATCCTTTATATATATTCAAAGAAAGGATGGTGTTTATTTTATGAGCACAAAAAAACTACTTACATTAGCTCTCGGAAGTGCATTGCTTGTGGGGGGGGTAGCTGGGTGTAGTTCATCAGTGAATATTCCTTCCGATAACAACACTACGAAAAATGTTTCCTATCAGGCACAAACCGTTTCTGATACGGAAAATGCGGCGAACGATTCTACTACAGCAGAACTGCCTGGTGGAAGTGTGGACTACTCCATATATGAACCTTACGGCTTGAGCTATGATCAGGAGAATTATTATTTTACCTATAATGGGAATGTAGTGAGATTTTTTAATGACCCCATAGCTGGAGCGAGTTTCACGAATTTCTTTTCTGGAACGGTGGATATTGAGGCAGACCGGGACGAAGAAAATAACCTTGTTGGTATTAAAGAGTGTTCCAAAGAAAATTATGACCGTCATACCCAAAAGCATAATAACTTTAATCCCACTGATACATCATTGATTACTGTACAAAAGGGAGAATCTACTCCCCAACTTTGGCTTAAAGACTATGCAGACTATGGCATTACCTACAACGAGCAGAGCGGCGGTTGGTATTATAATAATCAGAGAATTAAGATATTATTGGACAGTGAACAGGCTGTTGTTTACACTGATGAAGAAAATGGAGTATGTGTTACTATTTCAAGGGATGGCAACCATCAAATTTCAGAAATTAAAGAAATATCTGAAACAGATGCACAATCACTCATGCTAAAGAATAATCCTATTGGAGAAGATTACACCTCGCAGGAATAATTTCTGCTTTCATAATCAGCCGAGCGATGGCAAAAGACGGAGGTGACCTGTATGAAAAAGATTCTATCACTCATTTTAACATTGTTTTGTGTATTAAGTCTTGTTGGCTGTGGGCGTTCTATGGACGACATCATAAAGAATGAGTCCAGCATTACCGGCGTTGTGGAAGAAGTTTATAACAACTCCATACTTATTTCCATCCAGACAGACGCTTACCCTTACGGAGCATATTGCGATGTTTCTTTGGATGCAGAGAACAAAGATGACATGGTTGATTTCAACATTGGTGATGAAGTCATTGTCTATTACGATGGTAACATTGCAGAGAGCTATCCATTACAGATCAATACGGTGTATGCGATTTCTTTGAAAGATCCAGCTAACTGAAGTAAAAATAAGCGTTTTCCAGTTCTGGTACTTGTAGCGTAATTCAAGAGTAAAGACTGCCGCACGACGGCAAAAGAAAAAAAGCCGTCGTACAGCAGCCTATCAATACGCCTATTTGAAACGGCGGCTCAATTTTCAGAGCCGCCGTTTCTCTTTGGATATTCAGTAACCCCACGGCGGCCCATAGGAGGGTGTCGCCGTGTCCATCTTACTTTCTCACAATTCCCATGACCTTCACCAGCTAAAAAAAGCATAGCTCCCCCTCCGGGACAGTCTGGCTATGAAGGTACAATATATCAGTACAATTATGATAATGCAATTTCATGCGTCTGCATAGCGTCTTGCTGTGCGGGCGCTTTTTTGTACTTCGAGACAAATTGTCCCGAGGTGCGGGGCGGCTCCCCGGGGTGCCGCTCCCCGCCGAGCCCCGTTTCGGTCACTCATCCACCCAACACCGAAACGGAGGTTTATTTATGACTACAATCAATCTGAAGGATTTTTATTATTGGTACACACAGGATCAGTTTATCGAGGTTTCTGACGAGGTAGCCGAAGTATTTGTGTCCGATGCCCGGCACGAAATGGCCTACCAGCGGCGGCTCTCCCGGCATAAGGCGCAGTATTCTCTGGACTGCGATGACGGGATCGAATATTCCGCCTGCCTGCATGAGCCAACGCCCCAGGAGCTTCTGGAGCGCATGGAGCTGTTCATCCGTCTGTGGAACGCACTCAACTCTTTACCGGAGATCCAGGGCCGCAGGATTGATGCCCACATCATTCTCGGAAAGAGCATCAAGGAAATTGCCGAGGCCGAGGGCGTACACGAGGAGTCTGTCCGCCAGTCGATCAAGCGTGGCCTTGAGCGCATGAAAAAAACTTTTTGATTTTTTCATTTTCCCCACTTGGAAATGATGAAAAAAATGTCTCGGTTTATGAAAGAAGATATTCTTCTTTCCGCAGATAAACAGCGGCGGCCCCGGGCATAGTCCGAGGAGCCGGACGGCGGGTGCGCTGTGATTTTTTCTTTGGAAGAATGAGCGAACAACGCCAACGCCGCAACTGGGCTGGGCCAAGCCACGGCCACGATCCGGCATAGGACAGGCTGGCCGCCTGTCTCCCCAGCTGCCCTCTTATCTGCGAGGGAACGCCGCTCTGAGTATGGTTGTCTTTGGACAGGGCAAGAAAATGGGAGCGGCGTTCTCTATTTTATACTTACATGGAGTGAGACAAGAGGGCAGCATCGTTTAGGTGCTGCCCTCTTGCGTTTCCCCACGATATGCGGGAGGCGTATCCTATTTTTGATAAGGAGGTTTTACCGTGAGATTAACGGCAAAGGAACTGGAACAAATGAAAAGCGTTGACATCGGCGCAGTGGCTCCCGAGTCCCTGCCGGATGTGAGCGGTATGGCCTTTGACACCTCTCTCCCCCGGGAGGAGCGGATCGCTCTGTTTTTGCAGGCGGTAGAAAATCCATACTGCTTTTGCATCGGTGGGATCGGTGTAAAGATTGAATTTGCGGAAAGCGGGCCGTCCTTGCAGGACACACTGACGGACTTCCTGCTCCGGCAAAAAAGCGGGCTGTAACTTCGGTTACAGCTCGTTTTGCTTCTTCGAGACAAAGTGTCCCGAAGTGGAGGCATCCTTGTTGTCCTCCCCGGACAGAGTTATAATATAAGTGTAATGTGATAGGGAAGGAGGAACAATGGCACGAGCAAAAAACAGAGGGTATCAGCAGAGTTTCTCTCCCTCTTACACAATCCGCCGCTGGCGGCTGGGCATCTATATCCGGCTTTCAAAGGAAGATTTGAAAAAAGGAAAAGACGATAGCAACAGCGTAAAGAACCAGCGTGACCTACTGAACGATTTTTACCGACGCAACATTGACGAGTTTGAAAGCATCACGGAATATGTGGATGATGGTCATACTGGAACGGACGCCAACCGTGAAGATTTTCAACGGCTCTTGGCGGATGTCATGAGTGGTAAAATCAACTGCGTTATAGTAAAAGACCTGTCCCGCTTCGCACGAAATTATAGCGATGCCGGAAGTTTGATCGATAACCTGTTTGTTCAAATGGGTGTTCGCTTTATCAGCCTTGCTGAGAATGTGGACAGCTACAAGAACCCCGACAGCGTTTCAAATATCATCGTTCCCATTACAAACGTGATGAACGATAATTACTGCTATCAGACTTCCAAAAAGATCCGGCAGGTATTTGATTACAAACGGCGCAACGGCCAGTATATCGGAGCATTTGCTCCTTACGGCTATGTAAAGCACCCAAAGGACAAGCACAGGCTGATTGTTGATCCAGATGCTGCTGAAAATGTCAAACTCATTTTTACAATGCTTATTCAAGGGTCATCAAAACGTGCTATCGCGCTGTACCTGAACGAACACGGCGTACCGAGCCCCTCGGCTTACAAGGTACAAAAGGGCTTGCCTGTTTCGACAAGAGGGTATGACGATCCTATGTGGGGAGTCCGCATGATCCACTCCATTCTTACCAATCCGACCTACACCGGGGATTTAGCCCAAGGCCGAAGCCGGGTGAAAAGCTACAAGGTACACCAGATTGAAGCTGTTCCACGCGAGGAATGGGTGGAAGTGGCTGGAACGCATGAGGCCATTATCGACTATGAAACTTTCGACAAGGTACAGGCTCTCTTACAGCGTGATACCCGTACTTCCCCGAAAGGCCGTGAGGTACATTTATTCAGCGGCTTTCTGAAATGTGCCGATTGCGGGCGGGCCATTACCCGATGCGTTGGCAAGAACAACAATGTATATTATTCTTGCTCAACCTACAAGAACCGTTCCCGGACAGCCTGCACCATGCACTCAATCAAGCATGAACGGCTGGAGGCTGCTGTTTTGTTCGCTGTACAGCATCAGGTACATTTGGCTGTTTCCTACTCGGAAATCGTCACGCAGATCAATTCCGCTCCAATCAAAAAAAGCCAGTCTTACCGACTGGACGATCTGATAGCTGCAAAAGAGCGGGAACTGACAAAGATAACACGCTACAAGCAATCTCTTTATCAGGACTGGAAAGACGGTGAAATCACCCAGCAGGAATACCGGGATATGAAGGCTGACTATGAACGGCAGACTTCTGATATTTCCGCGGTGCTTACCCGGCTGAACGCTGAACGCGCAGAACTGGCAAACGGTGTGGACAACGAGCATCCTGCACTGGTAGCCTTTATGAAGTATCAGAACATTGAAGCCCTCAACCGTGAAATCTTGGTTGAACTTGTGGACTATATCAAGGTCTATGAAAACGGCAATATCAGCGTGAAATTCAAATTTGCTGACGAGCTCCGCAAGATTGCCGAGTACATTGAAATCAACACTACGGAAGATACCGCAGTAGCGGGCTAACCCCCGCTACAAACCCCTTTGACAGTGTGTTTTCCTAATAGGCGCTAATCATATGTTTTCTGGAGATTCCGTATGTAGCAGTTAAGGGAGCCCATGTCCGGACAACTATGCTGTATGATAAGGTCGGTGTAAAGGGAAAACATGTGATCGATATTGTAGCAGCGCTGATTGGTGTTTTGGTGTATGCATTTATTATCCGGGCAAGCTGGGGAAATCTGTTAAATGCAATTTCGATTCATGAAGCGGAGATAGCCGGATCGGTCCGTATCACAACGGTTCCGGGGCGTTTTTCCATTATATTCGGTTCCGCGCTGATGATTCTGGAATTTATCAACCAGATTATAAAGTATACGTATGAATTAGTTACAGGAAAAAGCTTTGCAGAAGGGGGGAAGGCAGAATGAGTACAGGAGCAGTAGCAGCACTTTCACTGATTCTTTTGCTGGCGCTGATTTTCTTTGGTGTTCATCTGAGCACATCCCTGATGTTTACCAGTGTGCTCAGTGTATTCCTTTTCACGGGACGTTTTTCAACAGCGATGAACGTGCTAAGCCAGTCGGCGTGGGGCGCGGTCCGGCAGTATATGTTCGGCGTTATTCCGCTGTTTGTCTTGATGGGACTTCTGGCGAACTTATCCGGCGCCAGCCAGGATTTGTATGATTCAGCCAGCCTTTTATTAAAGAAAGTCCGGGGCGGCGTCGGAATCGCGACGGTTATCGCCAATGCGATTTTCGCAGCTATCACAGGTGTTACGGTTGCGTCAGCGGCTGTTTTTACGAAAATTGCACTTCCGCAGATGCTTCGTCTGAAATATAACCGTAAGATCGCGCTGGGAACGATCTCTGGCTCTGCGATCTTAGGTATGTTGATTCCTCCGAGTCTTCTGATGATTGTCTACGGCTCGCAGGCGGACGTATCGATCGGCAAGTTGTTTGTGGCGGCGGTTATGCCGGGTATTCTGATGACGATCGCATTTATCATCGTCATTTTGACGGTCGCACATATCAAACCGGATTATATTCCGGAGGTAGAGGAGCTGACTGAGTATGAAAAAGAAAATTTCTGGAAAATTGTGCTGCGTCCGTGGCCGATTGTTCTTCTGATTATCATCTCCCTCGGAGGTATCTGGTGTGGATTCTTCACTCCGACGGAAGCAGGCGGAGTCGGTGCGTTCGGCGCTTTCCTGATTGTGATTTTCCGGAAGCGATTCAACCGCAAGGAGTTCTGGGAGACGCTTTTATCGGCAGGTTCAACCTCCGGCAGCGTCCTGATTCTTCTGGTATCGGCATCCACATATTCCAAGACGTTGTCCATGTGCGGTGTCATCAATGTACTCCGGGATCTGGTAGAAGGTTTCAGCATCCCGCCGATCGGAATCGTTTTATTATTTATCCTGATTCTGATGGTACTGGGATGTATCCTGGATTCTACTTCGATTCTGCTTTTAACGACGCCTCTGATGTGCCCGATTATGGCAGATTTAGGCTATGACTTAGTATGGTTCGGTCTGGTTATGATCATTGCGATTGAAACCGGTATGATTACGCCTCCGTTTGGCATGAACGTATTTACCGTTAAATCGTCCCTGTACGGAATGGATGGCATGGAGGGGATCACAGTCAACGAGATTTTCGCCGGTTCGATGTGGTTTTTGGCAGCGATCATTATTGTCGATTTGATTTGTATTTTCATTCCGCAGATTGTATTATTCCTGCCGAATGCGATGTAATAGGAAAGGAGAAGTGTATGGCACAGATTAAGATTCCGAAAGAGAAAGTTGCGATTGTTTTGATTGAACCGCAGAATGACTTCTTGTCCGAGGGCGGAACGATGTACGCCCACATCAAGGAGCAGCTCGCCGAGCGTCATGTCATCGCCAATCTTCAGGATTTACTGGAGAAGGCGCGAGGTCAGGTGGCAAAAATCTTTTACTGCCCGTTCCATCCGTTTGATCCGGGATTTCCAGAGCTGAAAAAGGGTGGTCCGGCGTGTGAGGGTCTGCGTGGAATCGAGATGGATATGGAAGCAGACTGGGGAACCGGCGCATGGTTGCGCGGCACACCGGGACCGGAGATTATCAAAGAATTGACTCCGCAGCCGGGTGATGTGGTGGTTGAAGGCAAGAAAACGCTAGACGCGTTCCATTCGACTGGTTTGGACTATTATCTGCGGGCAAATGAGATCGAGTATGTAGCATTTACTGGTTTCCATACCGACTGGTGTGTAGAGTCATCGGCGCGTTCGGCGTATGATAAGGGCTACCGTGTCATCGTTATCAACGACTGCACCGCGACCGATACGCAGGAAGAGCAGGATTTCTGTGAAAAATGGATTTTCCCGAAGATTGGAAAAGTCATGAACCATGAGGAATTTCTGGAGGCGCTGGAGTAGCCAGAATGTGAGCGTGGCAGAGCTTTGAAATAAAAAAACGAAAACATCCCACGGGATTGCCGGAAGTAGCAGTTTCGTGGGACTTTTTTTGTCTATCGATGAAAATGTTGATTTTACATGTTTTTATTCAATTTTACATAAATAAGATAGTTACGAAGAACTCTGCCTGTTGTGATGCAAAGTGAAAATAGATTTCGGCAGAATCGAAGCAGCGGGACTGTACGGAAAAATACATGATGGAAACGCCTCTTTGTTGGTAGATCACATTGTCGTCGGATGATCAGAAAGTGTTGTAGTTTCTATTTTCGTTGTTAAAACAACTGAAAAAATGTCCCAAAGCATGTATACTCCTTCTTGTAAGCGGCACAATACATATGAATGGCAGGAGAGACTAGAGGCATGCTTGTCCATATGCAGAGAGTGGATGCTAGAAATATGGACATGCAGTATAAGCCGGAGAAAAAAGGAGAAATGAGCGTATGAGCAGAGAGGTAAATCCAAGAAAAGCGGCAGTCATCGGGTGCGGATTTGTGGGTTCAGCAACGGCATTTACACTGATGCAGAGCCGGTTGTTTTCGGAGCTGGTTCTTTTGGATGTTAATATGGAAAAGGCGGACGGCGAGGCGAAGGATATCGCGCACGGGATTCCGTTTGCGGGGCAGATGAAGATTTATGCAGGTACCTATGACGATGCGGCGGATGCGGCGATCATCATTATCACGGCGGGGGCGAACCAGAAGCCGGGGGAGACGCGGCTTGACCTGGTGCAGAAGAATACGGCAATTTATCAGAGTATCATCCCGGAGATTGTAAAACGCGATTTTGGCGGGATTCTGCTGATCGTATCGAATCCGGTAGATATTTTGACGTATGTGGCATTGAAACTGAGCGGGCTGCCGGAGAACCGGGTGCTCGGTTCGGGTACGGTGCTTGACACGGCACGGCTTAAATATGCGCTGGGCGAACACCTGGGCGTGGACAGCCGGAGTGTACATTCGTTTATCATCGGTGAGCACGGGGACAGCGAGATCGCGGCATGGAGCAGTACGAATGTATCGGGCATTCCGCTGAACGATTTCTGCGAGATGCGCGGGCATTTTAACCACGATGCGGCGATGGACGCGATCGCGGAGAAGGTCAAAAACAGTGCTTACGAGATTATTTCGAAAAAACAGGCGACGTATTACGGAATTGCGATGTCGGTAAAACGTATCTGCGAGTGTATCGTCCGCAATGAGCGCTCGATTCTGCCGGTGTCTGCGATGATGCACGGGGAGTACGGCATCGAAGACATCACGCTGAGTATGCCGGCGATCGTGGGAATCGGGGGTGTGGAGACGCATGTGCCGATTGCATTGAGTGAGGAAGAGGCGGAGAAGCTGGTGGAGTCGGCTAAGAAACTGAAAGAGGTAGCGAAAGGGCTGATAGAATGATGCCAGATGGCTGCCGTACATTGGCACGGCAGCCCATCTGAACCAATCGGTTTTACTATAAAATTCTTTTCTATCAGTAAAGGTCATCTTTTAGGACAATAAGCGGGAATCCTCGGCAATTCAATTACCGAGATGAAAGCGCAGGAGTGTGCATATCTGCACAATGCAAATAGTATAATAATTCTCATCCTTTGATGGTAATGCCGTAACCGGCATACAATAAAAACGAAAATATGTTCGAATAATAATTGCGTATTACACTTCAATATGATATACTATATGTATGAAAGGAAATCTGATACATTATAGAACTTGCGTGTGTAATATTAACTACCATATGGTTTGGTCGGTGAAATACAGACGGAAGATATTAACCCCAGAAGTTGAGAAATACCTACAGGAACTCGTGCAGCAGATAGCTGACG
>NZ_QUEL01000034.1:0-27029 GCF_003478145.1 Clostridium sp. AF29-8BH | reverse complement strand
ATCTGCACGCATGATGCTGCAGACCGCATCCGTATTGATTCCTAAATCAACGCTGCATATCACCTGCTCTTTTACATCTGTTTTTGATAAGCTTACTTCCTCTGTGTATAAAAACCGAAGGAAATATTTATGATGTTTCCTTTCCAAAGTTGGGGCAGATGCCTCTTTCCCGCTCCACTTTTTTCGAAGATATTCCATATCGGTATAAAGTAATTTCACCTGAAACCACTTCCACTCACGCCCATCAAATAGCTTTAAATAAGCCGTATCTTCTCCCGGTTCTGCTTCCCTATACATGACATCCCGATAGAATACCGGCATCGCATGATTCTCACAGACCAGCTTCGGTTTCCCCCTCAGTTCTCCCTTTTCCCACAAACTAAGGCGTGATTGATAGGAGGACACTGCTCCAAGTGCGTGTTGAATCGCCGCTCTTCTCAGATAAGATGGCATCTTAGGAAAATGACGGTCAAACGGAAATCTGGCATGATTCTTTTTTGTCTCATGTACCAGATGTTCCGCCTCATGTTTCCTACTTTCTTTTTTCCTTCTCTTTTTGTCCCTCAATGTATGCCACTACCTGATCCCTGCTTCGGTCACTTACGGTGACTGCACAATAGGATGGATTCCACAAATGTCCTCCCCATAGCTCCTGTTTTATTCCGGATGTGAAAGAAACAACTGACGTGCCAGATTCCCCTTCATAATCTTTATCATGTCTGATATAAAAAATTGTGGTTTGCAATCCAGAAGTAAATGAATATAATCTGGCATAACCTCCATCGCCAGAATCTTAAATTTGTATTCCTCCGCAAGTCCATACAACATTTTTTTACATTCTGCGTCTATCCCATTTTTCAGAACCTGTTTTCGATATTTCGTGCACCAGACAAGATGATATTGCAAAGAATACACATATCCTCTACCATATGAAAGTGTATTTCTCTTAATAGTAAATATATCTTTTTCCATGTTTATATTATACCATATGCCTCCGCATTTAGCAAACACTAGTTCTGCATCTTGATAAAAAATTTGGCACACCTAACTCATCACTACTACAATATACTTATGGGTAATCCCCTTACATCCAGTAAGGATTTATCCGTACTCGATGCTGGTTTGAAAACCTCCGTAAACAATGAATTTGACATTGTTTACGGAGGTTTTTGTTTTATCCCTTCGCTTTCACTTTATCAAACTCTGGGTTAAACGTATAGAAATTACGACTGCTCAGGTGATCCTGTACATTTCTTAAAGCTTCACCAAACCGCTGAAAATGTACAATCTCGCGCTCGCGCAGAAAACGGATCGGATCGCATACTTCCGGATCTTTGACCACGCGGAGAATATTGTCGTAGGTTGTGCGGGCTTTCTGCTCTGCTGCCATATCCTCATATAAATCCGTGATCGCATCGCCCTTCGACTGGAACTCGCACGCATTGAACGGAATTCCGCCTGCTGCCTGCGGCCAGATTGCCGTGGTGTGGTCGATATAGTATGGTCCGAACCCGGATGACTCGATCTGTGCCGGAGTAAGGTTGCGCGTGAGCTGCTGGACAATGGCGGCAATCATCTCCATATGGGCGAGTTCCTCAGTTCCGATGTCGGTCAGAAGTCCTTTCTGCATCTTATAAGGCATCGTATACCGCTGGGACAGGTAGCGCATAGAGGCTCCGATTTCGCCGTCAGGACCACCATACTGGCTCATTATATATTGCGCGATCTTCGGATTCGGCGTCTTGATATTGACTGGATATTGTAATCTTTTTTCATATCTCCACATACGCTACACCTCCCCTTCCCACGGCCAGCGCTCTGTAAGCCAGGACCATGTGCATGCATCGTCCGCATCCTCGATCGTGAGCGGTCCAAACGATGCCTCATACGCTTTAACAGCTTCTTTCCGAAGTGCCACCACATACCGGTAATAATTCAGCGCATTCCTGTCATCCGGGTGGGTGTCCAGATAGAGAATCACATCATCCATTGCAAAGCTGGCATCATCAATCCGTTTCATCAATTTTCTGGCAGTCTCATTCATCAGCAGGCACCTCCCATCATAAACGGCAGATCCAGATCCGGAAAAATAGTTCCCCGCCTGAATGCGGTTTCCAGCGCATACGGCTGCTGCCAGGACTGAACCGGTACATATCCCATGCCGACCGGATAATTTCCGCCTCCCAGAAATGTCTGCGGCGGCCTGTTTCCTCCTGTCTGCGGATACGGGCGGGCAGGTCGGATTTCTGGCCCCTGCGGGCAAAATGCCCCATTTTCCAAAACAGGATGCACCGAACCAGCACAAGGTATTTCCGGCGGACAGGTTGGCGGTGCAGTATTTATGCAGCGATTGCCAGAAATGCCTGCCACCGGGCATGACATAAGAGGCATTCCCGAACGGCAGGCATTTTTCCGGCTGGAGTTATCCTGATAACCATTCATATTTCATTCTCCTACAAAAGCAGTTATACTTTATCTTATGCAGGAAATATATAAATGCGATCGCCGCTGAAAAACAGAGCGATCATTATGTACTATTTTTTACAAAGGTAACTGATAACATCTTTTCTGGTAATAATACCGATAAAATTTTTCTGATCATCCAGCACCGGCACGAAATTCTGGTTCATGATCTTTCCCAGAAGATCTTCCATATCCGCATTGACAAGTACCGGCTGATTATCGGAACGGCGTGGAATCTCAGTGATCCGCACTTTTTCCAGTCCTTTCTGCACCAGATCTGTCTTATTTTTGAGTCCCCACAGCAGATCGCCCTCGGTTAATGTTCCTGCGTAACGCCCTGCCTTCGTGATGATCGGCACCGCAGAATACTTGTACTTTTCCATCGTATCCATTGCCTGCCCAACCGTGTCCTCCTCATTCACATAAATGACTTCACTTTTCGGTGTCAGAAAAAATAATATATTCATGGTTTACCTGTTCTCCTTTCATCTTTCCCCATACGTCCCCCATACGTATCTGTAGATTTTGTATATTTTCGTTCAAATCTGCCTCGTTCTTCTTGATTATACCAAATCCGTCCAAAAAAGATATAAAGAAATCCTTATTTTTCCATCAAATTTTTCTATAATCGGTACTGTTCATACCCGTGACCAGTAACTATATTCCGCTCCTAATAACCCATCTCCTCATCCACAAACACAACCTCTACTTCCATCCCATTGCTCGGACGCTCCAGGATCACGATCGAATGGCAAATCCGTGCCGGGCTGTTGCAGTCTACGCAAACGCCCGTTTTCGCACACGGGGTCTGGACCTGCAGACGGGCTGCGTTCTTCGGTGCTGCGATCTGTTTTGCACGTTCCATCGCAGATGTCAAATCCGGACAGACTTTATTGGTTCCAATGACAAAATATACTTTTTCCGGTCCGAATAAGGTCTGCGACACGCGGTTTCCGGTTCCATCGATATTGACCAGTTCTCCGGTTTTGGAAACACCATTGGCGCTGGTTATGTACACCTCGGCACTTCTCGCTTCCACAAGCGTCTCGCGCCCCGCCCTTTTCCAGTGCCAGATCACCTCATTTTTCTCGGAAAGTGCTTCATAAAGTCCCATCTCCTGTGCCGTTACGCTTCCGCCTATCGCAACTTTTTTCCCGGAAATCTGATCTTTCAGATAGGCCAACGCAGCCTCTTTTGTATCAAAGAAACTCGTTTTAAATCCGTGACGTTCAAAATTATTCTTCAGCAATTCCTGTTCCATCTTTGTCCTCCTTATTAAATCGTTCAATTTATAGTAACTTTTATTTATAACCTACATTGACAGCTTTTGATCTTTGAAAATATTCGTACTTTACCTATAGTATATCAAATATTGGCAGAAAAACAAGGCAGAGCAAATTAGCTGCCCGCCTTGCTTCAAATCAACAAAATTCCCTGTCTTCATGTTTTCATACAGCAGCTTTCTGTTTCAAAACCACCTGTCACAAAACACAAACTTATCCCTTCATTTCCAATTTCTGCCACAGCCAGAACCAGACTGCAAGGCGCATCATAAACAGCATTTCAGCCTGTCATTCCAGATAGTCCAGCGCATCCACCGGTTCTCCGTCGTGCATCAGCTCGAAATATACGTTATTTCCCTCAATCGAATAGTATTTGGTCGGCTCTGCCACATATCCGAGCGTCGTATCTTTTGCCACATACTGCTTCTGCGCCACCTGAACGTCTTTGAGCTGTCCACAGACCGCCGTGTAGCCGCTTCCCAGATTCAGCACAACATAATTGCCGATCTCCTCATTGGAACCGACTTCGGTTACCTGCGCCTCAGCGGGTGCGGCGACCGGCTCACTCACATCGCCCTGGATAATGAGCGCCGGATTGCATTTGTATTGATCGAGCGTCGGAAAATAGATTGTCGAATCCATGCTGTAATCGAGAATCACATTGCCCTGGACCGGCCAGCTTAAGCGATCGGTTCCATTGTAGGAAAGTGCGCGTGCGGCAGCTGCTCCGGCTCCCAGACTGCTCTCTTTTTCCTCCTCCATCGGCTTCTGATCGGCTTCATCCCGGTTATTGACCGAATACGAAGCGTCCGAACTTCCTGCCACCTGTGCGCGTGTTTCCGCCTGTCCGTCGTTTTCTTCTAAACGGTTCTGCGGCATCTCTTCCGCCAGGATTCCCTCCGTCTGCGGCACATCCAGATACGGATTTCTTCCATCCTGTGCATTATCTTTTCGAATTTTTACGGTTCCTGCTGCGGCTACGATTGTCAGCAGACCAAGCACTGTCATTACCAGAACAAGTTTGTCCCTGAATAACTGTCTTACTTTATTTTTCACGTTTATCACCTCGGTATTAGTCTTGCCGAAGTGAATCGTTTTATTCAGAAACGATTTGAATATTTTTAAAATAATGCTTTAAAATTTCTTCCGCGCTGCTCCCATTCTCCGCCATGAGTCCCGCCCCGTACTGCGACAACCCGTAACCATGCCCGCGCCCATAAGTAACACAGCGGATTTCATCCCCGTCTTCCTCGAGGGAAAAAGCTGGCGACGGCACGCCTAACGCATAGCGCACCGCGTCCCCGCTGTACGTCTCCGCCCCAATCTGCACGGTTTCCACATAACCGGCGCTGTCCCGTTTCACGATCTGAATTTCCTCCAGAATCCGCTCTTCTTCCAAATTTTCCAGATCCGTGTGTTCTCCCAATGCATTCAGTCCTTCTTCCAGACGTTTTTTCAGTTCTTCCCGTGTCATGCCCTGCCGCGTCAGGTAGCCGCCAGCGCCCTCATCCTCCTTTGCCGCAACCGACGCCAGATACGGATGCGCCTCATCCCCTTCGCGCGTCCGCCCCGCGCTCACTGCATGAAACAGCGGCTCAATATAATTCCCATCCCAGATCGCCGTCTGTCCTGCGCTCTCCCGCACCGCCCCACAGATCGCCTGGTAATATTCCGGCATTCCAGCCGCCTCAAACCGGCTCTCGATCTGCTCCGGCTCCAGATAATCCATATCTAGCGCCGATTCCTCGATCGAATCTGCCCCGTCCATCTCCCGGTACAGCGCTGTCCGTGCCAGAATTGCCTGTGCCTTGACTGCCTCCTTCGGATAGCCGTCCGGAATCTGCACTGCAGTCAGACCGATCAGATATTCTTCCAGTGGGACAGCATACCCGGTTCCGTTGTTGCGGACGCCATCCTCCCGATCCAGAAGGATCTGCCGACCATCCGTCTGACTTTCCCATCCAGATGTTCTATCTGAATTTCCTCCGATTTTTCCTCCATCCGCCCCTTGCACACGCCCGGAAACTGCCAGTGTTGTGATATATGGGATCAAAAAAGCCGCCAGTACGGCGGCAGTTCTCTTCTTCATTTCGGTTCTCCTGTTTTGACTGTTCCAGTACGGTTTCACGCATTTTCTGTTTTGCCATACCAGTAAACTTATGGTTTCAATGCCTTACAAACCTGCTTCTTTTCTCTGCCTTCCTTATCTTATGACAGGCACTCAAAAAATATCACAAGTCTACGCTCCGGCTTCTCCTCCGCCGCCCTTTGCAGTCTCTTCCAGTTTCCCCTCTATCATTCTTTTACTCCCCCAGCGTCACACCATCCAGCAGCCAGCGGAACCATCCCTTTTTCTTCATCACCACAGTTCCATGAAAGTCCATCGTCTTCTCCGGTGCCAGCACCTCATCGCCTTTTTCCAGGCAGAAACGCACCGAAACCGTGTAGTCATACGTCCGCGCCTTCTTCTCCCGCCCCGTCTCGCTCAGCTGACAGTTCGTCACATACACGCGTTCCACCGGTGCGGAAAACTGCGATAATAAAAGAACATACGGAAGCCCCGTCTGCTCCAGCGCCTCGCATCCAGCCTCGGTTGCCGTCTTTCCATACTCTTTCGCGTAGATCGCCGTCAGACCGTCCTGATACACCTCATCCAGATCAAACGCCCGGTTCGCCGTATAAAGCGAATAGATTTCCTTTTTCGCCTGCTGATAGGCGCTGTTTTTATAAGAAGCAAACAAAAACAGCGAAATGATAAAAAAGAGGGAAGCACCCACAAGAGGAACCGAAAATCCTTGTGTCCCCGGTCTTTTTCTGTATCCTCTCATAGTGTGTCCTCCCTCTTTTTACTCCTTTTACAGTGCCTTTACATCATCATCGTCCACATGGATCTTCTCCAGATGCCAGATGTCGCGCACATACTCCTCGATGGTACGGTCAGAGGAGAATTTACCAGCGCTTGCTGTGTTGAGCATGGCTGCTCTCGCCCACCAGTTCTCGTCACGGTAAGCTGCCTCGACGCGTCTCTGTGCTTCCGCATAGGAACGGAAATCTTTCAGGATGAAGTAGGTATCTGCCTTGGCACTGTTCTTTGTATTTAACAGAGAATTGTAAATATCGCGGAACAGCTCCGGATCCTGCGGTGAATAGTAGCCGTTGATGAGCTGCATCAGCACGCGGCGGATATCCTGGTCGGTGTTGAAGATCTCCTCCGGGTTGTAACCGCCGTTGTTCTCATAATTGATAACCTCGTCAGCGCTCAGACCGAAGATAAATGCGTTCTCCTTGCCTACCTCCTCGACGATCTCCACGTTCGCACCATCCATCGTGCCCAGCGTCAGCGCACCGTTCAGCATGAACTTCATGTTGCCGGTACCGGACGCCTCCTTGCTGGCGGTGGAAATCTGCTCGCTGACATCCGCTGCCGCAAAAATCAGTTCTGCGTTGGAAACGCGGTAATCTTCGATAAACACAACTTTCAGCTTACCATTGATGGATTTATCATTGTTGATAACATCTGCTACAGAGTTAATCAGTTTGATCGTCTTCTTGGCAATCTGGTAACCTGCCGCTGCTTTCGCACCAAAAATAAAGGTTCTCGGAACCATATCCATGTTTGGATTGTCTTTGAGCTGGTTATACAGGTACATTACATGAAGAATATTTAAAAGCTGTCTCTTGTACTCATGGAGACGTTTTACCTGTACATCGAAAATGGAACGCGGATCAATGTCGATGCCGTTGTGCTCCTTGATGTATTTTGCCAGGCGCAGTTTATTCTGATACTTGATGTTCATAAATTCCTGCTGGAATTTCGGATCATCGACGTATACTTTTAATTTTGCCAGGTGCGGAAGATCGGTAATCCACTCGTCGCCAATCTGCTCCGTGATCCAGTCTGCCAGAAGCGGGTTGCCATGCAGCAGGAAACGACGCTGGGTAATACCGTTTGTCTTATTGTTAAATTTCTCCGGCATCATCTCGTAGAAATCTTTCAGCTCCTGATTTTTCAGAATCTCGGTGTGAAGTTTTGCCACACCGTTGACGGAATATCCGGCTACGATCGCCAGATGCGCCATCTTGACCTGACCGTCAAAGATGATCGCCATCTTTTTAACTTTCTCGTAGTTATTCGGGTACTTATTCTGTACCTCGATCAGAAAACGGCGGTTGATCTCTTCCACAATCTGGTATACACGCGGAAGCAGGCGGGAGAACAGCTCGATCGGCCATTTTTCCAGCGCCTCTGCCATGATAGTGTGGTTGGTGTATGCACAACATTTTGTTGTGATACCCCACGCCTCATCCCAATTTAAGCCTTCCTGATCCAGGAGCAGGCGCATCAGCTCAGCAACTGCCACGGTCGGATGCGTATCGTTCATCTGGAATACGATCTTCTCCGGCAGTTTGTGAATATCATCGTTTGTCTCTTTGAATTTCTTCAGAGCAACCTGTAAGCTGGCAGAAATGAAGAAATACTGCTGTTTAAGACGCAGCTCTTTACCCGCATAGTGGTTGTCGTTCGGATAAAGGACCTCAACCAGGTTCTTCGCCAGATTCTCCTGCTCGACCGCCTTCTGGTAATCACCCTTGTCAAATGCAGAAAGGCTGAACGTGTCGATCGGCTGTGCATCCCAAATACGCAGGGTGTTGACTACGTTGTTGCCGTAGCCGACAATCGGCATATCATACGGAACTGCCAGAACAGACTGATAACCTTCCTGTACAAAATGGTTGCGCTCACCGTCCCACTCGGTCTTGACATAACCGCCAAATTTAACCTCGGTCGCATACTCCGGGCGGCGAAGCTCGAACGGATAACCGTTTTTCAGCCACTCATCCGGCACCTCCACCTGGTAGCCGTCTTTAATTTTCTGCTTGAACATACCGTAATGGTAACGGATGCCGCAGCCGTAAGCCGGATAACCAAGCGTTGCCAGGGAATCCAGAAAACATGCTGCCAGACGCCCCAGACCGCCGTTTCCAAGTGCGGATCCGGCTCCTGATCCTCAATCGCATTGAGTCAAAACCCAGCTCTTCCAGTGCTTCCTTCACTGCTTTTTTCGCACCCAGGTTGATGATATTGTTACCAAGCGCACGTCCCATCAGAAACTCCATAGAAAGGTAATATACCTTCTTTGCGCCTGTCTCGTCAAACTGCTTCTGGGTTGCAATCCAGTCGTCGATAATCACATCCTTGATCGCATAGGACACAGCCTGGAATATCTGCTGCGGTGTCGCCTCGTCGATCGTTCTGCGGTACTGGTTCTTTACATTTTCGATAATACTCTTTTTAAACTCTTCTTTGCTGATCTCGCGCATCCTGTCCTCCTAATATTCGTAGTATCACGGTTTCCCGCCAGGCACATCAGTCAGTCGTTTTCTCAACACCAAACATACCTTTTTCGCCATTGATATCCCACTCTTTTGTGTATCCGCTCATGGTGCCAATCAGGATATTATCAGCCAGAACCTCTTTCTTGATTTCCTCTGTATGCTTCTTTAAAATTTCTGCAAGTTTATCATTTCCGTCCTGGAAGACGTTGATATGGTTCATTACCTCAAAACCGGCTTCCTTACGCATCGTCTGAATCTTACTGATGATCTCGCGGACAAAGCCCTCTTCGATGAGTTCCGGTGTCAGATTAGTATCCAGAACAACGGTAACGAAATTGTCACCCTCAGATACAAAGCCCGGTACCTGTGCCATGTCAATCAGAAGATCTTCTTTTGCCAGCTCTACCTTTGTACCGTCCTGCGTCTCAAAGCTTAAAAGGTCGGTTTCATTTAAGGTATCCATCGCCTGATTTCCGTCCAGACCTGCAAGAATCTCTTTGATCTCGTTTACATACTTGCCATACTTGCGTCCAACGGTACGAAGCTGCGGCTTGAAGCTGTAGGAGGTAAATGCGCGGACATCATCCGTGAACTCTACCTTCTTCACATTCAGCTCATCCTGGATGATTTCCTGATAGAACTCCGGCAGAGCGGTCTCTGCCTTCACGAACATACGTCCGATCGGCTGACGGTTCTTGATGTTAGCAGTATTTCTTGCTGCACGGCCCAGAACGACAACCTTCAGGACTTCTTCCATTTTCGCTTCCAGATCCTTGTCGATGTGCGCCTCATTTGCAACCGGGAAGTCGCACAGATGGATGCTCTCCGGTGCCTCTTTATCCAGACTGCGAACCAGATTCTGGTAAATGTCTTCGGTCATGAACGGAATCATCGGAGCCGCTACCTTCGCTACAGTTACCAGTGCGGTGTAGAGTGTCATGTACGCATTGATCTTATCCTGCTCCATGCCCTTCGCCCAGAAACGCTCACGGCTTCTTCTGACATACCAGTTACTCATATCATCGACGAAATCCTGGAGCGCTCTTGCAGCCTCCGGAATGCGGTAGTTGCCCAGATCGTCGTCCACCTCTTTGATGAGGCTGTTTAACTTAGACAGCAGCCATTTGTCCATAACCGGAAGTTTATCGTATTCCAGTGTATATTTGGTTGCGTCAAAATTATCAATATTCGCATAGAGTACAAAGAATGCATAGGTATTCCAAAGAGTACCCATGAAACGTCTCTGTCCCTCGATAACGGCTTTTCCGTGGAAACGGTTCGGCAGCCACGGTGCACTGTTAATGTAGAAATACCAGCGGATCGCGTCAGCGCCGTAAGTCTGCAGTGCATCGAACGGGTCAACCGCGTTGCCCTTGGACTTACTCATCTTCTGTCCGTTCTCATCCTGGACATGCCCCAGAACGATAACATTCTTGTACGGCGCCTTGTTAAAGATCAGGGTCGAGATAGCTAACAGGGAGTAGAACCATCCACGCGTCTGATCAACCGCCTCGGAGATGAAATCTGCCGGGAACTGCTGCTCAAACAGTTCTTTATTTTCAAATGGATAATGATGCTGTGCAAATGGCATGGAACCGGAATCAAACCAGCAGTCGATAACCTCCGGTACACGGTGCATCTGTTTGCCGCACTTCGGCAGGTGATCGTCACATCATCGATGAATGGGCGGTGAAGCTCAACCTCTCCATTTGCCTCCTGATCCATCTCTTTTGCATATTTTTTCACAACGTCCGTGTAGTTCGGGCTCATAGATTTTAATTCTGCCTGGCTTCCGATCGCGTGCTGGCAGCCGCACTCGCACTCCCAGATATTTAATGGAGTACCCCAGTAACGGTTACGGCTCACGCCCCAGTCCTGGACATTCTCCAGCCAGTCGCCGAAACGCCCTTTACCGATGCTCTCCGGAATCCAGTTGATCGTGTTGTTGTTGCGGATCAGGTCATCCTTGACTGCGGTCATCTTGATGAACCAGGATTCACGTGCATAGTAGATAAGTGGTGTATCGCAGCGCCAGCAGTGCGGGTAGCTATGCTCAAATACCGGTGCAGAGAACAGAAGTCCGCTTTCTCTTAATGCTTTCAGAACCTCCGGATCGGCTTTCTTGCAGAACATACCAGCCCACGGAGTCTCCTTCGTCATCTCGCCCTTGCCGTCTACCAACTGTACGAACGGAAGGTCATATTTTCTGCCGACCTTGGAGTCATCCTCACCAAATGCCGGCGCGATGTGTACGACACCGGTACCATCGGTCAGTGTTACATAATTATCGCAGACAATGTAGAATGCTTTCTTATGCTGTTTTTCACAGGTTGCTACGGCATAGTCAAATAATGGCTCATACTCTTTATATTCCAGATCTTTTCCGACAAAGGTTTCCAGGACATCGTAAGTGCCCTCGCCCAGAACGGTATCACACAGCGCCTGCGCCATATAATAAACCGTGCCATCCTCTTTCATTTTTACCTTTACATATGTCTCGTCCGGATTTACACAGAGCGCCACGTTGGACGGAAGTGTCCACGGGGTGGTCGTCCATGCAAGAATGTATGCATCTTCGCCCTTTACCGGGAATTTAGCAATCGCAGAACGCTCTTTGACGTCCTTATATCCCTGTGCCACCTCATGGCTGGACAGCGGGGTGCCGCAGCGCGGGCAGTACGGTACGATCTTGAAGCCCTTATAAAGAAGTCCCTTGTTCCAGATTTCTTTTAATGCCCACCACTCAGACTCAATGAAGCTGTTGTGGTAGGTAACATACGGATGCTCCATGTCTGCCCAGAAACCAACGGTGTTGGAGAATTTTTCCCACATTCCTTTGTATTTCCAGACACTCTCTTTACAGTGCTCGATGAACGGCTCCAGACCATACTGCTCAATCTGCTCCTTGCCGTCCAGTCCCAGCATCTTCTCTACTTCCAGCTCAACCGGAAGACCGTGGGTATCCCATCCAGCCTTTCTCGGAACCATGTAGCCCTTCATCGCGCGGTATCTCGGAATCATATCCTTGATAACACGGGTCAGCACGTGTCCGATGTGCGGCTTGCCGTTTGCGGTAGGCGGTCCGTCATAGAATGTATAGGTCGGTCCCTGCTTACGGCTGTCGATACTCTTCTTAAAAATCTGCTCATCTTCCCAGAACTTCTCAATGTTCTTTTCACGTTCCACGAAATTCATGTTTGCCGGAACTTTGTTGTACATGATAAATTCCTCCTAAAAATATGAAATAAAGTTTTTATTTCATAGAATGTCTTTTTCTATGAAATAAAAATGGACCCATCCTGTAACAGGACAAGGGCCCACTTGCTTTTAACCACCTATTACTGCATACCTTTATATGCGCTCCCTATAACGGAGGAAACCGTCGGTACTTACTGAATTTTCCTTCCGGGCACTGTCAGAAACGGCGCTCAGACCTCCAAAAATGGTTCAGCCCGAAGCTCCGGAGTGATCTTCGCATCCGCTTTACTCACAGCAGGCTCTCACCGTCCCTGCCTCGCTCCCGCTTTCCGTGCGGCGCTACTGTCTCCATCATTGCTTTTCCTATCATAATTAGTAATCAAATCACTAACATGGACATTGTATCTTTTTTCCAGATGGTTGTCAAGGAATGTTTCGGATATGATTCACATGTTATAAAATTATCATTATTTTGCCATTCCCCTGATTTTATGGTATAGTATATAAAATATGTCTGTATTTACTTTAAAAAACAGACACAGACATTCATTGCAAATATAAACAATGAAGTATACTATATATATAAAGAAGGGCGTGCCCGCAGCCGTCTTTCGCAACAAAGGAGAATATTATGGAGCCAAGAAACCTTACCCTATTGACCGACCTGTATGAACTGACGATGATGCAGGGCTATTTCCGGGAGAAAGATGCCAACGAAACCGTCATTTTTGATGCGTTCTACCGCACAAACCCGGATGGAAATGCGTTTTCCATCTGCGCCGGCTTAGAGCAGGTCATTGACTATGTGAAAAATCTTCACTTCGATGATGCCGACATCGAATACTTACGCGGACTCGGCATTTTTGATGAAGATTTCCTCGAATATCTTCACAATTTCAAATTTTCGGGTGACATCTACGCAATCCCGGAAGGCACCGTTGTCTTCCCGCGTGAGCCTCTCGTCAAGGTCATCGCGCCAATCATGGAAGCACAGCTGGTTGAGACTGCATCTTAAATATCATCAACCACCAGAGCCTGATCGCGACCAAAACATCCCGTATCGTCTTCGCCGCACGCGGGGACGGAATCATGGAGTTTGGGCTTCGCCGCGCGCAGGGTGCTGACGCCGGTACCTATGGCGCCCGCGCTGCCATGATCGCCGGCTGTATCGGCACTTCCAATGTACTGGCCGGAAAACTATTTGACGTTCCGGTCAAGGGAACCCACGCACACAGCTGGATCATGAGTTTCCCGGATGAGCTGACTGCGTTCCGCGCTTATGCAAAGCTCTATCCGAGTGCCTGCATCCTGTTAGCCGATACCTATGATACCCTGGGTTCCGGTGTTCCGAACGCGATCCGCGTCTTTCAGGAGATGCGCGACGCCGGTATCCCGCTGACTTTCTACGGCATCCGCCTCGACAGCGGCGACCTTGCATATATTTCCAAGAAAGCCCGCAAGATGCTGGATGACGCCGGATTCCCGGATGCAGTCATCTCCGCCTCCAACGATCTGGATGAATACCTGATCGACAGCCTGAAGATTCAGGGCGCTGCCATCACGTCCTGGGGTGTCGGCACAAACCTCATCACCTCCAAGGACTGCCCTTCCTTCGGCGGCGTTTATAAGCTGGCTGCCATCAAGGACCGTTACACAGGCAAATTTATCCCGAAGATCAAGCTTTCGGAAAATACAGAAAAGGTTACCAATCCGGGCAACAAGACCATCCAGCGAATCTATGACAAGGAGACTGGCAAGATTATCGCAGATCTGATCTGTCTCGTGGATGAAGAGTTCGATGAGAAGAATTCCCTTCTGCTCTTCGATCCGATCGAGACATGGAAAAAGACACACCTCGCGCCGGGCACCTACACCATGCGCGAACTTCTCGTTCCAATCTTCAAAAACGGCGAATGCGTTTACGAGTCTCCAAAGGTTATGGACATCCGCGAATACTGCAAGAAAGAACAGGAGGCGCTGTGGGATGAGTCCCGCCGTCTGGTAAACCCGCATGAGATTCATGTGGATCTCTCCAACGAGCTGTGGCATATGAAGGCACAGCTGTTAGACAGCTATCATTATACAAGCAACTAGTAGATAAAATACGAGTAAATACCATGTTCAGGCAAGTTTATTGCTGCCGGACATGGTATTTTTTTCTTTAACGCTTCCATAAAATTTGCAAAATAAAAACGAATGTGTCTCCAAGGAAATTCCTATTACACAAAAACTGCCGCCAAATACATCCGGCTGCCAGCCCTCTTCTTTGAAAAGTCCAGCCCGCCATTGTATTTCAGCGACAGTTTTTATATGAATCGTATCTTTATTTTTTTAAATCTATATCAAATATGATATCAATTACTCATCCCAGTTATGGTAAGTAGCCTGTACGTCATCATCCTCATCCAGAAGATCCAGAATTCTCTGCATCTTTTTGATGGATTCCTCATCGGTAAGCTCTACCCAGTTCTGCGGAATCATGGTAACGTCTGCTTCCATCATCGGAACGCCAGCCTTCTCCAGCGCCTCGCGGACTGCAGAGAAATCTTCCGGTGCGGTGATCACTTCGTAGCTGTCCTCCTCCTCGGAGAAATCCTCAGCTCCTGCATCCAGTGCAAGCATCATCAGCTCATCCGGATCCATCTCGCACTCTTCTTTGTCGATGATGATCTGACCTTTTTTATCAAACATAAAGGACACGCTGCCCGGAGTACCTACGTTTCCGCCGCCCTTGGTAAATGCGCTGCGGACATTCGCTGCGGTACGGTTCTTGTTGTCGGTCAGGGTATCTACGATGATAGCGACGCCATTCGGACCATATCCCTCATATGTAAGATTCTCGTAATTGACAGAGTTTGCATCTCCGGCTGCTTTCTTGATACCACGATCGATGGTATCGTTCGGCATATTGTTCGCTTTTGCTTTTGCAATCACATCACGCAGACGGCTGTTGTTTGCCGGATCCGAACCACCTTCCTTAACAGCTACGGCAATCTCACGACCGATAACGGTAAAGATTTTTCCCTTTGCTGCGTCGTTTCTCTCTTTTTTGTGCTTAATATTGGCGAACTTTGAATGTCCTGACATAAAATAACACTCCTCTTTCTATCTTCTTTGTTGTATCTTTTCGCTCATCAGCTTTTATATCACGCCGATTTCGGCACTAAAAAGCTGCATCTTAACTATTTTAACACCATTCTGTATGCTTGACAAGGGGTTCGCGGCTGATTTTATGTATCCAGTTCCAGACTGACCTTCAGCGCACGGTCCACCTCCTGTAAAAGCGCCCCGTCGATATGACAGATTTTCTCTTTCAGCCGCTGCTTATCGATCGTGCGGAGTTGTTCCAGTAAAATGACCGAATCCCTCACCATCGCACAGCGGCGCGTGTTTAATTCCACATGCGTCGGCAGCTTGGCTTTGTTCATCTTTGATGTGATCGCCGCGCAGATCACGGTCGGGCTGTGCTTGTTGCCGATATCATTCTGGATGACCAGCACCGGGCGGACGCCGCCCTGCTCTGAGCCGATGACCGGTCTTAAATCTGCGTAATAAATATCTCCTCGTCTGATAACCACTCGATTCACACTCCGTCCAAACTATTTTAAGATATAAATAACTGCTTTGTACTTTCACAGCTCCACAGTCCGTTTATACCGTTAGTATGGACAGATTTACACCGCCTATACGCGGGTCGTCCCATAAATGCATCCGGCAGTCCAGGTTCCCGGCTTTGCCGAAGCTATCTACTTTATCTTATGAATCCTTTTTCTAAATGGTTCAAACGCCGGCTTTACTCCATAAAATCCTCATACCGATCATCATTATAATCCTTTTTCCCGACGATCTTTCCACCTCTCACGTACACGCGCGGCACACGTTTTCCAAGCACGCATGGGATCTCATAGTGGAAACCGCCACTCCATTCCGCCAGCTCTTCCATCGTGATCTCGTCGTCCCCGTCGCGTCCGACCAGCGTTACCCGCGTGTCCTCAGCAGCCTCCGGGATATCGGTCACATCGATCATGCACTGATCCATGCAGACGCGTCCCAGAATCGGTGCGCGGTGTCCATGAATCAGGACATAACCCTTTCCAGAGAGATTTCTCGGATAGCCATCGCCGTATCCGGCGCCAATCGTCGCGATCCGCGTCGGACGATCCGTCACAAAGGTTCCACCGTAGCTGATCGGCGTGCCCGGCTCCACTTCCTTAACATAGGTAATAAAGCTGCGGATCTCCATCGCCGGGTAAATCTTCATGTTCCGCTCTACCTCATCCGACGGATACAGACCGTATACCGTGATACCGGCTCTCGCCGCATCCAGTCCCATCCGCGGCAGTTCCATGATCGCCGCGCTGTTCGCACAGTGGCACATCGGAATATGAACGCCTGCAGCTTCCAGACCTTCATGGAATTTCTGGTACCGCTCATACTGTAAATGGGTAAATGCCTTATCCGCCTCGTCAGCACGCGCAAAATGTGTAAACATTCCCTCGATCTCAATGCCCGGAAGCTTTGCAATCCGCTCTATCTCTTTCAGGCTATTTTCATCCGGGTGAAATCCGATTCGTCCCATGCCGGTATCGAGCGCAATATGCATTTTCGCCGTCTTTCCCATCGAAACCGCAAGTTTTGAGAGCAGCTCTGCCTTATCTTCCTCAAAGATCGCTGGACGGATATCGTCCTCAATCAATTCCGCAAAATGGCGCGGGTGCGTGCTGCCAAGCACCAGAATCGGTTTGTCAATGCCGTGGCGGCGCAGGTTCTGTCCTTCCTCCAAAGTTGCCACCGCATAGCCCCAGACAAACGGCGCGATCGTCTTCGCCACCGGGACTGCCCCGTGACCGTAACCATCCGTCTTAACCACGCCGATCATCTTCGTTTTTGCTGGAAGATTTTCGCGCATCGCCTCCATATTTTTCACAATCGCATCCAGGTCAATCCGCGCATAAATCCGGGTATATGGTTCTTCTGCCATTGTATATGCTTTTTTCATCTTTTTGTCTTCCTTTTTATTTTCAATCTATCTTTTCAAGCAGACAGTCCGCGATATCTCTTGCCAGCACGGAATGCTCTCCCTTTTTACAGGCAGCTGCCGCCCCGGCTCTTCCGTGCAGGAACACGCCGAGCGCCGCCGCTTCATCCTCTGAAAATCCCAGCGCCAGAAGCCCGGCAATCACACCGGTCAGCACATCGCCGGAACCGCCCTTTGCCATCGCGGCGCAGCCGCTGTCGCCGATATACACATTGCCATCGCGCCCCGCCGTCACCGTCACGGCATCCTTGAGCACGCAGGTCACGCCTTTTTCTTCGCCATACCGCACCGCTGACTCGACCAGATCCCGTTTCAGATCCTCAATCGAGCGTCCCGTCAGACGCGCCATCTCTCCCAGATGCGGAGTAACGATCACATTTTCCGTAAAATACCCGGACAAATGCGGATGCTGTGCGACAGCATTTAATCCATCCGCATCCACAATGATCGGCACATAGGCGGAAAGCAGCACGTTCTGCACCAGACTTGCGACATGGGCTTCCTTTCCCAGTCCTGGTCCCAGCACGATCGCGCTCGCCCAGCCGCACTCCTGTTCCACCAGGCTCTTAAAACCTGCCGGATCCGTCTGTGCCTGTTCCGGATCATACGGCGTCAGGATCGCCTCCGGAAGGAGATTTTGCAGAATCGGCACATTTGCCCGGACGGTCAGGATCTTCACAAGTCCTGCGCCCATCCGGTACGCAGCCAGGGCGCTCAAATACGCTGCGCCGCACATTCCCTCCGAACCGGCTGCGATCAGGATTTTTCCATACGTTCCCTTGTTGGCGTCTGCCCGCCGTTTCGGGATCTGGCTCCGATCCTCCGGATCATAGGCAAAATAGGTATGCCCTTCATATTTTGTATACGCCGGAAACCCGATGTCGGCAATCACAATCTCGCCGCACAGCTTCCGTCCCGGATAGAACACCATTCCCAGCTTCTCATAGCCGAAAGTAACGGTCAGATCCGCCTCAGCTGCCTCGCCAAGCGCCGCCCCTGTCTCTGAGCTGACGCCGGACGGAATATCAACCGCAACTACCGCCTTTGGCTCCTGCTCCCGCATAAAACGGATCGCCTCGGCAAATTCACCGCCGACTTCTCTGGAAAGACCCACGCCAAAGATCGCATCCACCATGATCTCCACATGCCCCGGCACATAATTTTCAAACGCCTCCACCGGGATCCCCAGATTCCGGTCAATCGCCACCTGGCAGGTCATCTCTCCCGTCCAGTGCGCCTTGTCACCGACCGTGAGCACCGTCGGAAGCGCGCCGCGCAGAAAGAGAATCCTAGCCAGCGCCGCGCCGTCCGCACCGTTATTGCCCGTTCCGCAAAATACCAGAAGCCTCTGCCCTGAAAGCTTTCCATACCGTTTTTCCATCTCGTCTGCAACCGCCAGCGCCGCTCGCTCCATCAGTACCAGAGAGGGTATCCCCACTTTCCGGATTGCATATCCATCTATCTCTTTCATCTGTTTTCCTGTCACCAGACGTCTCATTTCCATTCCCCCTCTCCGACTGCGTAAGCGGATGCAAGACTGCCTGTATTCGTGATCGACACGTGAATCCGGGTGATTTTTAGGCTGTCCGCAAGTTTCTTCGCTCCCCCGTGAAGCCGCACCCACGGTTTTCCAAGCTCGTCCCGGAGCACTTCTATATCCAGCAGTCCAAAGCCCCGAAAGCCTGTTCCAAACACCTTCGAGACTGCCTCTTTTACCGCAAAATCGCCGGCGAGCCGGGACACCTTCCCCCCAGCCTGCCGACGCTCTTCTTCTGTATATACACGCACCAAAAAAGCCTCTTTTTCACAGGCTTTTTTGATTCGCTCTATCTCTATCAGATCCGTACCAATTCCGACGATCATTTTGTTTCTCCGGCATCAGCTGCCTCTTCCTGCTTTCTCTGCGCTTCTTCTCTCGCTTTCTGATCCTGCATGCTGCATACGCGGTAAGAAAGGCGCATCAGGCTCTCCGACAGATGGACATTTTCCACCACAACGTCATCTGGAACCTGTAAATCTGTATGGGCAAAATTCCAGATCGCCTTGATTCCGGCTTTGACAAGCCGATCCGCAATCTCCGGCGCTTTCGACTTCGGAATCGTCAGCGCTGCGATCTGCACTTCATTGTCCTTGATAAACTGCTCCAAATCTTCAATACCGCGGATCTCCACTCCACGGACTACCAGACCGACCAGACGCGGATTCACATCAAACATACCTTTGATTAAAAAACCACGCCGCTCAAAATTCGTATAATTCGCGATCGCCTGACCCAGATTTCCCGCACCGATAATAATTAGGTTATGCTGACGGTCAATTCCCAGAATCCGGGCAATCTCCGAATATAAATACTTTACATTATAACCATATCCCTGCTGACCAAATCCGCCGAAATTATTCAGATCCTGACGAATCTGGGACGCTGTCACCTTCATGCGGATACTCAAATCATTCGATGAGATTCTCTCTACTCCCTCCTCGAGCAATTCGCCCAAGTAACGATAGTATCTGGGTAGCCTAGAAATGACCGCTTTAGATATCTCTTTCTGTTCCACGGCTTTCTTCCACCTTTCTTTCCTCTAACGTTGTCCATATGGTTTACGCAAACCTCGGACAATCTGATAAATTTATTATAGTCATATGATAAATAATTGTCAATTTTTTTATTTCATATGAGGGATTTTACATTGTATTTCGCAAAATTTTCTGACCAGAAACAGCCATTAACCGTTCTCATTCTTGCATTGCTTCTTTATTTATATTATAATTTGAGATTGACGGTATATTTTTAACCGAAATACATGGATACAACCACAGGAGGAATCTATGATTTTATCTTGCAGCAATATTTCAAAAGCATTCGGTACAGAGGAAATCCTCAAACACGTATCGTTTCATGTAGAAGATCACGAAAAAGCCGCCATCGTCGGCATCAACGGAGCCGGTAAATCGACTCTTTTAAAAATAATTGTCGGAGAACTCGCAGCAGACGAGGGCTCCGTGACCATCGCCAAGGGCAAAACCCTCGGTTACCTGGCACAGCACCAGGATCTGCACAGCCAGACCACCATTTATGACTCTCTTCTGGAGGTCAAACGTCCGATTCTGGAAATGGAACAGCAGATCCGCACGCTGGAACTCCAGATGAAGCACGCCGAGGGCGAAAAGCTCGAAACGATGCTCAACACTTACAGCCGCTTAAACCATGAATTTGAACTTTTAAACGGCTACGCATGGCAGAGTGAAATCACCGGTGTCTTAAAGGGACTCGGCTTTGTCGAGGAAGAATTTTCCAAACCGGTTTCCGAACTTTCAGGCGGTCAGAAAACGCGCGTCTCCCTCGGTAAGCTCCTGCTCTCCAAACCGGACATCATCCTTTTGGACGAGCCGACCAACCACCTCGACATGGAATCCATCGCGTGGCTGGAAACCTATCTGATGAACTACGCCGGGACGGTCATCATCGTCGCCCACGACCGCTATTTTCTGGACCGCGTCGTGACCAAGATCGTCGAGCTGGACGGCGGCATCGCCACCTCTTTCCAGGGCAATTACACCGCCTACAGCGAGAAAAAAGCGATCATCCGCGCCGGTGTGCTCAAGGCTTACTTAAACCAGCAGCAGGAGATCCGCCATCAGGAGGAGGTTATCACCAAACTCAAATCCTTTAACCGTGAGAAATCCATCAAGCGCGCCGAGAGCCGTGAAAAAATGCTTTCCAAGATGGATCTTCTGGAAAAACCAACCGAAATCAACGACGCGATGCACATTACGCTGGAACCGTGCGTCACCAGCGGAAATGACGTTCTCTCCGTCCGTGAGCTTGCCAAGAGTTTCGACGGCATGACACTCTTCACGGATCTGAACTTTGAGATAAAACGCGGCGAGCGCATCGCCATCATCGGCAACAACGGAACCGGCAAGACCACAATTCTCAAGATGATCAACGGTCTTCTGACCCCGGACAACGGCGAGATCCGGTTAGGTTCCAAGGTGCATATCGGTTACTACGATCAGGAACACCAGGTTCTGCACATGGACAAGACGCTCTTTGACGAGCTGCAGGACACCTACCCGGATATGAACAACACGCAGATCCGAAATGTGCTGGCGGCATTTCTCTTCACCGGCGACGATGTCTTTAAGCGCATCCGCGATCTGAGCGGCGGCGAACGCGGACGTGTTTCCCTGGCGAAGCTGATGCTCTCGGAGGCGAACTTCCTGATCCTCGATGAGCCGACCAACCATCTGGATATCGCCTCGAAGGAGATTCTGGAAAACGCGCTGGTTCATTACACCGGAACCGTTCTCTACGTCTCCCATGACCGATATTTCATCAACAAAACTGCGACCCGGATTCTTGATCTGACGATGGGAACACTGATTAATTATATTGGAAACTACGATTATTATCTGGAAAAGAAGGAGACGCAGGAGAAAGCCTATCTGGCTTCCGCCGCACAGGCAGCCAACCGCTCTGCAAAATCTCCCGGAGCCGGAAACGCAGGGACTTCCAGCCATCTGACCGCTGCGGCAGGCGCAAATCCGACTGCTCTTTCTGGAAATGGCACTGGTACCTCTGCTGCTTCGTCCGCTTCTGCCGTGACCGCTGCAGTTCAGGCGGCAGCCAGCGCTTCCTCCGGCAAATTGGACTGGAAACAGCAGAAGGAAGAACAGACGCGGCTTCGTAAGAAACAGAATGAATTGAAACGCGTCGAGGAAGAAATCCACACCCTTGAAACCCGCGATCAGGAGATCGATGCGCTTCTCTGCGATGAGACTGTCTTTTCCGATGTTCCGCGTTTGATGGAACTGAATAAAGAGAAGGAAGAACTGAATGCAAAGTTAGAGGGATTGTATGAGAAGTGGGAGGAATTGGCAGAGTAGTGGTTACTGTTCACGCATACGTGCCCAGTAACGGAATTTGCCGCGGCTTTGCATTTACATACGGCAAATTCCTGCTGCCACCACGTTTTCTTACGGCACTTCCGATGCCGGACCACTCTTAGCCTTTAAAGATTCATCCCCAGCCGGTCCGGCTCCATTTCCGGCAAATTCCGGATCAGAGTTCATCTCGACCCCTTCGGCTTCGTCTGGTTTTTGTCCTTCCTGCCAGAATCCTAGCTTTACGACATATTTGTATAATTCCGGACTGTTTTTTCGGATGTCAGCTTGGACATCTTCGTCACAGCAGGCGGCGAAAAAGCTGCCGAACTGCATCTCCGGCTTATCGTCAAAGTAGGATGGAAGCGGCTGCACCAGTCCACCGCCAGCCAGATATCGCTCGAAATCCGTCAAGGCACGTGAGGTTTCTTCGTCGCTTAGTTCCGACGCAGCGAACTCGCCGAATGCCATCGCAAGTCCCTGCGGTTTAGAAAATTTGATTTTCTTGTAATGCACATCTGTATCATAATTGACAAAATAGATACCCTGCTCTGTTTTCGGCGCTGAGAAGTATGCCTTATCTGTGTAGTACATCAGCTCCCAGCCTGATTCTGCAAATCGTTTCATCCACTCTCTTGGCACGCCTGCCAGTTCTTTCGTAATCTGTTCTTTTTCACTGTCCGACGGACGCCGTTTTCCCATCAAACGCACATCATGCGTCCGGTCGCGCAGTCCATTTGCATCGTAGTAGTTGAGTTCCACGTACTGATCCGCCGCCATCTGACCATTGTCAAAGAAATAATATTTATGCCCGTTTACCATCCGGTTTCCGCCGCTGAACATAACACATTTGGAATCAAACCAATACCAGGCATTTCCTGCCTGATACCAGCCGGTCGTCAGTGCCCCATCCTCGTTTGCATGATACCACTGATCCGTCTCTTCCTCATAAATCCAGCCAGTCATCATCGCGCCGCTCTCGGCGAAATAATAACGGTTTGTGCCGATTTTCCGGAGTCCCCGCTGCATATAGCTGCTTTTTCCCAGATAATACCAGTGACCATTCGATTTCAGCCAGGACGCTTTCAAAAAGCTGCCATCCGTCAGGCGGTACTGCCAGTCCTCGCCGTCTCCGACCCACTCGCCCTCATACAGATACATTTCTTTATTTTCCAAACCAGCCGCGCCACTTTCTGCCGCCGATGCCTCTGTCTCCGTTATATCATTGGCATTATTTTCGGTACCGAACCTGTAAACCTGATTTTCTTCCTTGCCCTGCGCCGGGGTGTCCGCAGACGCATCGTTACCTGCCGCCAGCGCTGTCCCACAAACAAACAGGGATACTAAAAAGGATGCTGCCCACATAAATTTTTTCTTCCAATTCATCGTGTGCCTCCCCTTTCTTGTTCATAATTAAGCAAAAAACTGTAAACAGTTGCCACATCTCTTCTTATTTTACCGCACCGCAAATGAAAAGTATAGAAAAAAATTCTTACATCCTTTATAATAATAAAATAAAAGACAGTTCATCAAAGACAGCAATATCCAATCTGCCTTTGAAACAATATAAAAATGATTACAAATTCCAATCACTCTTTTTTATAGAGTTATAAAATTAGAAAGGATACCATATATGAAATCAAAACGCATTTTGGCGCTGACGGGTGCTGTTATCCTAATCGCCCTCTACGTCTCTTCCATCATCTTCGCCCTGATGGACAGTCCACTGGCAGAAAATCTGCTGCTGGCATCGCTGTTCTGCACGATCGTTATACCGGCGGTGCTCTATGGGTATGCGGTGGCACTGCGATATTTTAAAAAGAAAAAATAACGTTCAAAAAGCAAACGACTGTCTATTTCTAACACAATACGCAGTCGTTCGCTTCTTTCATTCTTCTATACTGACTGCCTCCGCAGTCTCCTGTCATTTTTTCATCATCCCGCCACTGTAACCGCATTCTCCCGGACATCATTAATCGCTTTCATAAGCGCTGTTCTCGTTCTCACATCAAACAGCTTTAAAAAACTAATTGGCTTATCAAACGGAGGCTTCTGCAAAACAGCCACATTCTCCATATACCCATTCTGCTCCATATGATTAATAATCTTATGAACAAAATTGATCTGCCGTTGGTTCAATGACTGATCGTTAATAAACTCTGAAAATGCCACTGACCGGACGCTGTGGAGAAGTCTTGTCATCCCAGAAATACGTTTCAAATCCATTCGTCGTAAACATCATCGGTCTGCGGCCAAACTTCCGCTCTAAACAGTCCGCATACAGCATAACCTGTTTCCGACCAACATTCGGATCCTTGCTGGTGCGCTTCGCTTCCACCACCGCTGGCGCAAATAATGCATATTCTTTTGTATTCTTTAAAAATTCAAAGTTTGACATAAGATCCCCCCTATTTGGAAGTATTCTTCTTTTTCTTTGGCGCTGTCAGCTCATAGCTTAACGCAAGTAAATTTTTAATCGGCTCATCCAGCCCCGCATCCCCCAGCAAAACACTGATCCACTTCTCCTTGTTCATATGGTATGCCGGAAAATATCCTTTCTGCCCCCGCAAAGAACCTATCAGCATCGGATCACTCTTTAGATTTATAACATCTATGATATTATCATCCTCCAACTCCAGCTTACTCCCTGCAACACTCAAAATCACGCCATACCATTTATCATTATCCGCCCGACGCAGCACTGCGTTCGAATCCTTCCACGGATATTCCGCTTCCGTGCCATATTCTTGTTTTACCCATTGAAATAATTCTTCTCTTGTCATTTTGGTGAAACGCCTCGCTTTCGGTTTCAAGGTAGAATATATTTGTTATTTGCAATGTTTGTGTTTGTGTAAATATGCTTTTATAGTGTAGTGTGATATTCTGTTTCAGCGACAATTTATCCTTTTACAAAAGCCACCCCAAAAGCTCTCTCTCGAACACCGCCAACGCCCGCTTCACATACTCCCTCCGCGCCGTTTCATCCACAAGTGAAACCGCACACGGATTCATCTGCTTAAAATCCGGCACTTCTGTCTCTTCGCAGTGGCGTTTTCCGTTCGGATAACACCAGCCAAACCACCAGTCCTCCGGCAGAATTATTTCCTTTTTGAGATATCTGGATGCCTCCTGCTTAAGCTCGTCGGTTATATCATCTACCTGATAGCCTTTCGAAAAGCCATCCTTGGATCTGGCTTCTTTATCAAACAGGCAGAATCCCGCAAACAAATTGTGCTCTACTTCAATTCGAAACCAGAGTTCCAGACCCGCTTTTTGAAATTTTGCCTTTTTTACCACATAATTCAATCCAGGATAGGTGCTGTAACAATCATAAAATTTATCATGCTGTGAATCCTGATAGGAATAATATCCACTATCCTTTTCTAATTCCAAACCATATTTTTCTAAAATCGGCTGCATCTGCTGCTGAAATTCTTCAAACACCTGGCGAATCAGCTGCACCTTTGCCTTTTTCATCGATTTTTCAATCTCGATTCCGGCAAGAAATTTTTCCGGCGATTCGTACAATGCCTCAATCACTTTATCTGCCACTTTCTTCTCTCTTTCATCCGCTATGCTATGTACCGCATCCAAATATTGCTCCATGACTGCCCGAAATGGCTCTTTTAAATTTTGCAATTCACCTTCCAGCCACCGATAGATATCTTCTGCCCATGAAATACACTGGATTTGCCCTAATAGTAATAAATTTCCTCCGCCTTTCTCCTTCCGGCTGTACTCAGATGGCGGAGTTCCAAAACGGGTTAGATATATCAATCGGGAATTTTGTGCCATCTCAAAGTAATCCGAACACTGTCCTTCCTGTTCCCCCGCATAGATTTTTACCTCGATTGGAATCTGATACTCCGCATTCCGTATGAAAATATCAATTCTTCTCTCTTTATCGATCGGGTACTCTTTGACTACCTCCGTATGCAATAGCAATGTATCGCTTACCGGATCCATTTTCAACACATCTCGGATAAACGATTTCAGAAACCGGATTCCGCAGCCATGCATTCCCTCTGGATTCAGCAGATCGGTCAAAAAACGGCACATGATCACTTCACGGCTCTGTATCTCTAATACATCAAAAATGTTGTAGGCTGATAATTTCTTATGAAATGGTATGTTTTTACAGTTTGTATGAATTTGCGATAGTAAATCTCTATATGTTTCCATTTTTCATTCTCTGGCGATTCCCGTTTGTCTCATTTTTCATTTATAAAACGATTTCTTTTTATCTATCATACCATAAAAAAAACGGTTCTCACAGACTCTATCCAAGGCATCCCTCCAATTTTCTTCACACCAAATCATACCTTATCCTGAATTATTCCCTCTTCAAAAAATCAATGACAATTACGAAAAAATCGTCCTTTCCCTGAATCCCGGAATGGACTCTTCCTATGATGGCATAAAATGTGAACTACTCGGCAACTAAGTTACCAGAGCATCTGAAATCTGGCGGGATACCGCCTTTTTTCAGGGTGCGTCCATGACACCACTACTGCTTGCCTTGCGGCTATACAGCTACTTTTATTATTTCTGGATTCTTTAGTCCGGTTACGGACAGTTCTTTCTGTTTTCCGGATACGGAAAGATGTTTACGCAGGATATTAAATGCTCCTACTGCATCCGCATTATATTTTACTCCATCCGTTATATACATGCCCCGCTCTTTTCTGTTTGATGCTTCTGCATATCTTTTTGATATTTCTGGTGAAAACGGGCTGCACTGGCTGGTATAGCTTTCTTCCTGTTTTGTCAGTGATATTCCATACAGTTTTAGTTTATATTCCAACATGATATAAAGTTTATTATAC
>NZ_QUEL01000033.1:0-27213 GCF_003478145.1 Clostridium sp. AF29-8BH | reverse complement strand
GTTTTACCACAATAATACAGCTTACATTTTTCACAGTGTAATATTGGAATTTCTTTTTTTCGAGCGGATATATATTTTCCATAACTTAGTTTTTTTCCACATTTAGAGCATTTAGGTTCTAATATCTTTACTGCATTATTAGCTTTTTTCTTTCCCATTTATAATTACCTACACATCAACAAAATAAACGCACCAACAATAAGGACAATTACGCCAAGTAATTCATTATATGCTCCAACAGCACTGCCAACAATGATCCATATTAAAAATCCACATCCGCTATTAGAACTACCTCCACCGCCATAACCACGCGATCCTTAATTCTTTTCATCACAATCACATCCGTAGCCTGTACAATTTCGTCCATGCTCTCCATCATGAGGAAAATTGTTGCTCATATGTATACCCCCCTGTATGATTTAAACTTGCAATCGTATATTAGAATTATACCATAGATTAGATGGAATTTGTAAAAAGAGAGCTAAATATTTTAGCTCTCTCAGACTGTAGATTAAATATATTATTAATTGCTAAGATACACTGTCACACGATAACCACTACCTTGTTTTTCACAAGCTGAATAAATTTTTGTTTCCAAATAATTTCCAAATCCATTCTTTGCTTGACACCAACCTTTGACAATATACTTTCCATTTTTCGGATGTATACTATATGAAATTCCTTCGTCATTCCATTCCGGAAACATTGCTGTATTTTTATATTTCAATTCTTTCTTAGCTTCAGCCTTAACAGCCTCCCACAATGCTGGTTTTAATTCATCCAGAACTTCTAGTTGCTGTGACTGACCTTCTGTTTCTCCCTGTACCTGTGCAATACTCTGATCCCATACACCATTAGAATCTACATAATAACCATCTGGCGTTGTAGTATTCTTTAAAATTGCTCCGCCATTGCCAGCATAATAATATGTTCCGCCAATATTGATCCACTGATTTTCTACCATCTGTCCATCAGCATTGACATAATAAAGACTACCATCATCCCCAGAAACAAATTGACTAAGTGCCAGTGTCCCATTCTCATTCAGATAGAACCAGCTTCCACCGTCCAATTTCCATGCATTTGTCATATAAGAACCATTATCCGAATAATGCCACAAACCATCATCCGTCTTCTCCCATCCTGCAAATGCCGGAACTGATGCCAGCAGAGACAAACAACCTGCTACAGCAAAAGTTTTCAATAATACCTTCTTCATATGATACCCTCCTCCAATTTATTAGAAATTTTGCTTTCTTACATACAATTTTACTATATATTTAATTTTTGTCAACTAAATAAATATTTAATCAACCAATAGAATACATTAATTATAGTATCATGGCAGCAGGAGGTATTCTAATGGTTGATTTTGGAAACACATTAAAGACTCTGCGCCTACGAGATAATCTGACACAGGCACAGCTTGCACAAAAACTCCAGCTTACAAAATCAGTTATCAGCGCATATGAAACAGGCTTACGTCTACCATCCTATGATGTGCTGATCCAGATTGCTAAAATATTTAATGTTACCACGGATTTTCTACTTGGAATTGAGCGAAGACATGAACTAGATCTTTCTGGTCTGACACAACCAGAGGTCGATGCTCTACTGAATCTCATAAAAGCTATGAAACAAAATTAATTCTTCTCTCCTGCTACCATACTAAAAAAACGTAAAAAATAGGGTATACCGGATTTTTCTATCCAATATCCCCTATACTTCATTTCTTTCCTTGTTAAAATTTTCATCACTCGGTCACTTTTATTTTACCGAGGTGTCAGAACCGTCACACCTCTCATCGCTCTGTCACTTTTTGTTTACCGTCCTGTCGGAACAGTCACAGGACTCATAATGTGATGAAAAAGGATATAATTATCCTCATTAATATTATACCCAAAAGAAGTATCAAATGCAACATAAATTTTGGCATATAACATATTCCAAATTCATCTACTATTTTACAGCTTCAATCCATGCTTTTTTCGCATCCTGTGCATTCTCAATCGCGGATTCTAATGTCTCGCCACAAGTAATACATCCGGGCAAATCTGGATAGGAAACCACAAATCCACCCTCATCCTTATCTTCTACAATTTCCATACGATAGGACATTGCCATATAATCATTCAGCGTTTTCATTATTCTTCGCCTCCTGCCTACATTCTAGGTGGTGTCATATATGGTGTCAATATCTTTTATCATATACCACCCCAAAACGGCGAAAAAAGGCATATCAGATATATTATCACATCCAATATGCCCTTATGTATTATATCTTCACTTCAGTGCACTAAAGCATTTTACCAATTTTTATTGACATTGTTATATCTTTGTCATACTCTATCACACTAAAGTGATCTATTGATATTATTACGTTTTTTAATTATTCACTTTAGCAAACTAAAGTATCTATTTCTAAGACACCTTAACCTTCCAATTCTTCATAGCATCATACACACAATCTGGGACTTTCCCCCTACTCTTCTCTGCCAGTTCATCAATATAATTCTTTTTACCCTCAATTACACCTTTCTTGGCTTCATCTTCTGTATCATATATACCCAAGTCAATTTTCTTATTTAAAATCATTATACTGACCTCATACTTCCCATCATCATTCAGAGTGGTGTTAGGTGCTTCTCTGTCCTCAAATACCGTATTCAGATAATGAGAAAGAAATGAACACGTTTCTGGACTGTATATATTAGCTTCATTGCACAGAAGATCCTTATCAAGATCAATCGCATTTCCCGGAATATAATGTTCATCATACCAGATTTTAAAATTGGAAAAGTTCTGCCATTCATCACAGACTCTTGTATTTTTGTAATATGGCTTGTACGCATGAATCTTTGAGTTGTAGCATCTCTGGATCATGTTTGTCCATCTGTTATATGCATCAGAATAATAGTCAACATCATCTGTCCCCAGATAACCTACTCCTTCAAAACTCCGGCGATAATACCAAGGATTCCAACCGTCAGCCTTATATTTCATATCATTCACAATCTTCATGATCCTATCTTCTGAAATTGTATCATTCTTCAAATATTCAGTTTCAATGGCTTCATACTGCGTTTCCGTCACAGGATAGAGGTTCTTATAATAATTGTCTTGTCTATCGCCGTTACGATGGTAGCAGGCGATATTATTCTTCATATCTTCATTCACAATAAACGTCTGAATCACTAGATCACACGCTCTGACTTTGAACTTCTTATATCCCCACTCTTCTTTCTTCTCGTTGTATACATTCTTATTGAGAGTATAATATAACTCCTTATCTGCTCTGGAACAGGTGGATTTAAGCAACTGATAGCTGTCCTGTCTCTTCTCTATCACTCTGCCATAATTTGATACCCATGTATCTTTATAATCAAGCAGTCGGGCAAATACTTCATCTGATGCCATTGATTCTATTCCAGACACGGATTCTGGTAAAATTCTGGATGGATGAACAGCCTTATATTTCCTAACCGTTCTCATGGATTTATCAGACTTATATAGAGTGATACCTTTTTCATAGAAATTTTGTTTACGTGCAGTTAGCATTTTATCCTTAAAGCATTCATTACAAACGTGATATGTATGTGTTGTCCATCCTATTGTTTTGGTTCTAAACTCACTCATCCGCAATTCCCGACCACATTCTTTACATACTCTTGTTTCTTCTAAATTTTCAGTTTTATTAATATTAGACATAGTTATTAAATTCCTCCTTGAATAAAAATAAGACGGCTTATTTCAGCCATAGACAGAACGCAAGAACAGCGTTCCGATAAATTTGAACAATAAAAAAGGCAGTATGATTTCATACTGTCCCAATTACTTATATGATATTAAATTTTGAAATATTTCTTTGAATTATTCTTTATGTTTTGCTCTATATGTTTCACATAGAGATTTATAAAAATCTGTCACTTGGAAAACAATAAACGTATTTCCTGTTATGGGATGATTCCCACAACCAATTACTTTTGCTCCCTGTTTGATGATCCAGTTACACTCTGGAATATCGTAATTGTAATGTACATTTATGTGCTTCATTCACTCTCTTTTTTCTCCTTATCTAGGCTACTACATCAGATGCAATAGAAAAATCTAACATTTCTTCGATCGTATTCCCATTTTGGGAATCTGCTTCAAGGTAATCATATTCATTAAAAATACTCATATCAATATATTTTGGTTCATCCGCAGAATAACCTTTCTCCACATTCAAATCATAATCCCTTTTTAATCTTTTATTTTTGTCTACTGCATAAGCATAAAGTTCTCTTATTTCATCTTCTGAATACTCTTTCATTTCTGTAGCAAAATAATGTAATTTTTGTCCCAACGAACGATTCTTGTTCGCCCTTTCTGTCTTTTTATTCTTATTAGCTTCATTATACTTATATCCATGAATGTTCTCTGAATACGCTTCCGCTAATGCTTTATCACACCATCTGCTATATGTATTAGGTATCTCTCTTAATTCACCACTGCCATTATGTGCAATGCCTTGAAAGAAATCTTTATGTCTTATGATAAACATAATTTTATTTTCTTCTAAAATCTTATTAAAAGTGATAACCGTAGGCTTACTTATAGATATTAGATTTGCAAAATAGTCCAATCCCATTCCACCAAGTTTTCCTTTATATTTACCCATATCCTCACTTCTATTAAAAGAACCGATCTGACAGGTAAAATACCGAAGCAACTTATATCTGTCAAAATTACCACTAAGATTCATTATTTTATGCATTTCATCCTCTGATAAATCAGCGAAGAATCCATCATCTTTTTTATAATATAAATTTGTCAAATTCAAAACCATCTCTGACTTGCTGTATGTTGTTTCAATCTTAATCATTCTTTTATTTAGCAATTCTTCCAAACCATTTTTAATCGCAGTCAATTCATATCTGTTAGGTACACGTTTGAATATAGAATGTGCAATCATATTATAAGATATAAAATATTCCACTTTATCCATTTGCATAATATTCCTAAGTCCACACCATACAACAAATGCTTGATCGGATAGTTCTTTGTTCTCTGTTATTTTCTTAATAATAAATAAATTTTTCATTCCATTCGCTCTTTCGTTCTTTAAATTTTTCTTGGAGTAAAAGTTGCAACATTTTTTTGTTGGGCAAAGGCAGTTACACTTCAAAAACTACAACACTTTTTTGCTGGAACTTTTACAGTATAAATAATACATAATAATAAGTAAAAGATAATATTTTTCACTTCTATCGAAGTTGAACTCTTATCTATTTGATTTGTGCATAATATTCTTCTACTGCATTTTTTAATTCTGGTGTATTCTTAAACAGCCAGCAATTATATCTAGGGTTATACTTATCAGCAATAATCTTCTCATAGTTAAATCCCTTTTTTAATAAGAATCCACACAATTTCATTCTTCTACATAAGTACATAATTTCGTTCTCCTTTTCGTCTTTTGATTTACACAGATCAAGTTGTCTATGCTGAAGCACATACAATATCCTTCTCTACTATATTCACTTTTTCATTTTTCAAAAGTTATCACTTTTAAAAATCATTTAATATGTCCTTCTCAAGAGACAAATTTGAAATATCTCATCCCAAGATCCAGATTCTTGTCCGCAAGGACAACTTAATATGTATTACTCAAGGAGTGACAACTTTTCATCTGATTATATTCATTTTTAATTCTTCAACCGGAATAGAGCGCGAAATTGCGCTGAATCATGATTTAGACTTACCCTTAGATTCTGATTGTTTTTGTTCCGCTTTCTTCTTTTTTCTATTTTGATAATAGGTCTGATTATAGATTCTTTTCCTAGCTTTCTTTTCTTCTTCCAATCTTTCTTTTCGTTCTAATGACTTCACAACTGCTTTATCTAGCTGTTCTCCTGCTGTGATAATTACTTTCTGGTGTCCTTGCTCTTGAACAATCTCATCCTTATATCGGTTGTATCTCAGTCTGTCCTTCGTCATTATGGGGGTAATTGTGAGGATTCCTTTCAGAGAAATAGATTTATCTTCTTCTACTGCTTCTGTGATTACTTCTCCTAAAGCCAGTAACATTAACTCAATATCTTTCTTCCAGAATCCGGTTTTTTCTTTTATTTTGGAAACTATTTCTTTTTTATAGACTTGACCCGTATTAATTTTGTTGTACATCGTGTATCACTCCTTTTCTTCTTTTAGCTGTGGTAGCAGGTTCTTATAGGCTTCATATTTGACCTGTGGTTGGATTTTATTTGATTCATTGGTAAAGTTACTGTCTAATGTGTAAAGTGGTTTAAAATTGATTCTGGTGCGTTACAGAGGCATATATGGATTTTGATTGGGATAATAGATTGATTTGTCCTATCTCATGTGATTTGAAACATGGATTTCATCGGGTTCAAAAAACGTTGGTATATAAGGGAAAACTCGTTGTGTTTTTTGGGTTTTTTGATAATTTTAAGGAATTTTGATGAATTTAGGATAGATTTTACCAGAAATGGCATGAACTAAGAAATTATGATGGATGCTCAACACCGTTTTATCATTGAGACTCGGATACCATTTTGGTACTTGAGATGGGGTAGCAAAATGCGACACCCTTTTGGCATAATATGAGAGTTTTTCTCAAAACTGCGAAAAATCTACAGGCGTAGCAATTTGCGACTCCATAGGAAGTATTACGGTCTTTTTGTAAGGGAGTAGCGAAACATGACACCCTTATTTGATTCTGTCTGAAGTTGGTTCCGTCCACATGGACGCATATGGGATTTCCCCCCACATAAAAATAGGGACTATCCATCGCTGAATACTCCCTATCTTTATTATTTACAATTCAAACCGTGAAAGTTGGGATGGAGAAGAAATCTTATCTGGCATTACATATTCCTTCTCATCCAGCGTAGATAAAGCTAAATCCTTTTCTTCCTGTATGATATGATAATATACACGTTCTATCGTCTTTGTGTCAGCCTGTCCTACAATACTTGCTATTACCATCTTGTCTATGTTCTTTCTACACAGCAGAGAAATAAATGTATGTCTAAGGGTATGTAGACCAACCGATTCTTCTATCTCTTTTATTCCGCTGTTCTTACAGATCAGATTAAATGCTCGATGCAGGTTGTAATAACTGACCGCTGGTGCGTGTAGTCCTGTTGCAAAAATATACTCATCTTCTGAATCTGGTTTCTGCAATTCTTTCAAACGTCTCAAATGGTACAGTGCCTTGGAGATAAGATATACTTTTCTGACACCAGCTTTTGTTTTAGGCTTGTCTTTTTTCTTGATCCGCTGTCCTGTTGACTGCATATTAGCATCTCGCTTCAATTCGTAGGATTCTGCTACACTGACATTCAAATATCCGTTTTTCTCATCTATATCTTTCCATGTCAATGCAACTGCTTCTCCAAAACGTAACCCTGTGTACATGATAAAGATCAGTCCTTCTCCAAATTTGTATCTTGGCTTTCCTGTAGACCAGATTACGGATGCTTCATGAACGAATCGTTCTATCTCATCGGGTGTAAAGCATCGAATATCTTTCGTCTGATGGACAGATACCTTATTTACATCCACTTCTTTAGGTTTAACCACCGTAGTCATAGGATTGTTATTCACATCCTTTGAATAGTAGTATCGAAAGAACCGATCTAACAACTCATACGTCTTTTTTACCGTGGAATATGAGTATTTCTTCATCAGCTCCGATAGAAAGTTCTGGATCACTTCATCCGTGATGGCACGAATCTGGATATTGGCAAAGCTGGTTTGTTTAAGAATCTGATTCTTCAATGTGGATTCTTCTCTGTCAAATGTCCTGCCTCTCTTATTCAGATAGTTGAATTTGTAAAACCAATGTTTGATGGCATCAGCAAGAATTACTTTGTTCGTCAGACGCTTTCTATTTAATGAAAATACTGGTCTTTGTCCAATCTGCCATTCCTGCAAGGTATCTACTTCTTTTTTTCGCATAGCATCTATTACATCTTCAATGCTATATCCATATGCAGAAATTCTTTTAGATGTACCATCTGGCAATGCCAATGTTTTCTTGTACTCCAAGTAACAAGTAGCCTTATTTTTCCATGTAATCTTTCCTTCCCCTCGCGGTAACTTCATCTTCGCAAGTTTTTTGTCTGTGGATTCGATTTTCTTTTCCAATTCTTTCTCCGTCATAAGCAACACCTTTCTCAACAATATAATGAAGTTCTTGGTGTTCCAAACATCACATAGGAAAAAGACATTGTAGAAACAGACCATCAGTACCAAATATTAGAACTGTCACTGAAAATGTCACTGATTCTAAAAATCCTTTATTTTACAATACTTTCAGGGTGTTCGTCACGGTCTCCAAAACCGTTAATGGGGGTTCGAATCCCTCTTCCCCTGCTTCTAAAGGCGTCAGTGATTCAGAGATGAGTCATTGGCGTTTTTTTGTTTTTTTTAAACATTCAAGTCGAACGTCCATGAGACTTGGCGCGTGATTCTGGTCAGAGAAGCTGACATATTCCTATCAGAATCACTGCGCATCCTCGCGGAGCTTTATCTCAGTCGGAGACCTAACTCCCACTGAGACAAATTTGCTGTTACTCACATTACGCTAATATTATTTTTCTTAAATTTTCCCAAAATCCAAGCAACCTACAGCAGCCCAATCGCCTCCCGCACATTTGCCACCCCTTCCAGCCGGATATCCGACCTTGGTTTCAATTTACTGACATTGACCATCGGAAGAATGCATCTTGTAAATCCCATCTTGACTGCCTCATGGACTCTCTGCTCTGCCATCGAGACGGCGCGCACCTCTCCGGAGAGTCCGACCTCGCCAAATACGATCGTTTTCTCGTCCAGCGGACGGTCTTTATAGCTGGAAATCAGCGCCATCACGATCGCAAGGTCAAGCGCCGGCTCGTTCATCTTCATGCCGCCTGCAATGTTGACATACGCATCGTACCCGGACAGGGCATAACGGCATCGTTTTTCCAACACTGCCATGAGCAGGTTCACACGGTTGTAATCGACGCCCGCTGCCGTCCGCCGCGGCAGTCCGAAATTCGTCTTTGACACCAGTGCCTGCACTTCCAGAAGAATCGGGCGGGTTCCCTCCATCGAGCAGGCAGTCACCGCACCGGATGCCTCCGCCGGGCGCCCTTCCAGCATAAATTCGGATGGATTCGGCACCTCCGCCAGTCCTTCCTCCCGCATCTCAAACACGCCGATCTCATTGGTCGAACCGAAACGGTTCTTCACTCCCCGCAGAATCCGGTAGGACGCATGGCGATCGCCCTCAAAATATAGCACTGTATCGACCATATGTTCCAGCATACGCGGTCCCGCCACAACGCCCTCTTTCGTCACATGACCGACGATAAAGACTGTCACACCCAGTCCTTTTGCGAGCTGCATCAGGACGCCGGTGCACTCTCTTACCTGGCTGACACTGCCCGGTGCGGAACCTGCCGCCTCGATAAACATGGTCTGGATCGAGTCGATCACGACTACATCCGGGCGTACCTCCCGGATCACCTCCGCGATCGTATCCAGGTTCGTCTCACTCAAGAACGAAAGTGGTCCGCGCACCGTCCCGATCCGGCTTGCCCGCAGTTTGATCTGTTTTAATGACTCCTCGCCGGAGACGTATAAAACCTTTTGTTCCTGTCCTGCCAGGTTCCGGCAGACCTGCAGAAGCAGGGTTGATTTTCCGATTCCCGGATCTCCGCCGACCAGCACCAGGGAGCCACGCACCACGCCGCTTCCAAGCACCCGGTCAAGTTCTGCAAATCCGGTTCTCGTCCGATCCGTATCGGAAAGCTCAATTTCATCTAAGCTGACCGGCTTTGCCTGCGCGCCAACCCGTTTCCCCGGTGCCGCCGTCAGCGAAGCCGCTGCCGCATACCGCCCTGCTGCCGTACCGGATGATGCCGGTGCGGACGGCGCTTCCACCATCGTATTCCACGCCTTGCACGCCGGGCACTGCCCCATCCATTTGGAAGATTCATAACCGCATTCCCTGCAGAAAAATCCCGTTGATTTTGCCTTTGCCATGCTGATTCCTTTCCAAACACTTCTTCTCATATTTCTTATTACACAAAAAGCCGCTGCATGGCGGAAACCGGCTTCCGGCGCACACGCCCGCCATTCCTGCCATGCAGCAGCTTTCATCTCACGCATTGTAACTTGTACGTAACGTTTTGTTTTTCTTTTCCTTATCTGGCTTCAATCCGGATTGCGGTTGCCTTGCCCGGGTTCAGCTCCACGCTCAGTACCAGTTTGCCGCTGACGTTGGTCTTCATGCCGCCGACCGATACACCGTCTACATATACCTCATACTCACGCTCATCCTCTAACTGAATGGTAATCTGAGCATCCTTCTCGCCCTCAACCGAAAACTGTACGGAAGTATCTCCCGCCTGGAAATGATTGACTGCCGTGCCCGGTACCGACTCATATACGAACATTCCGTTGCGCTCCAGCTTGGTAATCTCGCCGAATGTTTTTACCTTATAAAGATCGCCCTGAAATTCAAAATCCTGCAGCTTGGACTTTGCTGCTAACATATAATTGCCAAAACTGATGGTTCCGTCATCCTCGATGCGGATTAACTCGCTAACTACTGGCATAATGCTTTATCCTCCTAGTATCCTTTTAATCAATATCGCAACTGCTCCGCACTTACACAGTTACTCAGTAGTATCATTTTAACACACTTCGACCGGGTTTACCAGTCTTTTCGTTTCCTGCCCTTTATCCTGCCCTTTAGACCGTCTCAAATTTCAGCTGGTCGCCGTCTTTTTCAATCCGAACCTCTGTTTTTTTCCGGATCGTGCCTTCCAGAATCTTCTCGGAAAGCTGATCCTCGATCTGAGTCTGGATCGTCCGGCGCAACGGTCTTGCACCATATTTGGAATCATATCCCTTGTCTGCCAGGAAATCGATCGCATCATCTGTGATCGTGAGCGTCATCCCAAGCTGATCCTTCGTCCTTTTCTCGATGCCGCGCAGCAGAATGCCCGCGATCGTCTTGATATTCTCCTTCGTCAAAGGATGGAATACTAAAATCTCGTCGATCCGGTTTAAGAACTCCGGCTTAAACATCCGGCGCACTTCCTCCATCACGCGCTCTTTCATAAACGCATAATCCGCTTTCTCACCGCTCTCCGACGAGAATCCAAGCCGCTTCGGGGAAATAATATTTTCAGCGCCCGCATTGGAGGTCATAATCAGAATCGTGTTCTTGAAATCCACCTTCCGTCCCTGTGCGTCCGTAATGTGTCCGTCATCGAGGATCTGCAGCAGAATGTTAAATACATCCGGATGCGCTTTTTCAATCTCATCAAAGAGAATAACCGAATATGGATTGCGACGCACCTTCTCGCTGAGCTGTCCGCCCTCCTCGTAGCCAACATATCCTGGCGGCGAACCGATCATCTTGGAAACGCTGTGTTTCTCCATGTACTCCGACATATCAACGCGGATCATCGCATTTTCCGTGCCAAACATCGCCTCCGAGAGTGCCTTGGAAAGCTCTGTTTTTCCGACACCCGTCGGCCCCAGGAACAGAAACGAACCGATCGGCCGCTTCGGATCCTTGAGTCCCACACGACCACGGCGGATCGCACGCGCCACGGCGGATACAGCTTCCTCCTGTCCGACCACACGCTCATGCAGAATGGACTCCAGTTTCAACAGCCGCTCTGACTCTTCTTCTGCCAGCTTGCGAACCGGGATCTTCGTCCAGTCAGAAACAATGTCCGCAATCTCATTTTCACCGACCACTAACTTGCGTGAATTTTTCTCTTTTTCCCATTTTTCACGAATCTTTTCAATCTTTTCCTGCTTTTTCTGCTGCTTCTTCTTGATCTCACCGGCTTTCTCGTAGGCTTCAGCCTTGATCGCCTCTTCCTTCTGGTCTTCGAGTTTTTTGATCTCCGCTTCGAGCTTTTTGATCTCCTCCGGCTCCGTATATACAGTCAGACGCAGCTTCGAGGATGCTTCATCGATCAGATCGATCGCTTTGTCCGGCAGGAAACGGTCATTAATATAGCGGGCAGACAGGCGCACCGCTGCCACCAGCGCCTCATCCTGGATCGTTACCTTGTGGTGCTCCTCATAGCGGCTGCGAAGCCCCTTCAAAATCTCGATGGATTCCGCCTCCGTCGGCTCATCTACCATAACCGGCTGAAACCGGCGTTCCAAGGCCGCATCTTTTTCGATGTATTTGCGGTATTCTTCCAGCGTCGTCGCACCAATGAGCTGAATCTCGCCCCTCGCCAGCGACGGTTTCAGGATATTGGAGGCATCGATCGCGCCCTCCGCGCCGCCTGCACCGATGATCGTGTGAATCTCATCAATAAACAAGAGCACATTTCCACTCTCCCGCACCTCGGCAAGTACCTTCTTAATCCGCTCTTCGAACTCACCGCGATACTTGGATCCTGCGACCATGCCGGACAAATCGAGGCTGACAACCCGCTTTTTCGCGATCGTCTCCGGTACATTGCCGGAAACAATGAACTGTGCCAGACCTTCCACAACCGCCGTCTTTCCGACGCCTGGTTCCCCGATCAGGCACGGATTATTCTTCGTCCGGCGGCTTAAAATCTGAATAACACGTTTCATTTCCCGTTCCCTGCCGATGACTGGATCGAGCTTTCCGTCCCGCGCCATCTGGGTCAGATCCCGGCTGAAATTGTCCAGATTCGGTGTATTGCCTTTCTCCGGGCGCACCCGTCCTGCTGCCGCATCTTCCGCTGCCTCGGACGGCGCATCATCGCCCATAGCCCCCATCAGATCCACATATAATTTCTGAATATTAACATTCATTGTATTGAGTAAACGGCACGCAGTTGATTTTCCATCCTTGATGATAGCAATCAGGATGTGCTCCGTTCCAATCAGAGGCGCTTTGAAAAAAACCGCCTCATCATAACTCGCCTGCAGTACGGCACGCGCCCCCGGCGTATACTCAATCTGTCCCTCTACCTGAGTTGCCACTGCCGGGCTTATCAGACGCTCCATCAGTTCCATGACACGCTCTTCTGTCACATCATGTTCTGCCAGAACCGCTGCCGCCACGCCAGTTTCCTCTTTTATCAGTCCTAAAAGCAGATGCTCCGTCCCCACATAGCCGTGTTCCAGCTCCTGCGCTGTCTCGACTGCCAGACGGATCGCTTCTCTGGCTTTCTGAGTAAAACGATCGATCATTTTACTGTTCCTCCTGTTTCTTTTTACTTTACACCAGCTTCGGCAGTTCCTCACGCAGATACCGCGCCCGCTCTGCCTCCAATTCCTCACGTCCCAGCGGCTTGCTCGAACGTTTCTGTAAGTTTGCCGGCTGGATGCCGATCATCAGGCGGTAAATACTCACAAATTCTGCCGGTTTTAACAGCCCGTCCGCGATGCCCGCCCAGACATGAGATAGAAATGTCATCGCTTCCTTGAGCGTCATCCGGCGCGCATATTTCAGAACGCCGTAGGACTTGTACGCCTCATCCTCCCGCTCCAGGCGGTGCCTCGACAGAGAAACCTCGCGGAACTGATTTTCCTGCGCCGAGAGCTGCCCCGCCACGTTGGCTACCAGCTCCAGAATCTCTTGTTCGGTGATGCCGAGTGTCTTCTGATTGACTACCTCGTACAAATCGCCGTAGTTTTCATTGCCTCTGCCATAAACGCCGCGCACGGTCGTGCCGAAACGTCCCATATCGCCCAGAAGTTCCTGAAATTTCTTATTCATTGTCAGAGACGGCAGATGCACGACCACGGACGCCTTCATTGCTGTTCCGACATTCGTCGGATAGGACGTCAGATATCCATATTTCTCATTAAATGCATACGGAATCTTCTCGTTGATATAATCATCCAGCGCATCCGCTTTTGCATAACATTCTTGCAGATCGAGTCCCGATGCCAGCACCTGTAACCGGATATGATCGTCCGCATTTAATACCATGCTGACCCGCTCATCCTCCGAACAGAGGATCCCGCCCGGCGTCGTCTTCTCCGCCAGCGTGCGGTTTAAAAGCCGCCGTTCCCGCAATGCGGTGCGGTCAAGCTTCTCCATCAATTCCAGATCTTCATATTCATAAAACTGACCGTCCCGGTCACCCAGATCGCGGAAATTCTGTTTTAAACGGGCAATCATCGTCCGCGCCTCATCCGGCTCCAGACGGCTCGGAAATTTATATTCCTCCCAGTTCCGAGACAGACGCACCCGGCTGGAAACGATATTGGACGCATCATTCGCCACTTCCTCAAACCATTTCGTCATGTCTCATCTCTCCTTCCAGACTGTGTATCTTATCCCGGCAGGCAGCAGCCGTCTCATAGTCTTCTTCCTGCAACGCCGCTTCCAGCCTGCGTTTCAGCTGCTTAATCTGCTCTTCCGGGCTGAATTCCAGTTCTCCTTTCTTCGTCACCTCTGCAGCCGCCTGACTGCGCGGCTGGATCTTCGGATGTTTGCCGGTATGGCTCGAATTTTCCTGCAATTTCTTAATTTTCTCTCCAAGCAACGGATCAAACACATGATAACAGTCCGCGCATCCGAAACGGCTGTTCTTGATAAATTCTTCATACGTCGTGCCGCAGGTCGGGCATACCACATCCTCTTTCGGTGCCTGGCTGGCAGACGCATCCGTCAGTCCCAAAAGGCTCGAAAGCAGTTTTCCAAGCGGAAATTCTCCCTCAATCAGTGCCGAGTACGGTCCCAGATCCATCTCTTTCGCGCACTGGGCGCAGAGATTATGCTCTGTCTTGACGCCGTTAAACACTTCTGTATATTTAATATTCGCTTCGCGAATCCCACATTTCTCACACAGCATAATTTATCCTCCCAACATACACATCCCGCAACGGTTCCAATACACAAAAACCATCGCCCGCAGCCGGAACCTGCTATTCCGCTGTAAATGCGTCATAAATGGAATCCACCAGATTGTGAACCTCCTCGCGGCTCACATTTTTACAGACACCTCTTGCCAGAATTACACTGAGATCCCGGCGCATCTCCGAGATCGTCCGCATCTTATCCGTGTCAAGTGCAATCACTGCCCCGCGGCGGCGGTCCACACGCAGAAAACCTTCCTGTTTCAGTACAGAATATGCCTTGTTGACCGTGTGCATGTTAATTCCGATGTTATCCGCTAACTGGCGCACGGATGGCAGCGTATCGCCCTCCCGGATCTGGTCGGTCGCAATCCCGATGATGATCTGGTTTATGAGCTGAATATAAAGCGCTTCCTCACTGTTAAAATCAATCTCTACAATCATACTCCACCATCTTTCATTCTGACGGCAGACCCCGTTTCTAAATACAGTCAGCCGCCTGTTTTATCATTTGTTATATAGATTGTATAACAAACAGGTGTTTTCGTCAACTGTAAAACTGTGTTAATTGTGTGAACTTGTTACAAAAAAAATCGATATAAAAGAAAAGACAGATACCCGCCAGAAATCTCCTGGACAGATATCCATCTTTTCCTCTTTTATTTACTGCGGATCGTCGATATACTCAAATCCATCCTCATCACGCCGATCCCGCTCTAACCGGGCTTTTGCCTCGCGGGCGCGTCTGGATCGCTCTGATTCCGACTCATATCTCGTTGGGCGATCACCGTATTCCTCCCGTTCCAGCGTGTAGTAAAGCTCCGAGCGGGATGCCGGGCGCACATAAATCGCCGGGCGCGCATTCCGGCGTTCTCCCGATGCTGCAGACTCTTTCGCCGCACGATGCGCCGATGCAGGCGTGTAATCGCGCTGCAGGCGGCTTTCTTTTGCTGAAACGGCACGTTCCCGTTCTGTGCGTCGGCTTTCTGCCACTGCCTGGCGTTCCCGCTCTGCGCGGCTTCCGTCTGCCGAAGTTCTGCGCGGACGCTCTGAATGGCTTTCCTCTGCCGCATCTCTGCGGGTGCGCTGCAGACGTTCTTCTTCTGATGCCTCTCTGCGGACACAAGCCGGACTGCTTTCTTCTGGCATTTCTCTACGAACGCGTTCGGAACGATTTTCGCTTCCTGCTTCCCGGCGGCGTCTTTCCTCCGGCATCCGTTTTGCGCGGTCTGCCGATGCTGCCTCCATACTCCGCTCTCGGCGAACAGGCTGGGACGCGCGCTCATCTTCCCTTGTCCGGCGGACCGGCTGCATCTCGCGCTCCTCTTCCCGCTCCCGGCGAACCGGTCTTGTCTCCAGCGTCTCTTGGGTTCGGCGCGCACTCCGACGCCCTTCCTCCATCCGCTCTGCGGACGGGCGGCGTCTGTCATCCGCTGCCATGCGCTCCTTCTCACTCCGCGCTGCCGGTCTTGCCGGCATCATTTCCCCATCTTCTCTCTTGTCGCGCCCAGTGCCTCGTTTCACCCGTGCGTCTGCCGCCGGTCGTGCATTCGGCGATGACGGACGACGCTTGGACCTCTGTCTGCCTCCGGCTGCCTGCGCTTCCTCTCTCCACTCTTTCCGCTTGAGCAGAAGATTGATCACGATAAAGAACAAGATTACACACGCTACGCCCAGAACCGCAAGCATGACAAAGCGGATATTATAATCCCTGCAAAGTGCGTTGTACTTATCTACAATCTCTTCCACTTGTGCATCATCGTATTTAGTTGCCAGAGACGGGTCTTCAAAATACCGCTGGAAGGTCTTTTCTGCAATATCATACCGATACAGCGACTTCTCGCCGCTCTCATTCATACCATATACGACACAATACTTCTGCTGTTCATCGCTCTTCCACACCCAGCCCTGCACTTTATACGTGCCGTTTAACTGAATGGTCGTCTCCATAAATCCATCCGGAATCTGAACCGACTCATCCGGTGGAAGCACCAGAATCGACTTTGCTGTCACATCGATCGTCACATACGGCGATAACACACCGGATTCCGGTATATAAATATAAAATGCACCATTTCCATCGGCACCCTGCAAATACAAAAGCGTCAGGTCATTGCCATTTCCACACTGGACCTCTGAACCGCCATAAGTACAGGTAGACTGCGTATATCCTTCCGGAAGCAGGGAGGCATCAAATTCCGTCGCCACCGTATAGGAAACGCCGTCTATTTCCACATCCAGCCCGTTTTTCACAACCGGCGTTGTCCCAACTGCCTCTGTTTCAGCCCCTGTCTCCGCCTCTGACGGCACATCGACCGTATCGAGCTTATTGACTGTGATCGTGTAGCTCTTAGTTGTCTGTCCATCCTCCGCCGTCACCTTGCAGACAACGGTATTAGCACCTACCTTTAAGCCGGAATCACCGCTGACAAGGACTTTCGCCTTGCTGTCCTTCGCACTCGCGCTGACCGCCAGCTTATCGACGCTGGCTCCTACCTGCGCCGTATAGGAAGTCACATTTGGCGAAAATGCAGGGGAAAGTGTTCCTGGAGAAATCTTCAAGGACGAAAGCGCCGCTTCCGCCGAGGAGGTTGCCGGTGCTTTTACTTTGACGCTCGCCGTCCCCGTTTTAGAAACTGTGACTGCCTGTGCATCTGAGTCATAGACTTCATAACTTCCCACAGAGATCGAAGTATTTCCCGCCTGCACTGCCTTGAATTTCAGCGTATAGGAAAATGCCTTCGTCGAATTGGAATCCATCGTTCCAACCAGGCGGACTGAACCTGCACCGCCGCTTGCGTTATTTCCGCTCACAAACTCAATGACCGACGGATCATAGGAAAGTACCACGTCGGATGCCCCTAGATTTCCATCCTGAGAGGAGATCTTCACATTGACGCTGAACTCCTGACCCACCGTCGCACTCGGATCGGAAAATGAAATTTTTGCGCTGGATGCATAGGCGCTGATCCCGCCAACCGGCGCCGCCACCGTCAGCATACCTGCCGCAAGTATACCTAATATGATATTTTTAAACCTTTTCATTCAACTGCCCTGTCCTATATTCTTTATTGGTAACGGTCCCATATCTGCACCGTTCCCTTTCTTTACAAATTTTCACGTACCCGCTGCCATCTCTCAAGACCAGCCGCAGGTACGTGAAATATCCCTACAGTCCCAGAATCTTCTTCTGCATCAGAAGAATATCCAAAATATCTACTTTTCCATTTCCATTTAGGTCGGCGCGCGCGATTTCCTCCGCTCTTAACTTTCCAAGTCCCAGTATCGACCGCTGTGCCAGCAGGATATCCATGATGTTCAGCTTACCGTCGCCGTTGACATCCCCGCGCACCGACGATGCCGCATGCGTTCCCGATGTGGACTGGGATGGTGCCGCCGCGCTGGTCGGCGACTGGCTCCCCTGCGGACTGCCGGCGCTCCCGACAGACTCCCCATTTGGCGCAATCAGGGTTCCGGAACTGCCGCTCCCAAATCCATTCACATTCGATCCCGGTGCAGACTGCCCGGAAGGAGAGCTTCCTGGACTGCTTCCCGAAGAGGTCGGACCGACAATCTGCACATCCGAACCGCCGGAGGAAGAATTTCCTGAACTGCTTCCTGAAGACATGCCCGGTCCCGTCGCCGGACCGCTAGAGCTGCTTCCAGAGGAAACGCCGCTTCCAATCGAGCTTGAGTAGGTCGGACCGCCTGACTGGCGCACTACGTGAAGGACGTAATTTCGCAGATTTCCATTTGCCGCTTTGACCGTCACGGTGATCTCATTGACACCGCTCTGCAGATCGACCGTTCCCGTTCCGGCAATCGTTGCCTTGGAATCAATCGCGCTCGCTGCTACCGTCACGCTTGCCACCGACGGATCCACGATCAGATCGTAGGACTCTGTATCTCGGTTAAAGGTCGGTGTCAGTGCAAATCCATCGACACCCAGCGCCGACAGCTTGTTGTTCGGGCTGCCGTCCAGCGTCGGTTTGACGCAGGCGCCCGCCGGCATATTTTTATACACCGGAATCGAGAACTCAAGTGTTGTATTTGCCAATGCCGTGATCTTCGAAAGCGTCAGTCCTTCGGCAGCTGCCGCCTGCACGTTCGTCATGTACTGGTGTTTATAAAGGTTGCTGCCCTGCACATTAAATTTCTTTAAGTACAGCGTATCCTGCCCTTTTTTCACATAATTCTCGCCATAATAAACCGAACCGCCGCGGATCGATTTCTCGATGCTGTTCCACGGGCGCAGATAGCTTCCCGACTGGGATGCCCACCAGAGTCCGCGTTCTACCGCACTCATCGAGCCGGACTGATATGCCTCTATATTAAAGAAGTTATAATATCCCTGATAGCCGGACACCGTTCCGGAAATACTGCGTCCGGTTCCCTGGCTGCCCTGTTCCTGCAGAATCATCGACGCCAGAATATATGGATTGACTCCCGATTCGGATGCCGCATTCATGATGATATCTACATAGGAAGTGCCGATTGCAGACTGCTGCGCCACTCCCGTGGAAGTTCCCGAACTGCTGGAAGTGCCACTTCCCGGCGCACTTGTTCTTCCGCTGCTGGTTGAACCAGAAGTTGTTCCGGTTGTGCTGCTTCCCGGTGCGCTTGTACTGCCACTGGTGGTTCCAGCCGTGCTGCTGGTTGTCCCCGATGACTTATTCGATGTGCCGCTGCTGACCGGCGCCGTCTCCCCGTCTGCATTGTTGGAAGAAAATCCATCTCCCGCCATGCCCGGTCCATTGGTCGCTGCCACCCGCTCCGTCTTATGATCGCTGATCGAAGCAATCGGAGACGACAGACCGGCGCTGCTTCCGCTCGAACCTGACGAACTTCCCGGTCCCGTCGCTGAACCGGAAGAAGAGCTTCCTGAACTACTTCCCGTACCGGCCGATACCGACGAGCCGCCCGACACCGTGCCGGAAAGGAAGGTTCCGCTCACCATGTTCTGCAGCCCCGTCTTCGTGTGAAGCGAACTGTCATACGACTGTTTCATGAACTGGTAAATATATTTATCATTTAAGAAATTCCGCGGATCCATATAATAGGCGATAATATCCGAAGACGCCTGTACCCAGGAGCTTCCGTCAAAACCCGGCCAGGTTCCGGTTCCCCAGTCATACGCACCTGTCTCGGTCGATTTCCAGGACGAAATGCTGCTGCTCGCAACCAGGTTCCGCCCGATCACGCTTTCATTTTTCAACGCTGTGTTCCAATCCAGATTCGTCTGGAACGCCGTGAACGTCCAATTCGGATATTGTGCATGCAATTCCCGGAGCCCCTGTTTATAGCTCTCCGGAAATCCCTGCTTTGTCAGATAGCTTTCAAAATCCGAATCCGATTTGATCGCCGTCGGAAACTTTATGTATTTGCTCGAAACATACCCCGTCTGCTCACCGCCGCTTCCGCTATATCGTATCTGATACCATACGACGCCATCCGTTCCCGTCTGCTCACCAAGTACTGTAACCGGTGCGCCCTTGGACAGCTTCGCTAGTGCCTGATACGAAGTGCCCGGACCACTCCGGACATTCAGGTTTGTCGCATTGACCGACGCGGTTCTCTCTTCCGCATAGCTGACGATCCCCAGCAAAGACTCTGCTGCAGTACCTGCCAGCCCTGGGTTGACCGCCATCACAGCGCCCAGCAGAAACGCCGCCGCCCGTTTCCCCAATAACTTCCATTTTTTCATCCGTCTATCTCCTCATTCTGCTGCGTTTTCTGCAATTCATCCCCCGCAGCGGAATTCTTATTCTGTCTGCCGCCGCATTTCCAGACAGCCGCTCGACTGTTTTCCATCTTTTTCACGTTTTTACAATCGTATCTATTATAATGAAAAAAGACCATATGTGTCAACCTTACCGAAAAAACTTCGCAAAATTTGGGGTCTTTGCGCGAAATTGTAAGATTTCCTTAATTTTTAGAAGCAGTATAGGTTGGCTTTGAAATGTTTTCCGGATATATGATTTTTGAATGCATAGTAGCATAAAAAGGAGTGCCAACCCGGTACACTCTACCGATTCTGGCACTCCTTTTGGCTCAAAATCCTTAAATTCTTTTTAGCTTAGATCTGGTAGACTCGCTTTTTCTTCCAGCCCAGGTATTGATTCCGTTTCCATCCATCTCCTCAGTGGACACCGGTGCTTTCTTTACTTCCGGTGCAGCCGCTTTCAGGATTTCGCGTTTCTCAACCGGCGGTTTCTTTGCCGGACGGGACTCGAAGAACTCTTTTGCTACCTGTGGGAACAGTGCATAAGTCAGGACATCCTCATCCTGCTGCTTCCACTGCTTCATCTCCGCCTCAATCTTCTCAAGCTGCGGCTCGATCAGATCTGCCGGACGACAGGTGATCGGTTTTGCATCGCCGATTGCTTTCTTCTGAACTTCTTTGTCGAACGGCTTTACAGTCTGTCCGAACTCGCCCATCAGAAGTTTCTTGGATTCCTTTGTGAACATCTTGTAGCGCTCGCCCATCAGGACATTTAATACAGCCTGCGTACCAACGATCTGGGAAGACGGAGTAACTAACGGCGGCTCACCGAAGTCTTTGCGGACTCTCGGGATCTCTTTCAGAACATCGTAGTATTTATCCTCTGCGCGCGCTTCTTTCAGCTGGGAAACCAGGTTGGAAAGCATACCGCCCGGAACCTGATAACGCAGGGTATTGATGTCAACGCCCAGAACCTTGGTATTCATCAGACCACTCTTTAACGCTTCCTCACGCATCGGGCGGAAGTAATCTGCGATCTCCGCCAGTTTTTCCTGATCCAGTCCGGTATCATACGGAGTACCTTTGAAGGTCTCAACCATAACCTCGGTCGCCGGCTGGCTCGTTCCCATCGAGAATGGGGACATCGCGGTATCGATCATGTCAGCGCCCGCTTCCACTGCCTTTAAGTAAGTCATGGCTGCAACGCCGGAGGTGTAATGCGTATGGATATCAATCGGAAGATCAACTGCCTCTTTCAGTGCTTTTACAAGGATCTCTGCATTATACGGAGTCAGAAGACCTGCCATATCCTTGATACACAGGGAATCAGCGCCCATATCCTCGATTCTCTTTGCAATGTCTTTCCAATAATCCAGTGTATATGCATCACCCAGTGTATAGCTCAGCGCTATCTGTGCGTGTGCTTTTTCTTTGTTGGCTGCCTTTACCGCTGTCTCCAGGTTGCGGATATCATTTAAACAATCAAAAATACGGATAATATCAATACCATTGGCAACTGATTTCTGTACGAAATATTCTACCACATCATCTGCATAGTGGTTATAACCCAGAATATTCTGTCCACGGAACAGCATCTGAAGTTTTGTCTTCTTAAAACCATCTCTCAGCTTTCTAAGGCGCTCCCACGGATCCTCCTTCAGGAAACGAAGGCTGGCATCGAATGTCGCTCCGCCCCAGCATTCTACTGCATGGTATCCAACCTCATCCATCTTTCCGATGATCGGAAGCATCTGCTCCGTTGTCATTCTGGTTGCAATCAGAGACTGGTGCGCGTCACGAAGGACAGTTTCCACGATCTTAACCGGCTTTTTCTTTTCATTTGCCATTCTAAAGATACCTCCCAATACACTTTTATTATGAGTCAACTATCTGCGACCTGGCTGATTAAATAATTCACAGCCATATTTTTATCTATTATACCACAAGTTTTCCGATTTCTGGATAGTTTTTTTAATATAATTTCATAAGTAAATTCTATATCGTGGAAATGTGGGTTGTGATTTTTGCTGATGTCAGGGAGCTTTCCTCTGCGCCGCGTGGGGGCGGCTGGAGAAAAAAAATTTCTTGGTCACGTCTTTCTAGTCCGCAGTGCGGCAGCTCGAAAAAACTTCGTTTTTCCTCGCTGTCGGGCATTCGCCCTATGAAAAAAAAGAAGCCACACACAGCCGCTTTTGTATAAACACAACGCTTCTGTGTGTGGCTTCTTTTTTTCGCACTGCTCTTTGCTTACGCAAGTTTGGACTTAGCCAGCTCTGCCAGTTTTGCGAAACCTTCTGCATCGTTGATAGCCATGTCAGAAAGGATCTTGCGGTTCATCTCAACACCAGCCTGCTTTAAGCCGTACATGAACTTGCTGTAGGACAGACCATTGATACGTGCTGCTGCGTTGATACGAGCGATCCACAGCTGTCTGAACTGTCTCTTTCTCTCTTTACGACCAGCGTAGGAGCTTGTAAGAGCTCTCATTACGGACTGCTTAGCTACACGGTACTGTTTGGAACGTGCGCCTCTGTAACCCTTTGCCAGCTTTAATACTCTATTGTGTTTCTTTTTAGCGTTTAATCCGCCTTTTACTCTTGCCATCGGTTATTTCCTCCTTCTTAATCCTCGAATCTTATAAGTACGGTAAAATCTTCTTCATTACCTTGCTGTTTGTAGCATCAGTAACGATGTCTTTTCTAAGATTTCTTTTTCTCTTTGTAGATTTCTTAGTTAAGATGTGGGATTTGTAAGCTTTATTTCTTACTAACTTTCCGGTTCCGGTTGTTTTAAAACGTTTAGCAGCTGCTCTGCTTGTTTTCATTTTAGGCATGGTGTAGTCCTCCTTAATAATAGTTATGTCCTTATATCTAGCGTTTCGCAGAAAGGAACAGTACAATACTTCTTCCTTCTACTTTTGCCGGTTTATCAACGGCTGCGATATCGGCAAGCTTCTCTGCAAAATCGTCAAGGATATACTTTGTCTTTGACATATGTGCCATCTCACGACCTCTGAAACGAAGTGTAACCTTTACTTTATTGCCTTTTTCCAGGAATTTTCTCGCATTGTTCATCTTGGTATTCAGGTCATTTTCATCGATATTCGGGGAAAGACGAACTTCCTTGATCTCGATTACCTTCTGTTTCTTCTTAGCTTCTTTTTCTTTTCTTGCAAGCTCGTATCTGTATTTACCGTAATCGATAATCTTGCAGACCGGCGGCTTCGCAGTCGGAGCAATCTTTACTAAATCCAGTTCCGCTTCTTTCGCTAACTTGTAAGCATCCTTTGCGGACATGATTCCAAGCTGCTCTCCATTTTCGCCAATCAAACGAACCTCTCTGTCTCTAATCTGTTCGTTAATCATTAACTCGCTAATAGTCGTGCACCCCCATGATATGTGATGATTTTGGTTGATTCAGTGTCAAAAAAATAAGTGAACAGTACAGACCATCCACTTACTCATAATAGGAAATCCAATATAGGAAATTTCTCAAATTTATGAACCCACAGTCACTTGCTCGTGCTGAGGTGAGGTAGATAACCTGCTTTCCTGTCTTCGTGAAGTTGTTTCCTCACAACTTTTGTTAGTATACTATGGTTTCTTTGGAATGTCAACCGGTTTTTTCGAGATTTTTGAGAAGATTTTTGAGAAGATTTACAAATGATTTTTAAATATGGTTCACGTGTTGCGCAAATGACGGCAACGTACGCAAATACATTTACGGACATACTAAAAACTACCGCCGGATATCATTACCTCTGCCCGGTTTTGCTTCCTTCCTGACAGAATTTTCCATATCCGGCGGCATTTTTTATTTCGAATATTTATGCAATCTTTCTTCTATTAAAAAAGAAAACCGCATCAGTCACCGTTTCTGGAAACTCGAACATTCCGTCTGCATAGAAACTGTCGCATTGCCTCCGGTGATTCCGATGTGTTCCGCGCTGCACCGGCGGTCTGTATTATAAACACAGTTCGTTGCCTCGCACTCTACTTCGAGACGGCTCTCCGGTGTTTTAAAAAGGTTGCGGAATGTGCCGCCTTTCTTCTCGTCGAAGCTGCCACAGCAGGTATCGCATTTATCCTGCGCCGTCTTTCCTTCTACCAGAATGGTATTTTTACAGCAGCAGTTTTCCGCATTGTGCATACATCCGGTTACACTACAATCCAGTTTTGTCATGATTTTTCCTCCTGTTTTCTGACATGCATCACCGAAAGTCTCCTCCGGCATCCAGCCGTCAAACTTTTCAGCGATACACTTTTCAATGTGTCATGGTTTTCGTTGCTGTTCACACATGTATGACCAGTAACGGGATTTTGCCGATACTTCGCATTCCAAATCGGCAAAATCTGCAACCAGAACTGTATCGTACGGAACTTTCAGTTCAGAAAATTCCTGCCTGTGAACAGTTACTGGTTTTTAGATTCAGGAGTAGTATCTGCTTCTTTTTTGGATTTATTCGTGCAAACTAAAACAAACGCATCCATGATTTTATCTCACAGATGCGTCTGCCTGATTTTTTAATTTTTCAAAATTATTTAGCTTCGTCTGCTTTCACAGTCTCACGCAGGTTTTTCTCTTCGATCTCCTTCTGGATAGACTCGATGAAGCTCTCTACACTGCTTGCGCCCTCGTCACCCGCAAAACGGCTGCGGACGGAAACGGTCTTCTCTTCTTCCTCTTTCTGTCCAACAACCAGCATGTACGGGATCTTCTGGGTCTGTGCCTCGCGGATCTTGTAGCCGATCTTCTCGGAACGTGTATCCATCTCTGCACGGATGCCAGCCTCGGTCAGCTTGTCCAGAACTTCCTTGCTGTAATCTGCGTATTTGTCAGAGATCGGAAGAATCTTTACCTGTACCGGTGCCAGCCAGGTTGGGAATGCACCCGCGAAGTGCTCGATCAAGATACCGATGAAACGCTCGATGGAACCAAATACAACACGGTGAATCATGATCGGACGATGTTTCTCGCCGTCTGCTCCGGTGTACTCTAATTCAAATCGCTGTGGAAGCTGGAAGTCAAGCTGGATGGTACCACACTGCCAGGTTCTTCCGATAGAATCTTCCAGATGGAAGTCGATCTTCGGTCCATAGAATGCGCCATCGCCCTCGTTTACCACATACGGCAGTCCCAGCTCTTCCAGAGCGGAACGCAAGCCTTCGGTTGCCATCTCCCAATCTTCATCACTTCCCATGCTGTCTTCCGGACGGGTGGACAGCTCTACGTGATATTTGAACCCAAACAGGGAATATACCTGGTTGATCAGGTGTACAACGCCCTTGATCTCGTCCTTGATCTGCTCCGGTGTCATGAAGATATGTGCATCATCCTGTGTGAAACAGCGTACACGCATCAGACCATGAAGCTGACCAGATTTCTCATGACGATGAACGATACCAAGCTCACCCATACGTAGCGGCAGATCACGGTAGGAACGTGGCTCAGAAGCGTATACTAAAACGCCGCCCGGACAGTTCATTGGTTTAATTGCGTAATCCTCTTCATCGATCACAGTTGTATACATGTTGTTTTTGTAATGATCCCAGTGTCCGGAAGTCTCCCAGAGCTTGCGATTCAGGATGATCGGAGTGGAAATCTCTACATAACCAGCTTTTTTATGGATTTCTCTCCAGTAATCAAGCAGGGTATTTTTCAGTACCATGCCCTTCGGCAGGAAGAACGGGAAACCCGGACCTGCATCGTGCATCATGAACAGGCCAAGTTCTTTGCCCAGTTTACGATGGTCACGTTTCTTTGCCTCTTCCATCATTGTGATGTATGCTTCCAGATCCTCTTTGGTTGCAAATGCGGTCGCATAGATACGGGTCAGCATTTTGTTCTTCTCGCTGCCTCTCCAGTATGCGCCTGCCAGATTCATCAGCTTAAATGCCTTACCAACACCCTTGGTGTTCATCATGTGAGGTCCTGCACATAAGTCAGTAAAATCACCCTGACGGTAGAAGCTAATCTCTGCATCCTCCGGCAGATCCTCGATTAATTCTACCTTGTACGGCTCCTCTTTCTCCTTCATGAACTCGATCGCTTCATTTCTCGGCAGAGTAAAGCGCTCCAGTGGAAGTGCTTCTTTGATGATTTTCTTCATCTCTGCCTCGATCTTTGGCAGATCCTCTGCAGTCAGAGGGGTAGCCGGATCGACATCATAGTAGAAACCGTCTGCGATGGACGGTCCAATCGCAAGTTTTGTCTCCGGGTAAAGGCGTTTTACAGCCTGTGCCATTACATGGCTGGCGGTATGGCGCAGAGCTGCCAGACCTTTCTCATCCTTTGCAGTCAGGATATTTAACTGACAGTCATGGTCGATCACGGTACGGAGATCTTCTTCCTCACCGTCAACCTCACCCAGACATGCCACTCTCGCCAGGCCTTCGCTGATGTCTTTTGCAATGTCGATGATGGACATCGGGCTCGCATATTCTTTGACAGAGCCATCTTTTAATGTGATCTTCATCTTTTTTCTCCTTTTCGTTCTGAAATAATAAAAGCTTCCTGACCAGAAGAACCACGAAAGAATGTGTCTTGGCACATTCTCGCGCCGAGCACGGTCGCTTGCGACATGTTGCTTCTTCGCGCGAGTGCGCATCCCGCGGAGCGTTTTTTGTTTCATAGGACGCAATTTCCTATGAAACAAAAAATCCCTTAGCCAGATGTTT
>NZ_QUEL01000032.1:0-28308 GCF_003478145.1 Clostridium sp. AF29-8BH | reverse complement strand
CGTCAGCTATCTGCTGCACGAGTTCCTGTAGGTATTTCTCAACTTCTGGGGTTAATATCTTCCGTCTGTATTTCACCGACCAAACCATATGGTAGTTAATATTACACACACAAGTCCTATAATGTATAAGATTTTCTTTCATACATATATGTATATCATATCGAAATGTAATGCGCAACCATTATTCGAACGTATTTTCGTTTTTATTGTATGCCGGTTACGGCATTACTATCAAAGGATGAGAATTATTATACTATTTGCATTGTGCAGATATGCACACTACTGCGCTTTCATCTCGGTAATTGAATTGCCGAGGATTCCCGCTTATTGTCCTAAGAACTTCCGCACGCATTCCAGAAACCGTTCTCCATATTTTTCAAACTTATACGCACCCACGCCGGACACCTCCAGCATCTCCGCTTTCGTGACCGGTTTTAAAATACACATATGCGTCAGCGTCTTATCAGAAAATACGATATACGGCGGCACTTTTTCCTCGGATGCGATCTCGCGGCGCAGCGCGCGGAGTGCCTCGAAGAGCGTCTCTTCCTTCTCCGTAAATTCGGCTGCCCCGGCTGGAAGCTTCGCGCCCCGGCGGCTCTTTTTGCTGCTTCCAGCTGCCTGTTTCTCCCGCTCCTTCGCCATCTTCATCTCGATTGGCTCCGGTGCTTTCAGGAAAGCAGCACCTTTTTCCGTCAATTTGACAATCGAATACTCATCCGCCGTGACAAACAGATACTCCTCCACCTGGAGGAAGTTAAACATCTGGCGCAGATGCACGACGCTCTCCTTCGCCAGCTCCCCATAATGCGGATTCTCATCCATCCGGTAATTGCGGATCTTAACCGTATTCGCCCCGTGCACCGTGTCGAGAATCACCGTTGTTCCATAGCGCTGTCCGCACGACTGCACACAGCCTAAGAGACTCTCTGCCGCCGCCTGAATGTCGATCGTGTCAAATTGCGTCATACAATTCGAACAGTTTCCGCAGTAATTACTTCCATATTCGCCGAAATACCGCAGGATATAATCACGCAGGCACTCATTCGTAAAACAATAAAATGTCATCTTTTTCAGGCGTTCCCGGTCACGTTCCAGCACCACCTGCCGCGTATAGTCGTCAAGCTCCTGATTGTCCTGGTTCCGCTCAATAAAGAGCTGGTTCGTCACCACATCCCGCCCGCTATAATACAGGATACACTCCGCCGGTTCGCCGTCACGCCCGGCACGTCCTGCCTCCTGATAGTAGGCTTCCAGGTTCTTCGGCATCCCGCAGTGCAGGACAAACCGTACATCCGACCGGTCGATTCCCATGCCGAACGCATTGGTCGCCACCATCACCGGAACCCGGTCATAGATAAAATCATCCTGATTCTTCTGCCGCTCCGCATCAGAAAGTCCCGCATGGTAACGCGTCACTGAAAATCCATCCCGGATTAACTTCTCACAGATTTCCTCGACATTCCTGCGGGTCAGACAGTAAATAATCCCTCCCTGTCCCGGGTGCGCCTCCAGATATGCCCGGATTGCCGCATAGCGGTTCTTCGGCGTCTCCACTGCAAAATACAAGTTTTTCCGATCAAATCCCGTCGTCAGCATCACCGGGTTCTGTAACTGCAAAATGTCGATGATATCATCCCGGACCTCCTTGGTCGCGGTCGCCGTAAAAGCACTGACCACCGGACGCCTCGGCAGCTTCTCGATAAAATCAACAATCTTCAAATAACTCGGTCTGAAATCCTGTCCCCACTGGGAAATGCAATGCGCCTCGTCGATCGCGAGCATCGCAATATCCACGTGCATCGCAAAATCAAGAAATGTCTCCGTCATCAGACGCTCCGGCGCCACATAAATGATTGGATAACGCCCCTCGCGCGCATACCCAAGCGCCTTATAATACTGTGCCGTCGTCAGCGAACTGTTCAGATACGCCGCGTGGACGCCCGCCTGATTGAGTGCCGTGACTTGATCCTTCATCAGAGAAATCAGCGGTGACACCACCAGCGTGATTCCCGGAAGAATCAATGCCGGAACCTGATAACACAGTGATTTTCCGCTGCCCGTCGGCATGATTCCCAGCACATCACGTCCATCAAGAATCCCATCAATCAGTATTTCCTGTCCTTCGCGGAAGCTGTCATATCCGAAATACCGCTTGAGAACTTCATATTTTTCCGATTTCTCATAATTCATATATCTTTATCCAACACCCTTTCATTCTAGTTCTATCTCAACTATCCACAATCTTGAGCATTTCCAGTCTCAGACATCCACCAGGTCAATCTTTCCTGAAACTTCTCTCCACAGGATGTTTCTCTGAACTCCACACATCCACACAAATTTCACTCTTTATACATATATATCAAACACCAAACCATTGCTTCCTTACAAAAGTCCCAGCTCTTCCATCGCCCGGTAAATCCCATCTTCCTCCACGGTCTTCGCCGTAAACGTCGCATACGGCTCCAGCCCGGCATCGTGTTTTCCCATGACAACCGCATTCGGCACATACTGGAACATCGACAGATCGTTCATGCTGTCTCCAAAGACCCACGCGTCCTCCAGCGCGATCCCATATTGCTTCAAAATCCACTCGATCGCACTCGCCTTAGAATGCCCCATCGGCACACACTCATAGAAGCCGCCGCCCCGGTCAATCACCTCAAAATCCCGAAGTGTCTCAAAAAATCCCGCCGGATCACTGTCTGCTCCGACTGCCACGCAAAATTTACTGATCGAAAAGGACGGATCCGACCAGTTCTTCGCCGAAACCGAGCCGCTCTGGTCGAGAATCGAGCGGATCGCCCGCATCGTTTCGGTCTGCACCCCATCTGGCCGGAAAAAGCAGGCGTCCACGCCCTCCATCACTGTATCCATCCGGAACCGCAGAATATCCTCTTTCAGTTTCTCCGCCCGTTCCGGCGAAATTCTCTGGTCATAGAGTGTCTTTCCATCCACGGAAATATAGGTACCACAGCCACAGAGCAGCCCGTTTACCGGCGCTTCCTCCCGGATTTTGGACGTCTGGCACCAGGTCCGCCCCGTATTAATAAATGTCAAATTTCCCTTTTCCATTGTTTTTTTTAAGGCAAGCACCGCGCTTTGCGGTACCTGCCTTAATTTTTCACTAAACAATGTTCCATCAATATCAAAAAACAATGCTTTTTTATTTATCTTCATTTCTGAATACGATCTCCCCGGTCTCTGCATTCATGCTGTCTACGATCGCCAGTGACTCAACGCGGATGCCCTTATCACGGATGCGTTTGCCGCCGTCCTGAAAACCTTTTTCAATGACAATGCCCGCACCAACTAATTCTGCTCCCGAATCCTGAATCAAAGTGGTCAGACCGTCTAATGCCTTGCCCTTTGCCAGAAAATCATCGATAACCAGAACCTTATCGCCTTTTCCAAGGAACTCCTTGGACACAATAATATCATATACAGTGCCATGGGTAAACGATTCAACCTTCGTTGTATACACTTCTCCGGCAATATTTTTCGTCTTTGTTTTCTTGGCAAATACAACCGGAACATCAAAATATTCGGCTACGATACAGGCAATACCAATACCCGACGCTCGATCGTCAGGATCTTGTTGATCTCCTCACCCTCAAAACGGCGTTTAAACTCCTTGCCGATCTCCTGGAACAGATGAATATCCATCTGGTGATTCAGGAAACGATCCACTTTCAATACATTTCCTGCTCTTACGATTCCATCTTTACGGATTCTGTCGTATAAAATCTGCATATGTCTATCCCCTTATCTGTATTTTTATGAGACGCTTTCTACTCCGCCTCGTCCTCGGCTGCTTCTGTATTCAGCGCCGCATTGTTCTCCTCAGTGCTTACGGTGATCTTGGCATTTTTTACCAGAAAATCAAGTGTCTTCTGCATTAGTGCCGTATCGTCCACCATCTTCTGATCGATGTTATCGTTCTGAAGCATCGTCTCCAGGCTCTCGTAGCCGTAGCGTTTCGCCAGTGCTTCCTTGTCCGAATCGTCGATCGTGATATTTTCCTGCTTCGCAATCTCATTTAAAACGAGGGACTGTTTCGCCATTTCCTTGGCTTCCTGGCGGATCTCCTGCTTGAAGCTGTCCTCGTCGCTTCCAATCATGCCCGCATAGGTCGCCAGATCGACGCCGTAGGAGGAAAGCATGTTAGTGTATGCCTTTAACTGTGTATCATATGCCTCGTCGATCGATGCAGTCGAGCATACAACTTCTGAATTGTCCACAACCGCATTCAGAATATCCGTATCTCTCTGATTGTCAATCGAGAGCTGTTTCTGCTCTAAGAGGTTCTCACGGGTGGATTCACGGTATTTCTCCACGGTTCCATCATCCGGTGATACGGAAGCAACAAACTCATCCGTCAGTTCCGGAACGGAGCGCTCCTTGACCGCATTGACCGTTACCTCAAATACAACCGCCTTACCTGCCAGATCCGGGTTGTTCGGATACGGATCCGGGAAGGTCAGGTTTAAGTCTTTCTGATCGCCCTTCACAGCGCCGACCAGCCCATCCTCGAATCCATCGATAAAGCTGCCGGATCCCAGTGTCAGGTCATAGCCCTCGGCGGTACCGCCCTCAAATGCCTCACCGTCTAAAAGTCCCTTATAGTCAATGTTGACTGATCGCCCGTCTGGGCTGCCCGGTCTACCTCGCGGTATTCGGCTTTTGAATTCAACACCTGCTGAATCTGGTTTGCTACTTCCTCGTCCGTCACGGATGCCTCGGTCACGGTCACAGCGATGCCTTTGTACTCGCCCAGCTTCACGCTGCTCTCTGCGACATACTCCTCTGTCTCTGCAGCCGTGCTCTCTGCTGCGGTCGTCTCAGTCCCTGTCTTTTTTCCGCATCCAGATGCCGCTGCTGCTACCACAACCGCCAGACAGATGCCTGCTATTTTCCATTTCTTCATTTAGTCGTCCTCTATCTCTCAATTTCCTGCCTGCGCCATCCGGCACCTGGCTTTCAAACGCACATATGATATATCTGCACGTATGTCTTACCAATCATCATACCACAAACCAGCCTGTCGCAAAAGTGATTTTTCAATATTTTATATTTTCAGCAACTCTTTTTTCATAGTTCATCACTTTTCCCAATTTAAGGAAACCGGATATGAATTATTTGATAAAAAAATTCCGCCAGGAAAAAACGTTTTGTCTTTTCTGACGGAATTTTCTGGCTATTTTTTAGCTGCAAAATGCTGCAAATGCCAGATATGTGTTATAGATATCCAGTTTCGATGCCAGCTCAAATGGGGCATGCATGGATAAAATCGGAACTCCCATATCCACAACGTCTACATCCATGCCAGCCACAAACAGGGCAACCGTGCCGCCGCCGCCGACGTCTACTGCGCCCAGCTCGCCGATCTGCCAGTATACGCCTGCCTCATCCATGATCTGGATCACTTTCGCCATCGTCTCCGCGCTCGCGTCGTTGCTGCCGGATTTGCCACGCGCACCCGTATATTTCGTCAAAACGACACCCTTATTCAGATAGCAGGAGTTTTTTTCTTCAAATACGCTCGCAAACGTCGGGTCATACGCCGCATTGACATCCGCCGACAGGCACAGAGAATGCTTCAGCACTTTGCGGACATCCACATTTCCTGCCTTGCACAGTCCCTCGATATAATGCAGGGTAAAATCGGAATTTAAGCCGGTATTTCCAACGGAACCGATCTCCTCTTTATCTGCCAGAATCGTAACCGTCGTATATTCCGGGGACTTGGCTTTCATCTCTGCGGTCAGTGCCGTGTACGCGCACACCTTGTCATCCTGTCCGTAAGCGCCGACCAGGCTGCGGTCCAGACCGACATCCGTTGCTTTTACTGCCGGCACAAACTCGATCTCTGCACGCAGGAAATCCTTCTCCGTCATGCCGAAACGCTCATTTAAGATCGACAGCGCCAGCAGCTTGACCGGCTCCTTGATCGAGTCTTCTTCCTCGCACGGATACGGCAGGGAGCCAACGATGATATTTAATTCCTCGCCCTTGATGCCGTCCTTCAGTTTCCGCTCATTCTGTTGTGCGGCAAGATGCGGAAGCAGATCGGTCACGCAGAAGACCGGATCACCCTCTTTTTCGCCGATGCAAATATCCATCGATGTGCCGTCCTTTAAAATCACAACACCGTGCATCGCCAGCGGGATCGTCGCCCACTGGTATTTGCGGATACCGCCGTAATAATGGGTCTTGAAATAGGCCGCCTCTGCCTTCTCATACAGCGGGTTCGGTTTCAGATCCAGGCGCGGGGAATCGATGTGAGCCACGTTAATGCGGACGCCGTCCTCCAGCGGACGTTTTCCGAACGTGCTCATCAGAAGCGCTTTCTTGCGGTTGATCTGGTATACCTTGTCGCCCGGCTGATAGATTTTTCCTTCTTCGAACTCCTCATAACCAGCCTCTTTCAGGCGGAGCACCGCTTCGCGCACAAATTCGCGCTCGGTCTTTGCCGCATTTAAAAACTCCTTATATCCCTCGCAATACGCAAATGCCTTTTCCTCCTGCTCCGGGGCTTTCTTTCCAATATTAGGAAATTCCCAGATCAGTTTTTCTCTCTGTTCTTTCGCTACTGACATATCCTTCCTCCTTTTGCAAATCATTTCTTTTTCACTATCGTATCACTATCCAGCAGAATCGTAAATGGTCCATCGTTTAAAAGCTCGACCTTCATATCTGCCCCGAAAATACCGTGCTCGACCTTCCGCACCTGTCCGGCGCAGCGCGCCAGCGCGTGTTCGTAGAGATGGTTCGCCAGTTCTGGATTTCCCGCACCCGTAAAGCCCGGGCGGTTTCCGTGGCTGCAGTCCGCGTACAAAGTAAACTGGCTGATCAGCAGGATCTCGCCATCCACATCCGCCAGCGAACAGTTCGTCTTGCCGTTCTCATCCTCAAAAATACGCAGCTTGCACATTTTATCCACCATTTTGTCGGTGATTTCCTCCGTGTCGGTGTCGCTGACGCCCATCAGCACCATATATCCACGGCCGATCGAGCCGATCAGCTCGCCGTCTACCTTTACACTCGCGTGTTTGACTCTCTGTAGTACAAATCTCATGTTTTTCTCCTGATTTTTATTTTTCCTGTAATCTTTCTTTACCGCAGCAGCGCCCTCAGCCGCGCCAGCAGATTCTCCGCATTTTCCTCGCCCAGAATGACCTCCCGCGCCAGGATCGGCCGGTCGGTGATGATGTTATCGACGCCGATCATCTTCATTCGCTCCAGTTCACTCTTTTTATTGACCGTCCAGACATGAACCTCCTTACCACAGGCATGGACGCGCTCGACCAGCTTCCGGTTCGCTGAACTGGAGATCAGGCTGATAAAATCGATCGCATCATCCTCGTAATAGCTTCCATATGCTGCCGACAGGATATAGCCCGTATAAATATCCGAATCCGCCGCCTTCACCCGCTTTAAATAAGAAAGACTCGTCGATGTCACGACGCACTGTTCCACGAAATCATTCTCCCGGATACAGTCCACGACCTTTTCCGGCAGATCGCTCGACGCGCCGGCATATTTGATCTCGATGTTCAGCATCATCCGTCCCCTGACATATTCGATAACGTCCTCCAGCTTCGGAATCCGCGTCCCGCTGTACTGCTCCGAATACCAGCCACCGGCATCTACCTGCTGCAGCTCATCCCAGGAAAGCGATCGGATCGTCCGCCGCGTCCCGTCGATCCGCTCCAGAGTGCTGTCATGGAACAATACCAGCACACCATCCCGCGTCTCCTGCACATCCAGCTCTGCAAAATCCGCCATCTGATCGACCGCTGCCTCCATCGCAGGCATCGTGTTCTCCGGTGCGCTCGTCGATGCGCCCCGATGCGCTGTGAGCTGCACTTCCCTCAGCTGATCCGCCGCCAGCACATTGCCCCGGTAAAAAGCGTCGTACATTGCTCCGGCGCTCAATGCCGTCAGAAGTGCCAGCGCCGCCATCCGGTTGCGGCGGCTCATCCACGGAAGACCCGCATGTTCGCCAGCTTCAAACTTCCAGCGCTCTTTGTTCTGACGTTTCCGGTCCAGCTGCACATATAACACCGTCAATGCGCCATAATTGACCGACATCAGCGCGATGCTCATGAGCGGCATCAAAACCATCTCGATCCGGTCGCGCGCCTCTAAAACCAGAATCAATTCCAGACGCCGGTCCGCAAACCAGACAGCAAACACCGCCACAATCACAACCGCAATCAGATAGAGCACCACCGTTACCGCCGTAACTGCCAGATTGCACAAAACAAGCGTCCCAACTACCTGTACCCGATTACCGCGCAGCAGCTCCCTGCTTCGCAGAAATCCGCCCCGAAATGACCGCTGCTCCAGCATACAGCCAAAACAGATAAAAATCGTCGGAAGTGAAATCACAACCGCGCCAACAATCACGCCAACCAGTAAAAGCCGCCCCCAGTTCTCCGCCAGAAGCGCCGGAAGGATAAATTTGACCGCCTTCACATGACATAACATCCGGTAAATCAAAAATGAATGAAGCACCAGGCCGTGAACCGCCAGCACCAGAAACAACCTCAGATTCCGCTTTCGGATCTCTGATACCGTCAGACGGATGCCTGCCGCAAACATCGAAAAAGCGCTCATTTTCCGCGAGAGTGCCGCCGCCTGATATGCCGCCAGAAGTCCCGCCGCCTCGATGGAAACTCCCACCAGTAGGATCGCTGCCATCAAAACCAGAATCGCGATCGTAACCGGCCGCAGCAGGTAGGAAACCAGATTGCTGACCGTCACATAACTGTAGCCAGACGCGCGCACCGACAGCCGGAACAGCGCCGCCACTGCCTGCAAAAGAAGCGGCAGCGTAAGCAAACGGAAAGCCAGCTCAAACAGCAGAATATTCCCCCCATTTACCTGAACAATCTGCTTTGTCTCACCCATCCGCCTGCGTATCTTCATTTTCTTCGTCTCTTACTCTCCGGCTTCTTTCCGGTTCCCGGACGCAGATTCCCCGCTCCGTTTCCCGTCTTTCGGCTCCTGCTCGTTCCCCGCGGGCACATCCTCCCGCTCTGCTTTCTTCATTTCCTCCGCCACTTTCGCAGCTTCCTTCTCCTTCGCCTGTTCCTCCGCAATCTTCGTGATCGCCTGATTCAGGGAAAACATCTTATTATCCAGCATATCCGCCATATCCGCGCAGGCTTTCAGCTCCTGCTCCAGATAATCCGGCGCATTTCCTTCAAATTTATAATAAATCTTGTGTTCCAGACTTGCCCAGAAATCCATCGCAATCGTCCGTATCTGGATCTCCACCTTCGTATCCACCGGGCCATCGCTTAGATAAATCGGGATCGTCACAACCATATGGTAACTCTTGTATCCGTTCGGCTTCGGATTCTTGATATAATCCTTCACCACCAGCACCGTCACATCTGACTGACGCGCGATCATCTCCGCGATCCGGTAAATATCCGGGCTGAACGAGCAGATAATACGGATGCCCGCAATATCGCTCAGATGCTCAATCATGTTCGGGATCGTCACCTCATATCCACCACGTTTAAGCTTCTTGACAATACTCTCCGGCGTTTTCAGGCGCGATTTGATGTGCTCGATCGGATTGTAATTATATAAATGAATAAACTCGTTATTTAAAATTTCAATTTTCGTGTTAATCGCTTTCAGGGCAGAATTGTACAGAAACATGACTGTCGTCCACTGGTCAAGCTGATTATACGTCTCAGGGATATTCAATTTTCCCTCTCCTTTACTGCTATTTAGTCAAATTTAAAGCCCTTTAACAGCTCGGCAAACCCGGTTGTCGCCTCGCCTGATTCATGATAATTAAATACTTCCTCTTCCGGCGCTTCGTCCGGCTCTACCTCTTTCATGCTGAGGCTTAGTTTGCCATTTGCGGTAGACAGGATTTTCACCGTCACTTTCTGTCCCACCTTTACGACTGCACCCGGATTCTCCACGCGCTTTTTACTCATCTGGGAAACGTGTACCAGTCCGCTTAAGCCATTTTCCAGCAGAACAAACGCGCCGTATGGCTTGATTGTCTCGACCGTTCCTTCCATGATCGCGCCGGTCTCACAGCGCGCAATCCGGCTCTTCTTCTCCGCATCCTGTTTTTCTCTCGCCAACTCTCTGCCGGACAGGACGAGACGTTTCTTCTCCTCATCCGCCTCAATCACCAGCACCGGAATCTTCTTTCCATTCCAGCTGTCCAGATCCTCGACATACGCTGCATCCAGTCTCGACGCCGGTATAAAGCCGCGCACGCCTTCCACCATCGCAACCGCACCGCCGTTTACGACCTCGGAAATAGTAACCTCAAGCGGTGTGCGCTCATCGAGCAGCTGACGGAAATGTTCCCACGTCATCCTGTCATTCGCCTCCTTGCGGGATAAAACGACATTGCCCTCGCCGTCGTCGGTCTGAATTACCGTTGCCGTGAGCAGGTCGCCCGGCTGAATCTCTTCTTTCATATTAAAATCCGGATCATTGCTCAGATTCTCACGGTCAATCACGCCCTGAGCAAAATATTTCAAATCCACCAGCACCTGGTCGTCCGTCACTGCAACAACCGTGCCAGTCACAATATCGCCCTCATGCAGACGCTTGAAAGACGCCTCCAGCTCCTCGGCATAGTCCTCCATTGTCTCTACCAACTCTTTATTCTCATCCATCCTGGTATTTCTCCTTTCCGTTCCTTCTACACTCTTTTGGGTGGCAAAACTCTATTGACTATTTAACCATATTCCACCCGATATTTCCAGAGTGAATTTGTGAAAATTATCTTAAAATCGATTCGCTACCGCCCGATTCACAGCCTCTGGTTTGCAAACATCCCACCGGAAACAAAAAACATACCTTGCTGAAACCGCCCGAAGTTTCCTATGCCACAAAAGACCGCACATGCCTGCGCCTGTGCGGTCTACGTTTACACACACTTCACATCACAGTTTACACGTTATGTAAACTGCAATGCAAATTCATTCATCCAACACCCGTCTCCGCATCTTTCTCCAATCCATGGTTCTTCTGCCAGAATGTCACACCGCCAACCAACACAAGTCCCAGAAGATCCGTCCATGCGCCCGGATCCATCATGCACAGACCGCCCACGATCAAAACCAGCCGCTCTACAACGGACAGCCATCCAAACAGAAAACCGTTAAGCGCCGCCGCAATCCCGAAGATACCGAGCAGCGAGGTGATGCAGATCTGCACAACCTGCAGTGCATTCGTGTCGATGAATACCATCGCCGGGTTAAATGCCAGAATATACGGCACGATAAAAGCGGCAACCGCCAGCCGCGTCGCATTGAGCGCCGTTTTCATCGGAGGCGCTTTCGCGATCGCGGAACCCGCATAAGCTGCCAATGCCACCGGCGGTGTGATATCCGCCACGATTCCGAAATAGAAAACAAAGAAATGCGCGCAGACCAGATTGATCCCGATCTCCGGTGCAATCAGAATCGGCGCACAGGTCGCCGCCATAATACAGTAATTTGCCGTCGTCGGAACGCCCATGCCAAGCACGATACAGCATAACATCGTCAGGAACAGCGCGATCAGCGGTTTTCCCTGGGAAACTGCCACAATTGCCGTGATCAGCTTCGATGCCAGACCGGTCGATGTGATACATCCAGCCACCAGCCCCGCCATCGCACAGGCAACCGCCACTGTGATCGTGCCGCGTCCGCCTGCCTCCAGCGCATCCACAATCTTTTTCAGCGTGATCCGGTTATTCCGGTTCAGAGCACCGACCGCAATCGCGGCAAAGATCGCTACCGACGCAGAAAACTGCATCGTAAATGTATTTGTCGATACCAGCACCACCAGCACAATCAATGGTGCCAGCAGATAGATCTGTTTCATCAGCACCCGCATCTGCGGCAGTTCCTCCCGCGGAATTCCACGAAGTCCCAGTTTCTGTGCCTCCAGATGCACTGCGATATAAATACCCGCAAAATACAGCACTGCCGGAAGAATCGCTTTCAGCGCCACCGTCGCATACGGCACGCCCATATATTCTGCCATCAGGAATGCTGCCGCGCCCATGATTGGCGGCATGATCTGCCCGCCGGTCGAAGCAGCCGCCTCCACTGCTCCGGCAAATTCCGGGCGGTAACCACATTTTTTCATCATCGGGATCGTGACCGAACCCGTTGTGACAGTATTTCCAACCGAAGATCCCGATACCATCCCGCAGAGCGCCGAGGAGATAACCGCCACCTTCGCCGGACCGCCCGCCGAGGAACCGCAGAGACAGTTCGCCAGGTCGATAAAAAAATTCGAGATCCCCGTCCGTTCCAGAAACGCCCCGAAAATGATAAAGACCACAATATATTTTGCACAGACATTGATCGGCGTATTCATAACTCCGCTCGTCGTGTAAAATAAATCATAAATAACCTTTCCAAAACGCACCGTCGCAAATGTATATACAAGCAGTGCACCGACCACACAGAGAATCGGGATTCCCACACAACGCCTGCAAAGTTCCATCAGCGAGAGCACCGCCAGAATCGCCATCAGCACCATAACCGGATTCTTCGTGACCCGCGTCGCCAGCTTAATGATCGCATGCGCGTTCGCCGCAAAATAGAAAAATGGAACCGCCCCCACTGCCATCAGAACCCAGTCGTACCACGGCATATGGTTGATGCGTCCGTCTCCCTTCTGAATCGGATAATGCAGATACCCGAGAATCAGAATCATTCCCAGAAACATCGACAACCGGATTTCCGGCAAGGCGGTACTGAAAAGCGTCACATAAATGCTGTAAACGGAAAATAATACCGACAGCCACCGGATGATCGATGCTGGTTTCCCCTGCCAGACGCGCGTGTTGGACTCGCGGTCATATTTTTTCATGACTAACTCAACATCCGCAGCTGTCCCTGTGTCCGAATCGCCCTTTTTCAGGCTTTCACGTTCCAGGTATTTTAGATCTGGTGCCCTGTTTTTCTTTTCCTTCCATTCACCCATTCGTATAACCCCCTTTCATACTTCATTTCTGGGTTTCCCCCTTATTTCACCGGCACCTCCATCCCTTTCTCTGCGAAATAATCCGCTGCTCCCGGATGATACGGAACCGCTGTGACCGAAGTGGCAAATTCAAGGTTCAGCTCCGCTCCCTTCGCATGCGCCGCCTTGATGGAATCCATATTTTCAAAGACGCCATAGCAGAAGTTATAGATATCCTCTGCCGGAACGTCATCGCGCGCCACTACTACCGCACCGACAGCCACCGTCCTGATATCCTCATCCGTTCCATACGCGGACGCTGGGATCGTGTTTTTGCTGTAATATGGCGATTCTTTAATCAGCTGATCCATATGCTCATCGTCCAGGCTGACGAGATACACATCCTTCGTCGCTGCCAGGGAGGTGATTGCGGTCGTCGGTGCACCCGCTACGACAAATGCCGCATCAATCTTGCCATCCTGCAACGCCTCTGCGCTGTCCCCAAAGGATTGATACGTCGGATTTATATCTTTTTCGATATCCAATCCATATGCTCCCAGCACATCCACCGCATTATAATAGACGCCTGACCCCGCCGCGCCGACCGAAACATTTTTGCCTTCCAGATCGGCTACCGACTGAATCGACGGATCCAGCGTAACAATCTGCACCTGCTCCATATAGAGCGCCGCCACGGTCGAGAAATCAGCAACTTTTCCATATTCTTCAAAGAGATTCGTACCATTGTAGGCATATGCCATGACATCCGACTGCACAAATCCCAAATCCGCATCATGTGCATCCAGCGCCTCGATATTTGCCTGCGAACCGCCCGATGTGATCGCCGTCACCGAAGTGCTGGTCGATTCCCCTATCTTTCCTGCAAGCACGCCGCCAAATCCATAATATGTACCCTGATCGCCTCCCGTCGTGAAAATGAGGCTGGTTCCGCCATCCTTTCCGCCCTTTTTCGTGTCTGTCACCTGCGCAGCGCCAGCCCCACTCTGACTTTCTTCCTGTCCGCCTGCTGTGTTACCGGCAGTATTCCTCCCGGCTTCATTTTTACCTCCCGCAGATGTCTCTGCCGATACTCCTGTCGTTCCGGTACTGCCGCATCCCGTCAGCGCCAGCCCTGCCGCCATCGCCATGGAAATTGCTACTGCCATGTGTCCCTGCATTCTCGTTTTTTTCGTCGTTTTTTTCGTCTTTTTTGTTCTTCTCATTCTCTCATTCTCCTCCCTGCTTGAACATTTACGTCTTAGATAGACTGTCAAAAATTACCATTACTATTTTATGTGTGGGAGGGAAGAATTATTCCTTGGCACGTTAGTGCCTTTTTGCGTAATAGGGAATTCCAAGGAATTTCCTATTACGCAAAAAAGACCGCTGAGCCGGACTTCCTGTCGCCAGGTTGTCCGAATCAGCAGTCTCTTTATGTAACTGCGTTATGCAATTATATTACTTATACATTCACTCCATATGGTATGGGGAACTACTGACTACCAGCAGATACCCTGAGCCATCATAGCGTCAGCAACTTTCTGGAAACCAACGATGTTAGCACCAGCTACCAGGTTGTAGCCTAAGCCGTATTTCTCAGCTGCTGCTGCGGAACCATCATGGATACCAGTCATGATCTGATGAAGTTTTGTATCAACTTCCTCTGCTGTCCAGCTGTATCTCTCGCTGTTCTGGCTCATCTCAAGACCAGATACAAGAACACCACCTGCGTTTACAGCCTTGGACGGAGCTACTACCATGTTCTTCTGATCCATTAAGAATCTCAGAGCTTCGTTGGTAGTTGGCATGTTAGCTACCTCGATGTAGTACTTGATGCCGTTAGCAGCGATCTTCTTAGCCTCTTCCATACGAACATCGTTCTGAGTAGCAGCCGGCATAATGATGTCAGCCTTAACGCCGAACGGTTTCTCACCTGGGAAGAACTGTACGCCGAACTTGTCTGCGTAATCCTGAACTTTGTTACGTCCAGATGCTCTCATCTCCAGCATGTAGTTGATCTTCTCTTCAGTTACGACACCTTCCGGATCGTAGATGTATCCATCCGGACCAGACAGGGTAACAGCCTTAGCACCCAGCTCAGCCAGTTTCTTGCAGATACCCCAAGCAACGTTACCGAAACCAGATACAACAACGGACTTGCCTTCGATTGTATCGTTCTCATGTTTCATAACAGCTTCTACATAGTAAACAGCGCCGTAACCAGTTGCTTCCGGACGAACCAGAGAACCACCGAAGGACATTCCCTTACCTGTGATAGTACCGTTCTCGAATGCACCGCGAAGTTTTCTGTACTGGCCATACAGATAACCAATCTCACGTCCGCCTACACCAAGGTCACCAGCCGGGATATCTACGTCCGGTCCGATGTGACGATATAACTCAGTCATGAAGGACTGGCAGAATCTCATGATCTCGTTGTCGCTTCTGCCGTTCGGATCGAAGTCAGAACCACCTTTAGCGCCGCCCATCGGCAGAGTTGTTAAGCTGTTTTTGAATGTCTGCTCGAAGCCTAAGAACTTCATGATAGACAGGTTTACAGAAGGAGCGAAACGTAAGCCTCCTTTGTACGGTCCAATAGCGCCGTTGAACTGTACACGATAGCCACGGTTTACATGAACAGCACCGTTGTCATCAACCCACGGAACACGGAACTCGATAGTTCTCTCCGGCTCAACCATTCTCTCAAGCAGAGCAACCTTCTCGTACTCCGGATGTGCATCTACAACCGGACCCAGAGTGGATAATACTTCCTCTGCTGTCTGAAGGAATTCGGCTTCATGTGCGTTTTTCTCTTTGAGTTCTGCAAGAACTCTGTCAACATACTTGCTCATTGGATAATACCTCCTGATATGTATATAAGTTTGAATAGTTCACTGAACTATGGTTACCACAAATACTTGACGATAGTTTCATCGATCTTGTACATAATTCCCTCTGGTTCCAAATTGTTTTTGTGAACTTTTCTGTTTCTATAATGTATTATATATCATTTCTTCGTCAGAATCAAATAAAAATAGTGTTATAGATGTTATTATTATTTGCTTATGGAGTTATATTGTTCCTGATTATAACTCGGGGATGGACAACGAATGTGCCAAAGCACATTCGGGCGCCTCGCGCGGTCACTTGCGACATATTTCTGCTTCGTGTGAGTGCGCATCATTGGCACGTTAGCGCCTTTTTATGTAATAGGGAATTCCAAGGAATTTCCTATTACACAAAAAAAGAGGCCTGCCGAAAAGCAGACCTCTTGAAATTCGCATCTATTAGCCCAGGAAGCTGATGAATCCTGTCAGGATAGTTGCGTTTACAAAGTCGATGAATAAGGAACCTACCAGCGGAACTACCATGTATGCAGTCGGAGCCGGACCATATACGCCGGTGATTGCCTGCATGTTTGCCATAGCGTTCGGGGTAGCACCCATACCGAATCCACAGAAACCACTGGTCATAACAGCAGCATCGTAGGATTTGCCAAGTACGTTGAATACAACGAAGTTTGCATAGAAGAACATAAGTACTGTCTGTGCAAGAAGCATAACTACCATCGGTACAGCCAGCTCAGCTAACTGCCACAGCTTCATATCGATCATAGCCAGACCCAGGAATACGGAAAGGGAAGCACCGCCCAGTGTGCTGATCTCTTCCATCGGGATCTCTTTGTTCTGAACATCCATGATGTTACGGATGATAGCACCAACTAACATTGCGCCGATGTAGAACGGGAATGTCATAAACTTGCCAAGGAACATGGATACGATAGTACCAGCACCGATAGCAACGATTAAGTACAGAAGACCGTCAAGGATTCTAGCGGAATCGATTGCACCAGTCTCATCTGTCTCTACAGTCTCAGTCTTAGTAGCTGCCTCAGCAACTGCGGACAGTTTGTACTTACGGATCTTAGCAGTTGCGATAGGACCACCGATTACGCAGCCTGCAACCAGACCATAAGTAGCGGAAGCGATAGCTACAACGCTCGCATTTGCTACGCCTAATTCCTCAAGTAACGGTCCGAAGGAACCAGCAGTACCGTGACCACCTACCATCGGGATGGAACCGGTTGCCAGACCCAGACGAGGATCCAGACCAAATACGCTTGCCAGACCAGCACCCAGGATGTTCTGAAGAACTACCATAACAGCTGACAGAGCCAGGAATACAACTGTCTGAACGCCGCCCTTCTTCAGCATACGGAAGGATGCTGTGAAACCTACGCTACAGAAGAAAGCTACCATGAATACGTTTTTAAGTGTCATGTCGCAGGAAATTTCCAGAATGCCCATACCTCTTACGATGGTATGAACAATTGCATAAAGGAAACCACCAACTACAGGTGCCGGAATACAATACCGACGAAGAATAGAAATTTTAGCTACCAGAATACGTCCCAGTAACAGTACAAGTGCCGCAACTGCGGTTGCCTGATACATATCAAGCTCGATTGTCTTCATACAACTACCTCCAACCTATTTTTTTTCTTGCTCGCAGGTGTATAATACTGTAGCCCCGACAAAAAACTACAAGATCCATCATAAAAACATAAAATTTTTATAACATTTTTTTAACTTATGATAAACAGATTGGAAATTTTTGTAAATCTACCCGTTATACCTCACGATCTACCGCCAGCATCAGGCTGTCGATGAACTTTTTGATGCTGACTTTGCCGCCGTAACGGCGTTTACCGCGGATGTGATCCATCTCTGCCCGGATTTCCTCGAATGGGAACAGGGTGCTGGAGTATGCAGTAAAGGTTTCATTCATGAAATCCTCAATACCCAAATGTGCCAGGTTCGACATGCCGACCGCGATCGCACGGCGGACACGCTGCTCCATGTTCTTCGGCGCATCGCTCAAAAGCTCGCAGAGCTGACCGATGCTGACCTGGGAGATCGGGCGTCCGTTGTTGTGCAGATACTCGCAGATCCGAAGGATATCGTCGCCGCCCTTCTCGCCGGACATGCCGAGACGGTTTAAAATGTAAAGCACCTTTCTGCCGTAACCGTCATCTTTTTTCTTCTCCTTCGGCATATCCGCGATCTCTGCCATGAACATTTTCTTAATATTCGTCAGTGTTTTCTCATTCTTGATCTGCTCATCCACATTACGGATGACCGATTTTACCTCAATGATATTGATTGGCTTGCTGATGAAGAACTCAATGCCCGCATCGTATGCCTTGCCGATCAATTCTTTTGCCGCCACCTGGGAAATCATGATGCATTTTGCCTTGCAGCCTCTTTCCCGCAGTTCGCGCATGACCTGAACACCGTCCTTTTCCGGCATCAGGAAATCAATCAGAACCATATCCGGATTCTTTGCCAGGATATCATCCACATCCGCCGGCTGTCCCTCTGAAGTACCGCAGACAATTCCCAGATCATTATCTTCAATAATATCCTGCAGGACGCTGATCACTGACATATCATCTTCAACAATATAAATCTCCATTTACTCTATTTCCTCCAATTTCGCTATCGGTATCTCAATATGGAATTTCGTTCCTCTTCCCTCTTCCGAATCCACTGAAATACTACCTTCAAACTGCTCCTCTACCGCGTTTTTCACACCGCAGAGCCCGACGCCTCTATATATATTGCCGGTTTTTTCATCAACTTCGTTGAATATCCCATATTGAAAATCCGTGGGAGATGTTTTTCTGAAATTCCCGGTCCGTCGTCCGCTACTTCAAACACATAATTACCATCTTTTTTGTACTCCCGAATCCAGATCATCCCACTTTTTTTCGTCGATTCGATCGCTTCCACCGCATTTCCTACCAAATTTTTGAGAATCGTCATAAGCTGGTAGTGTTCCTGCGTCATAAAATTGTCCCGGCAGTCAAACATCAGACGGATATCCAGCTTTTTCTCCGCCATGGTCCGGTAGGTGGATGATTCCAGAATCCGAAGAAGATCCTGCAGGCTCATCGTTTCCTCGTTCGACTCTTCCTCGATCGCCTCCTCAATGCCCTGAATGATGCGGATGTAATCTTTCTTGATCTCATGGACATCCCGCGCTATCTCAAGTCCCATCTGCTGCATTTCCCGTGGAAGATCCTTTTCCAGAATCTGCTCATAGAGCTTGTATGCATTGCTCATGACGCGCTCGATCTCCTCGGTGTTCTTATGCATCAGGTAAATCTCAGTCTTGAGTCCCGTTGTCATAAGAAATAACCGCTGATAACGGCTCTCATGATCCGCTTTCGTAAGAAGAAGCCGGTACTGCTGTTCTCCGATCAGTGCCAGTGCCACAAAAAGTGTGCGGACTGCGGCGATCATAAAAAGCTTTTGAATTATATCCGGTCCCGGCATCGCATTGTTTTTAAGAAGCGCCGCCAGGAAGTTTTCGAATATATTCGAGCATAAGTCACAGAAAAATGCCGCCGCAATCACATTTTCCAGATTCGCGATATGTTTATTCCGGATCTGTAGCTTGAACATCATGCCGTACACGATATAAAAGAATGCTCCGGGCATCGCAAGCTGTACCAGCATCTCGGATGGCATTCCCTGCAGATAATATATCACAATTCGGAATAAAAAAACAATGATCGACGTCACCGTACAGATCGTCATCGTGTGAATCTGGCTTCCGACTGTCATAATCAGCACCGGAAGCAGGATAACCGACGCTGACACACGGAAATTGTTGACAAATACGTTCCAATAAAGCTGCGAAGTTATCGCTATGATAAAGCCTATCGCTAATGTTCGTCTCCAGGATTTCATTTCTGCCTTTCTCCCTCTTTAAATAGTACAATTTCACATAGCTTTTAGCCTGAGTAAAACAGTTTTTGCATATTTATATAGTATACTTAGTTTCATGAAATCTGTAAAGAATTTTATAGCAGATGTGAAACTCTCGTTACTGTTCACACACGTGTGCCCGGCAACGGGATTTTGCCGATGCTACGCATTCCAAATCGGCAAAATCTGCTGCCGGAACTGTATCGTACGGAATTTTCAGTTCAAAAAATTCCTACCTGTGAACAGTTACAAACTCTCCCAGTGACGCTGCCCTGCTTATAACCCCTCTTTACCTATATAATAGCGTCTCCCGGATTCTTTCCGCAAACGCATTCATCCGATCCTCAATCCCCGGCAGCTGCATCGCTGCCCCGGCATTGTTTGCCGTCTCCATCATCGCAAACTGCCCCGGCAGATAGAAGGTTTTGTTCATATTTAACGCCGCGATAAGCTGTTCCGCCACGATATCGCTTCCGGAATAGCCCGACACAACCACCGCAAACAGCGCTTTGTCATAAAACCGCGTCGTCCGGAACAGCGAAGTCAGGCGGTTGATGAACGCAGTCAGGTTTGCCGACAGCGCATCGTTGTAGTTTGGACAGAGCATCACGATGGCATCCGCCTCGCGGACTGCCGGATAGACGTCCTCGACCATCACTCCACCGTAGAAGCAGCTTCCCTGCTCGCCAAAATGCAGGCACATCTTGTACGGGCATCCGGCGCAGTCGGAAAGCGTACCGTTTCGAAGCCCTATCTCCCGGATCTCCATCTCCGGGAGCTGTTCTTTCACCCGGTTCCAGATCGCGTAGGTGTTGGAGGTCTTGTGGCTTGACGCGTGCAATACCAATACTTTCGGACATTTTTTCCTGACGCAATCCGTTCCCAGTACTTCTTTGACCAGCCCCGCCGCGCTCTCGCGGTATGCCCCCATCAGATCGGTTCCAAGATTATTGGAAACGATCGTGTAATTGGAAAGTGTCCGCGTGCCCTCGACGAGCGGGCGTCCCACGAACGCGCAGCCCGCACAGTTAGCGGCAAATACCAGATCCTTCGCCGCCGATTTGGAATAGAGGTCATTTTCACTGTCCACCAAAAGTCCGCCGACAAAACCGTTCAGAAAATCCGGATGTTCCCGCAGGAAACGAATCAGGCGGTAAAGCTCCAGGTTGATACCAGATGTGCCAAGCGGCACGGCAAACAGGATACGTCCCTGGACTGGATTTTTTCGATTCTGTGTCTTCTCCAGGCGCCTCCATCGGTTTACATAATCTTCGAAAGCACTGATTTCCGTCGCTGTCTCGTAGGCGTAGCGTCCAGCGCATAGGATAACACCTCCGAAAGGCGCGCATCCGCGCCTTTTTCCTCCTCGCGCAGATGGACGAGGAGGAGAGGCATTTCTTCTATATAGATATCTCCTTCTGAATTTGAATGAATCATTTATTTTCGCTTCCTTCCTGCGATAAGACTCATCGATCACACAATCTTTTTCAGATTTTCCTCCGCCGTCACAATCCGCTCATACAGGGCATCCGGCAGTGGCAGGATTTCTGTTTCCAGACCGTATTCAGTATAACGGTTTTTCACGCCCATGAAGATGCCGCCCATGAATACGGAACCACAGTGCCATTCGCCGCGCATCATCAGAATCAGGGAGATCGCGCCGGAGGAATATGCCGGTGCGATAAACGGCTTGAAACCAATCGCACGCATATGCAGGTTTGCCGTTACCGTCAGCTGGGTCAGTTCTTTTGAAAGCGCATCGTTGTAATTTGCAATGGAATCTGCGATGACGAGATCCTGTCCATGCGGTCCGAAGGAACGTCCCTCGGTCAAAAACTGTGAAAATCGTCCGTCGCGCTTCGCATAATAAGCCGCGCGCGCATTCATAACGCCCAGTCCGAAGCCCTGTACCTGTTCCGGACGCAGTCCTTTCAGATCAAGGACGCCGTTTTCATCCTTATTGCTCTCCAGCCATGCCGTCTTTGCCAGCGGGTCAACCGGATCGGAGACAACGGCAAATAAGCCCTTGAAATGCTCGGCTCTCGCCTGTCTTGCATACTGCGCAACGATCTTGGAGTTATTTTCAAACTGGTACATCCGCACATCCTTGACGCCAGAACCAACCGGCGGGATTCCCTTGGAAGCAACAAATACAAACACATCGCATTTGAAGAGGTCTTCCGGTTTTACCACATCGACCTCCGGCAGCGCGTCATATGCCCACGGATACGCGATCTGGTTTTCCTCAAATTCCCAGCGTGCGGTCACTTTATCGGAAATATCACAGATGCCGATCGAACTGATGCAGTCGCCGCCCAGAAGATGAAGCCCGGTCAACAGCGTACTTCCGACATCGCCGATCGCCAGAACATGGACTCTTTTCTTCGTTTTCTGCGGTTTTTCTGCCAAAATAGCCTCAAAATCCGGATGCAGGCAGTTGACTGCGCGCATCACGTCCTGAATGATCGCGGCTTTGACTGCCTCGTCAAGCTCACAATTTTTCTTTGCCGCCTGCACCTCCAGCTTCCGGCTGCTCAGCCAGGAAACATTCTCTGCCTCCTGGAACAGCAGCAGCGGCGAGTTTACCTTAAAAGAATCTCTTCCGGTTCCCGGCTCGCGCTCGAATAAGAAGGTGAGCGGCGTGCCCGGGTGCGGCATTTCTGCCTTTTCGTATGATAAATTTCCATTGAAGGAACAGCAGATTTTATCTCCAATTTTATAATAGTACATATTGCATACCCCCTGCTCTTTTTTGATATCTTATATGATATTATTTTGCATTATTTGACATAATTTCTCACTTCCGCGTCCGATACAGCATCTCCAAATCATTTTCCAGATACACCGACGCTGCCAGATTCGGATCGTAGCTGACACACTCGCCTTTATCCGGGCAGAGCGGCAGGATGACCGCTTCAGACAGGCGGCTTAACGTCAGGTTTCTCGCAAACAGCGCCCGGTACTCGGATTCGAGCACCAGAAGGATGTTGCGCGCGTTGCGGATGCAGCACGCGGAGAACTCAAACGCGGCTTCCGGCGTACTTCCCTGTACCGGCGGTGCGGCATACGGCAGGATCATATTGATCGACGGCGTCAATCCCGCCACCTTCACGGTATCGCGGCGCACCGTATCGCCTCCGATGAACGGGTACAGTGTGGACTCGACAAACCAGTTCCGCAGATTCGGAATGTAATAAATACTGTCTACCGGCACTCCCTTCGTCGCCATCGTGTCGCGCCCGTAGCCTGAAATCATACCTAACACCAATTTTTTGATTTCCACGCCCTCTTCGCGCAGCATCGGTTCCAATGCCTCGAAACGTCCGCCGTGATGCAGCAGATCATCGACCAGAATCACCGGGCGGTCAAAGGACTTGATAGCCTTGATCTGGCTTCGCAGCGGCGAATAGTACGGGAACGCTTCGATCGACTTCTCTTTCAGCTCCGGATCGTACACTTTATCTGTATGCAGCGTCTTCGTCACCGTATTCGGAATAACTTTTCCACGCAGGATCTTGCCGAACGGCACGCACATCGCCCCGCCGAGATGTCTCGGCGTCACTGGGTCACGCGGCACACCATTTAACGCCGTGATCCGTTCCACCAGACGATGGTAAATCACGCTCGCAGACATCGAAAGAACCAGCTGTCCCGGATAGAAGCGCGTCATCGCCATCTGCAATTCCCGATGCGCCTTGTAGATCGCATCCAGAACGCGCGGATTGCTGGAAAATGGTTCTTTTAACGTCGTTTCCAGATTCTGCACTAATACAAGCGGCGCATGCATATCGACCAGATAGAGCGGCGCGTCTTCCGGGGATTCCGGCGCCTTCACAAAGCCCTGGCGGACCACCGCCGACAGCACGCGCTCCGGGCAGTAGCCGTCTGCCGGGAAGAAAAGTGCATAGCCGCATTTATACTCAAAGGACCGTGCGATCGCCTCGGTTAAAAGCAGCTGTTCCGCGTCGTTGATCATCGGGTCGCGCTCGACATAGATACCCGAAATCAGAAGAATCTCACCGTAGGTATGGCGGCGCACCTGATCTGCCAGACTGACCTGTCCCAGAACGGCAAACAGCTCATCCGGCGCCAGATAACGAAGCCGTGCCACGCCGACGAGCCGGTTTTCCTGCACGGTATTCCTAAGAAGCAGCAGCCGGTCGCCCGACTCCTTCATCGAATTCAACAGGTTCTCGCGATCTTCTTCGTCCTGCAGAACAAAATTCGAAATTTCCGCCAGAAGCATTTCATCCGGCGTCTCCACCTCCTCATAGGAGATCGCACGCGCGCGGATATATGGTTTATATTCCGGCTCGCGCAGATACAGACCATTGTAATAGATGTATTCCTGCACAGACGGGTCGATCAGGTTCGAAATATCGCGGTTCAGATCGACATTTTCACGGATTCTCGTCGAACTAATGTCCTCCAGATGCTCCGGAAGCTCCAGCTCCACAACCTTGCCACTGATCTGATCCATCATCTGACGGTTGTATTTATTGTCCGCCTTGACGTCACCCACGCGTCGGAACGCGATATGGTTCATCGAATGAATCGAATTTTTAACCGGTTTCTTCTTATAAGAAGAGGCATTGGCAATGACATCGCTGCCGACCACGATATACAGCTCTTTTCCGGAAAACACCTCTCTCAGGCGTTTCAGATCCGCCGGATTGGCAATATTGACCGGAATCTCATCCGGGAACAGGTTCACATGGAACTCATCCGCCACCGACATACTCACGATCTGACGGCGGATCAGATGCGGCTGCGCCTTTTTTGACCAGGAAAATTCATCGACCGCCAGAAAAACCTCATAGCCGCGATCGCGAATCTCGCGGACAATCTCCTTGTGTGACAGCGTAAACGGGTCAAATGTGCCTGGGAAGAATGCCACCTGGTTCCGCTCCTTGATCTCTAAATTGCCCTCGGTCATATGGTACTGCGTGATGAACCGGTAAATATTGGAAAGGGACGCCGCACGATAAAATGCCGTCAGCTCATTTCCCTTATTTTCATTGAATAAGAACAGCATCTTGCGGAAGGACAGAGCAAACAACTCTTTTTTCTCCCGGCACTCCATCCAGGATGAGCCGAAGACGGTCTGCCCCAGCACCAGCATCGCCTCCTGGCGCACCGACTCGCGGTAATTGGCCAGACCGCTGAGCAGGATGCCAAGCAGGCGTCCGCGCCGTTCCTCGCATACCTCCTTTTTCTCCGCAAAGCGCTCTGGGTAGCACGAATACCGTTCCAGCAGCACGCCGACCGTATCAAGCGCAACCGAGACTATCTGGTCGTTTGCATTTGCCATCATGCCATGCAGGTAGGAAACGATCTCCTCCAGCTGTTCCGGCGGCAGCCACAGCGCCGCCTGCCCCAGATACTGCGGAATATATTTGGAAAATTCGTACTCACCGACTTCCAGCCCCTTCATCAGCTCAACCACGATCTCATTTCTCTGATCCGGTGTCAGAAGCCCGATGATGCGAAGCAGGGCGGTTCCGGCATCATGGCGCACGATCACGTGCTCGCTGACCTTTACAAGGTTGGAGAGATGCGCTGCGATATGCAGCATATGTTCCTGTTTGCCATGGGCGATCTGATCGACGAGCAGCTTGATATTGGCCGACTTGATGACCCACGGTGTCGCTGTTTTGAGGTTATCCAGGAAAATATCGGAAACAACGTCACGGTCGTACAAAAGTTCCTGTTCTCTCGCCGTGTCCTCTCCGAGATTATTTAACACGCGGTATTTGAGAAAGGTCATCGTGATATTGTCCTCAACCTGCGCCGCCCTCACGCACATGCCGATCTCGGCACAGCACGGATGATCCGGCTGGTACGCCGTCAGAAGCTTGAACGCGCGCCACGATGCGATCCGCACATCCGGTTCCCCGCTCTGCGACTCAATCAGGGCAAATTTTGCGATTTTCCCCAGTTCCTCTTCGCTCAGTTTATCAAACGGCATGAAATGCACCGTATCCAGCAGGGAAAATGCCTCGCCCGGATCCAGCTCCTCCGCCCGGTCATACCAAACCAGAAATGCCTCCAGAAATTCCCGCAGATCACCCGGCGTCGCATGATCAACCACCGATGCCAGCACATTTTTCAGGTGATAACGGATGCGCCTTTTCTGCTGCAGCATCAGCTTATGATCCGGTCGGATGATCATTTCCAGATATTGCTTCCAGATCTCCATCACGCGCTCCTCGGCAATATCCGGCATGCCCGCCGGGCGCTCCTTGCGGTAACCGGCGTTGAACTGCGCGATCACGTGTCCGATCAGCCTCGCCGCCTGCGCGCGGATGTCGCCCTCACGGTGCATCAGAAGCTCATATAAAAAGCCCAGCGTCTGCTCTTTCTGTTTGTCGTTTGTGTATGTAAAATATTCACGGAAAATGTTTAAGTATGCGCGGACACTCTTCCAATCCTTCTCGCTGCGCGCCGCCTCGAGGAGATTGCCAAACTGGCGTTCTGCCCCCATCTGATGCATGACGCGGATATTATGCTCGATACCCATGAAAACGAGGGACTGCACCGTCTGCTCTGCATTCCGAAGGGAAATATCCGGCAGCACCTCCGGCTTTTTGGGGTGTCCATTCAAATCCACATCCACGCCGAGAGACCGCATATAATCCTCAAAATCATGCAGTTTGGAATAAACAAAGCGGTAACGGTTTAATTTCACCTCATCCACGTTGTCGAGTTTCGAGAGGATGACGTTGAACGCCTCATCCAGATTGGAAATGTAGGTAATCTCACGCCCGTCGTCGCCGCGGCTCTGTTTTACACGGAAATCGGCATAGATCAGCACCAGGGATTCAACCGACAGGTTTTCCGGTTCCAGATCCCAGGTCGAATGGTTCGCCGCGATATGACCGATGTATTCCATCGAATGGTTGTTAAACCACTGGTTTGTATAATAGTAATGAAGATACGGAACCCGCTCATTCGGCTTGCAGCCGAATTTGCCGAGATCATGTCCCGCAGCCGCGCCCGAGGTCAGCGTCAGATCGATCGGAACTCCCGCCGCATAAAGCCCGCGTGCCACCGTCATCGCGACGTAATGCACGCCCGCGATGTGTTCCAGCGTCCGAAACGGCGTCACCTCCGCATTGAGGCGCATCATCTCATAGATGTATTCCTGTGCGAAAAACTTCTTGAAACGGCTGTATTCTGCCGCGCACTCAAAGCTTGAAGCTTCCTCATCACCCAAAAATGCAAAGTCCTCCATCGGTTTGTACGGAAGCACCGCCCGCTCGCGGTCAAACACGAACTGAAGCACTGCCAGATAGAACTCCGCACCGGCGGAAAAAGCGGCATTTTCCTTCTTAAACTCCGCATCCGGGTAGAGAATATGGCACACATACTGGTAGGTAAACTTCATCCAGCCCTCTTCCGGCTCATGCCCTAAAAGGCTTAACGGTTCCTCACAGATCTCGTAGACCGCCCGGCAGGAAATCCGTTTTTTGATCGGGAAAATATGGGCAAACTGTTCCTCCCAGTGATCCTTGTTCATGAGCATCATGACATTTTTCCGGCTCAGTCCCGACCGGTCTAAAAAGTCTTTTTCACAAAGGCGCTCGGTCAGTTCCGCCGCCGCCTGACGTACCTCTTTTTTACTCATCCACATCCCTCGCATTCTCTGGATCTCTCAGATGGTTCTTTGCTGTGCAAAAACCATCTGAGTTATTGCAAATATTCTTTTCATATCAAATTTTATAATACTTGAATTATACCACCAGGTGGGGAAGTGCGCTATATAAAATAACGGATAATTCATCGCCATACGGCGCAATAAAACCACAAAAGACGCCTGCAAAAATGCAGATAGCTCATCTACCTTCCATTTCTGCAAACGTCTTTGTTTTTACAAGTCAACCGTTTTATGGCTGCTCTTTCCGAATCTCCGGAATCTCAACTCCCAGCTGTTTCGCCATCGCATCCGCGATCACCTGGTGATCGTCCCAGTGTTCCATGCCGGATACCATCACATAGGCAAAAGGACGGCTTCCATCTCTCATGAAAACCGGGATGCAGCCGCCGCACACGAAGAAGTTCTCCTCGCGCACTTTCCAGGATGCTTCCAGTTCTCCGGCTCTCGATGCCGTCAGCGCCCGCAGCGAGCTCATCCCCGTGAGCCGCGATGCTGCCAGCTTATTGGTCATCCACCAGTCTGCTTCCAGCGTCGCGCCCTCCATCTTGTAGGCAAAGACGGTCGTCTCGTCCTCCACGATGCGGACAGCGACCGAACCGTGATATTTTTTCTCCGTGACCTCTGCAATCAAAAGCCCCAGCTCAAGCGCCTGTTTCCGGGTAAATGTATCGTAGCAAAGTACGGATTCCTGCTGTTTCAGAATCTCATTCCATTGTTCTTCGGTGTAGAAATTCTTCATGTGTTCCCCCTCCTGTGTCGGTTTGTTTTCCCCTTGTGAATCAGGTTATGATCCCCCGGGGTTCATTATATCATACGTATTCTCACCCGTCCACTCACGAACCCGCGCTATCGCGCTCTACCGCCCTGCTTCGCATGGCTGTTCGTTCGTTAATGGCGCAAGAAAAGAATATGTCTGCTTCGCAGCCG
>NZ_QUEL01000031.1:0-32750 GCF_003478145.1 Clostridium sp. AF29-8BH | reverse complement strand
CTTCCATCCGAAAACTTCCGCTAGATTGCTTCGTTCGACTTGCATGTGTTAAGCACGCCGCCAGCGTTCATCCTGAGCCAGGATCAAACTCTCATGTTAAAGTTTTGATTCCAGTCAAAATTCGCTTGGCTAATTTTAACCGTTATTACTGTTGTTTTGGTTCTTCGCAAAATTTGCATTTTGCTCATCGCGTTCAACTCGCTCATGCCTGCAAGCAGTCATGGACTCGTTTTTATCGCGAATGTTCTGAATGTTCTCTTGAACTTCAAGGCTTAACCAAAAGCCTTTGTTCTTAGAATTTTCAGGGTTTTACATACTGTTCAGTTTTCAAGGTTCCTGATGCTTTCGCATCGAACGCAGAAGGAGGGATTTGAACCCTCGCGCCGCTACTAACGACCTACTCCCTTTCCAGGGGAGCCCCTTCAACCTCTTGGGTACTTCTGCAGGTTGATTTTCATATCTTATGAAATTAATAACCGTTTTTGAAACGGAGAGAGTGGGATTCGAACCCACGCGCCCTTTCGGACAAACGGTTTTCAAGACCGCCTCGTTATGACCGCTTCGATATCTCTCCAAAAATGTGCTTAACCATTATATAATGGATATTCATTTTTGTCAAGGACTTTTTCACTTTCTTTTTGAAAGTTTTCACAATCACCTGTGCGTCTTGACTCTTTAATTTTCGTTTCCGCTTTCTCAGCGGCAACAGAACATATTTTATCACTACTAAAGTATAAAGTCAACTGTTTTTTTGACTTTATTTATATTTTTTCGACAATCGAAAAAAAGAGGACGAAAGACCCAAAAGTCCCTCATCCTCTTGATTCTATAACGTCTTCTGATTAGCCAATCAGCTTACCTACGTTCAGCTTAACGCCCGGGCCCATGGTAGAAGTCATGGTTACACTCTTTAAGTAAGCGCCCTTTAAGGTAGCTGGTTTTGCCTTCAGGATAGCGTCAATAAGCGTCTGGAAGTTGTCCGCTAACTGCTCCTCTGTGAAGGAAGCTTTACCTACTGGCACGTGGATAATGTTAGTCTTATCAAGTCTGTACTCGATCTTACCGGCTTTGATATCATTGATAGCTTTGGTTACATCCATAGTAACAGTACCAGCCTTCGGGTTCGGCATTAAGCCCTTCGGTCCAAGTACACGACCAAGACGTCCTACAACGCCCATCATGTCCGGAGTAGCTACTACTACGTCGAAGTCTAACCATCCCTCGTTCTGGATCTTCGGGATCAGCTCCTCAGCGCCTACGAAATCTGCGCCTGCAGCCTGAGCCTCTTCTGCCTTCGGTCCCTTAGCAAATACAAGGATACGAACGGTCTTACCAGTTCCGTGCGGCAGTACAACTGCACCACGGATCTGCTGATCAGCATGACGGCCGTCACAACCAGTTCTGATATGAAGTTCTACGGTTTCATCGAATTTAGCACCTGCAGCCTTCTTCACGATGGAGATGGCATCTGCAGCTTCATAAAGGCTTGCGCGATCTACTAATTTAGCAGCCTCTACGTATCTTTTTCCTCTTTTCATTATAAAAAACCTCCTAGTGGTATTGTCGGGGAATTCCCTCCCACGTTACTGATAAACATCCCGAAAATTACTCGGCAACTGTGATACCCATACTTCTTGCTGTACCAGCGATCATGCTCATAGCAGCTTCAAGGCTTGCTGCATTTAAGTCAGGCATCTTTAATTCTGCGATCTTCTGCAGATCCTCTTTCGAGATGCTAGCTACCTTAGTCTTGTTCGGTGTAGCGGAACCGGATTTAATCTTGCAAGCTTTCTTTAACAAAACGGCAGCCGGCGGAGTCTTTGTGATGAAGCTGAAGCTTCTGTCAGCATATACAGTAATAACAACCGGGATGATCATATCGCCCTGGTCTGCTGTCTTAGCGTTGAACTCTTTCGTGAACTGTACGATGTTTACACCGTGCTGTCCAAGAGCCGGACCTACTGGCGGAGCTGGTGTAGCCTTTCCAGCAGGAATCTGTAATTTAATATATCCTGTAACTTTCTTTGCCATTGTTGGCACCTCCTATAAATTGTGGTAATTGCGGGGATTTCCCTCCCACAGGCTCATAAATGAACCTCTTTACATCATCTTCTTGATCTCTGTGAAGTTCAGTTCAACCGGTGTCTCACGGCCAAACAGTTCTACACGAATCGTCAGGGTCTGTCTTTCCTCGTTGATGGACTCGATAACACCAACGGTATCTTTCCATGCCCCTGTCGTTACAACAACCGTGTCGCCGACCTCAAAGTCAACGACAACGCCGGTTTCCTTAAATCCGAGACCGGCCATCTCCTCTTCCGTCAAAGGAACCGGTTTGGAGCCCGGACCAACAAACCCGGTCACTCCGCGGGTGTTGCGTACTACGTACCAGGTATCATCATTCATAACCATGTTGATCAGTACGTATCCGGGAAACATCTTCTTGGCAACCTGTTTATTGGCTCCATTCTTGACTTCGATAACTTCCTGCATCGGCACGGAAACCTCTAAGATCTGATCCTGAAGGTTCCGGTTCTCGATCGTCTTTTCGATGTCAACCTTTACTTTGTTTTCATAGCCGGAATAAGTATGCACTACATACCAATTTGCTTCTGCCATATTTCTCACCTTTGCCTTTACATAACGAAGTGCAGTCCAAACACGATTGCCGTGTCAAGAGCCGCAATGATAAGTCCCAGCGCAACGGAAACGGCGATGACCGCTCCAGTCTGCTTCGTAACTGTCTCTTTGTCAGGCCAGATGATCCTTTTGTACTCAGCTTTTAGACCTTTCCAGAAACTCTTTTTAGGAGCTTTTTTGGTATTTTCTGTATCACCCATTTTTGTCCTCCAAAGCGCTCAGGCAGATGCCCGATCGCGCAGAACCAACCAGTTACTCTTACTTCGTCTCTTTGTGTAACGTGTGTGTCTTACAGAATCTGCAGTACTTTTTGGTTTCCATTCTGTCCGGATGAGTTTTCTTATCCTTGGTCATGTTGTAATTGCGCTGCTTGCATTCTGTGCATGCCAGTGTAATTCTTGTACGCACAACTTCCACCTCCATTTTTCTTAGTATGCGATCTTTCCACTCTCCAACCGGAAATCTGGTTTTTGAGCATAAAAAAAAGACCTATGTTCTTCCATTCGCCCGTCTACTATATCATAAAAGAAGCGGCGCGTCAAGCAATAACTTGCCGACATTCGCCGCCTCTTTTATATTATAGATATCGTTTTCACTTAGTGCAGGCTAGAACCAGATTCTGCCCGCGCCTCGTATTTCAGATGCTATAAAACAATCAGAAAGGTTTACTCGTCCATTTTCTCCTCGTTTACAGCATCTGTCTTTTCTTCCACATTTTCATGACTGTCTGTGGTATCCGGCTCCGCCTTTTCAGGCTCATCGGTTTCTTCCTCATCTGCCGCCTGGCTTCCGATAAAATGCGCCATTTTTCCAATCTTACCCATATGGCTTGTATCCACGCGGGTGATCTCCGGCTCATCAGCTTCCACAACATCATCCTCAAGCGCGGCGTTCTGATGCAGGGCGCCGCCCTCCTGGTTCTCCGCATTTTCCGGATTTTTTGTCACGGATGGATATTCTTCCGGGTTTTCCTTGGCATCCGCAAGCTTTTCATTCATGAATGTCTCAAACCGCTTTTGCTCTTCCTCGCTGGAAAATGCCGACTTGGCGATAAACTGCCAGGTTTTCTCGTTCGTCTCAAGCAGATACATCCGCTCAATCTCAACCATCTGCTCAATGTCGCTGTAGCTGTAAGTCTTGGTCATCTCCTGTGCCGCAACCGTCATGGTCAGTGTCTTCTCATCCAGCGTCAGATGTACGACTGGGAAATTGCCCGTCTTTTCCAAATTTTTAAGTCCGCTCCGTTTCCAGATCATCCGCTCCTGGTTCTGGTTTGAAATCATGTAAAACATGCCGATGCCGACCAGCACCGCTATCACGATGGACGGTACAAGAAGAACCAGATTGCCCTTTGCCTGCATCACATTTTTTCCCAGAAAGAGAGCTAAAAATGCGACATATAAGAGTGCCGACACCATCTTCATTTTCTTGGACTCATGCTTAAGCACGTTCCAGTGAATCCAGTTTTTATAATCTTCCTTTTCCAGGCGATATTCAAATTCCTGCATTCTTTTTACTCCTTTTCTTTCTTACTTGAAATCTCCCCCCGCATTCCTTCCGTCTCCTGAACCTCCTTTTGCCTCTCCCGCAAACTTTTAGATTCAAATGCTTTCTACTATTCTTTTCATCCAGAAATGCCGGAGTATTTCCACTTATAAGGCTTTCCTCTGCCTATCTTCTCTATCATATCCCACTTTAGCGTCCTTGTCCAATACAAACGGCAAAAAAACAGACTTTTTCGATCCCCGCAGACAGAAGCGCCCGGGTACACGCTTCCGCCGTGCTTCCAGTCGTATAAATATCATCCACGAGAAGCACGTTTTGCACACCACTTGCCCGGATTGCCTCCGCATCTGCCTGAAACGCCTGCTGTAAATTCCGGAGCCGTTCATCTGGATTCAGCTCTTTCAGGGGTTCTGTATTTCGTATCCGATATAAAAATTCCGGGTACACCGGCATTTCCAGCCGCTCGCCCATCCGCTTTGCCAGAACCTCCGCCTGATTGAAACCGCGTTTCCGTTTCCGCGCCGGGTGGACCGGAACGGGAACCAGACCATCAAACTGCCACTCCTCCCGATTTTCATGCTGCCTCAGCTTTTCCGCTGCAGCTTCGGCATAAAAATCGAGATATTCCCTCTTATTTTTATATTTAACCGCTGCCATCGAGCGCGCAGCTTCCTCCGTATAGTTAAAGAGTGCCATCCCACGCGCAAATGACCGGCGGTGTTTCACACAGTCTGGACAATATTCGATTTCTTCACTCCAAACTTCTTTTCCACATTTCTGACAAACCGGCGATTTGACAGGCGAAAGCCTCAAAAGACACGAGGACAGATAAGCCCGCCCTTCGGCGTCACGATCTCCCCGCAGACCGGGCAGCGCCTTGGATATAGCGCATCCAGAGCGGCGCGGGGGAATTGATTCCATTTTATATTTTTTATCACAATGTCTCCATAATTTCTTCAATGCGGTCGCGCAGTCCCGAATAGCGCTTCTGTTCCATCGCATTGTCCACCATCTGCTGAAACACATACGGGACACCGACCAGGCAGACACAGGCTCTTGCCCTTGTAACCGCCGTGTAAATCAGATTCCGCGTCATCAGCATCTGCGGTCCGCTCCAGACCGGAATCACGACCGCCGGATACTCGCTTCCCTGCGACTTGTGGATCGTGATCGCATATGCCAGTTCCAGCTCCTCCAGCTGCTTGAAGCTGTACTCGACACGTTTTCCCTCATCATACTCCACGGTTACCAGCTCCGCAAAGGTATTGATCTCGCGGATGCGCCCAAGATCCCCGTTGAACACGCCGGCTCCCTTGTCCACCGGGATGCCGCTGCGGTTGTAGGAGGTCCACTCAATCTGGTAATTGTTCTTGATCTGCATGACCTTGTCGCCCACACGAAACGTCGTCTCGCCATACTCTTTTTCCGCCTTTTCTGCCGATGGCGGATTTAAAAATTCCTGCAAAATGGAATTTAACCGTATCGATCCCAGCACTCCCTTCCGCATCGGCGTCATGACCTGTACCTCAAACAAATCGGCATGGACGTAATTCGGCAGTTTTTCACGTACCAGCGTGATCATTGCATTGATGATCGCATTCGGATCATCACGCTTTATAAAGAGGAAATCCCTGCTTGACTTTCCGATCGGAATGCGCTCTCCGGCATTGATGCGGTGGGCGTTGACGATAATATCGCTCTGCGCCGCCTGCCGGAAAATCCGGGTTAGCTTTACCACATGGAAACACTCTGACTCGATGATATCACGCAGGACATTGCCCGGTCCGACACTCGGAAGCTGATCCACATCACCTACCAGAATCAGACGTGTGCCGACATTGACCGCCCGGAGCAGTGAATGCATCAGATTGATATCCACCATCGACATTTCATCGATAATGATGACATCAGCTTCCAGCGGATTGTCCTCGTTCCGCTCAAAGTGCATCGAAGTCGTCCGGCTCTTCTCATCCTCCTCTGGCATTCCCGTCAGCTCTAACAGGCGGTGAATCGTCTTCGCCTCATAGCCTGTCGCCTCGGTCATCCTTTTTGCTGCGCGTCCGGTCGGAGCTGCCAGCAGGATATCCATGTCGCCCTTTTCAAAATACCGGATGATCGTGTTGATCGTCGTCGTTTTTCCGGTACCCGGACCGCCCGTGATTACCAAAAGTCCGCAGTTGACCGCCTCAATCACCGCGCGGATCTGCAGTTCATCCAGCTCGATCTGTTCCTCTTTCTGGATGGCTGCCAGACTTTTCCGAATCTGTTCTTCCGATTCGGAACCAGTGATGTTTAAGTCGTGCAGCATGCGGGCGGTGTTTAGCTCGGTATAATAGTAGTGTGATGCATAAACGGCGCGTTCCGGGGCGTTTGCTATATTTGATACATTTGATGCATTCGGTTCACCCAAAACATCTGGCTGCGGCTGCATCTGCCCCGACACTGCCGATTCCGCCTGAACAAAAACATCCATTTCTGCTGTTTTCTGCTGTTTCCTCTCCCGGATCACCAGCCGTTTATCCATCTGCATATCCATCAGATGCTTGTCAATCTCGGAAATCTCAACCTGTAGAAGCTTTGCCGCCCGATCCGCCAGCTCGTCCTCCGGCAGGTATGTGTGCCCGTTCGCCGTCGCCTGATAGAGTGTATACAGGATGCCGCTCTTGATGCGGAAATCCGAATCTGCCACGATTCCTATCTTCGCCGCGATCTCGTCTGCCATCTTAAAACCGACGCCCGGAATATCGTCCGCCAGCTTATACGGATTGTTCTGGAGAATCGTGTACATTGCCGGACCGTATTCCTGGTAGATTTTAACCGCCAGATTGATGGAAATGCCATAATTTTGCAGAAACATCATCGCCTGGCGCATATCGCGCTTTTCCTCGACCTGTTCACCGATGGACATCGCCATTTTTTCACTGATTCCCTTGACCTCCGCGAGGCGTTCCGGCTCTTCTTCCATGATGCGGAATGTATCCGCCTTAAATTTTTTAACAATCCTGGAAGCTAAAGCAGCCCCGACGCCTTTGATGGCGCCGGAGCCTAAATATCGTTCCATGGAAACAGTATCCTCAGGCGCTTTCAGCTCATAGCTTTCCACCGCCATCTGTTCCCCGTAAATCGGATGCTCGGTCATACGCCCGCTCGCCTCGATCATCTCGCCCTCTGCGATGTAGGAAAAAGTGCCAACCAGCACATATTCCTCCCCGTCGTCCAAGCCGCTGATAGAGAGAACCGTATAGCCATTGTCCTCATTGCGGTATTTTATTTTTTCAATATATCCTTTAACTGCTGCCATATTTTTATGCTATCCGCCTTCCGGCGGTTCTCTTTAATCGTAGTTTTTCTTCTCGCCGTGTGCAAACTCGATAAACTTACCAGTTCCGATCGCAACTGCGGTCAGCGGATCCTCTGCGATCATCGTGGAAATGCCAGTTTTCTCCTCGATCAGGGCATCCAGACCGCTTAACAGTGCGCCGCCGCCTGTCAGTACGATACCACGGTCAAAAATGTCGGCTGCCAATTCCGGCGGCGTCCGCTCGAGTACGTTGTGAACGGCATCTACGATCTGGAGTGCCGGCTCGCGCAGCGCTTCCAGCGTCTCGTCGGATGTGACAACGATCGTCTTCGGAAGTCCGGTAACCAGATTTCGTCCGCGCACTTCCATCGTGATTACCTCCGGACGGCGGTATGCCGCACCGATATTTATCTTAATCTCCTCAGCGGTTCTCTCACCGATCAAAAGATTGTGTTTCTTTCTCATGTAACGGACCAGTGCCTCGTCGAAGTCATCACCAGCCACTTTAATAGAAGTGCTGACTACGGTACCGCCCAGAGAAATAACGGCGATATCTGCCGTACCACCACCAATATCTACGATCATGTTGCCGCACGCCTTGGAAATATCGATACCAGCGCCGATCGCAGCTGCTACCGGCTCCTCGATGATCGAAACCTCGCGTGCGCCAGCCTGGTAAGTCGCATCCTCAACCGCCTTGCGCTCTACCTCGGTCGCACCGCTCGGGATGCAGACGCTGATACGCGGCTTGCGGAGTGTCTTCTTGCCGACTGCCTTGTTGATGAAATATTTCATCATCTTCTCTGTCACTGTATAATCTGAAATAACCCCCTGGCGCAACGGACGGACCGCTACGATATTGCCAGGGGTTCTGCCGATCATCAGGCGGGCTTCCTCGCCGATCGCCATGATCTTATTCGTATCCCGATCGATCGCCACTACGGACGGCTCTTTCAGTACGACACCTTTTCCCTTGATATATACAAGGATGCTGGCTGTACCCAGATCGATACCAATATCATTGGACATCAACATAGTTGTTTTCCTCCTGCTCTAAATATGCACTCTTGAGTACATAAATCTATGAGTTTCATTGTATTTTATCTTCTTTATTTCAGCTTTTTTCGCTGCCATCCAGCCCGCGCATTGTTTTAGAGCGGACTATACCACTTACTATTATATACAACTTTCGATTCTTTTGAAAGAGGTTTTTATTTTTTTATGGACTTTATATTTTTTTTATGAAAGGGACATATTTTAGTCACAAGTTTCTCCTATAATACAAGTATGTTATCCGAAAGGGTAACAGGCCTTTGTTTCAAGTGTTACTTGAAATAAAAAAGCTTTTTCATACTCATACCGGACGATACAAATCGTCCGGCCCCCCTAAGCCAATTTCTTTTTTATATATACCTACCATTCCCAATTTAAGAAAAACAGGAATGCCGTCGGACTCTCAGCCGATGGCGTTCCTGTTTTTTGTCAGTGCCAGACACCTTAGAAAAAGGGCTCTATACTGAATGTTGGGGTACGCTGAAAAACATTTTTTTCTTATATTTTCAGACTCCACTCACTGCAGTCCCAGACCTTCGTTGCGAATCCCTCATAGAAATCCGGTTCATGGCAGATCAGAAGGATATTTCCTTTGTACGCCGCCAGCGCACGCTTTAACTCCTCCTTCGCCTCAACGTCCAGGTGGTTCGTCGGCTCGTCGAGAAGCAGAAGGTTCGTCTCGCGGTTGATCAACTTACACAGGCGCACTTTTGCCTGCTCGCCACCGCTGAGCACGCGCACCTGGCTCTCAATATGCTGGGTCGTCAGACCGCATTTTGCCAGTGCGGAACGCACCTGGTACTGGGTGTAGGACGGAAATTCTTTCCAGATCTCATCGATGCAGGTCGTCGTATTGCCCGGCGCCATCTCCTGTTCGAAATAGCCGATGGAGAGATAATCGCCCAGCGTCACCTTGCCGGACACTGCTGGAATCAAACCTAAAATACTCTTTAAAAGCGTCGTCTTTCCAATTCCGTTGGCACCGACCATCGCAATCTTCTCGCCGCGCTCCATATAGAGGTTCAGCGGACGGGACAGTGGCTCGTCGTAACCGATCACCAGATCTTCCGTCTCAAAAATACATTTTCCGGAGGCTCTCGCCTCCAGGAAGTTAAACTCTGGCTTCGGTTTTTCCTTCGCCAGTTCGATCACATCCATTTTATCCAGCTTTTTCTGGCGGGACATCGCCATATTTCGCGTGGAAACACGCGCTTTATTACGTGCCACAAAATCCTGCAGTTGCGCGATCTCCTGCTGTTGACGCTTATACGCTGCCTCGAGCTGCGCTTTCTTCGCCTCGTGCACCTCGAGAAACTTGTCGTAATCGCCCACATAGCGGTCAAGCCGCTGATTTTCCATATGATAAATGATATTTACTACGCTATTTAAGAACGGAACATCGTGTGAAATCAGGATGAACGCATTTTCATATTCCTGCAAATACCGTTTCAGCCACTCGATGTGCTGCACATCCAGATAGTTCGTCGGCTCGTCCAGCAACAGGATATCTGGCTTTTCCAGAAGCAATTTCCCGAGCAGTACCTTCGTTCTCTGTCCGCCGCTCAAATCCGTTACATCGCGGTCCAGCCCGATATCGGTCAGCCCCAGCGCACGTCCGACTTCCTCCACCTTCGCATCGATGGAATAAAAATCGTGGTTCATCAGAAGATCCTGGATCGTTCCCAGCTCTTCCATCATCACGTTCATCTCATCCTCCGATGCCTCGCCCAGATGGTCGCATATTTCATTCATCTGCACTTCCAGCTCAAACAGGAAGGAAAATGCGCTCTTCAAAACCTCGCGGATCGTCATGCCTTTTTCCAGCACCGTATGCTGATCCAGATAGCCGACGCGCACCCGCTTTGACCACTCTACTTTTCCCTCGTCCGGCTGCATATGCCCGGTAATAATATTCATAAACGTCGATTTACCCTCGCCGTTCGCACCGATCAGACCGATGTGCTCACCCTTTAACAGGCGGAACGAAACATCCTGAAAAATCGCCCGGTCACCAAAACCGTGGCTTAAATGTTCTACATTCAGTATACTCACGTATGTACCTCTCCTATTTTTCTTTTTATTGTAAATTGTTTGTATTTGTTGAATTGTTCTTTGTTTTTCTGCAAATTTTATCCTAGAAAACAACTCCACTTCATATAAGATTTGCTTTCTGTACGTCTGCCTGCTGTCTGTGGCAAAGCCGACTTCGATTTATTGTACACGAAGCGTGCTTTTGTGGCAAGCGGAGATTTTGGAATTATCTTTTTTCACCCAGATGCCTTGAACTTTTCTAGATTTATATAGTAAGATAAGAAACAACTTCATTTTAGATACGTTTTTCAACCAATGAGAAAATGACTTGATTTTCTAAAGGAGGTTTTATGTATACCTATACCTGGTACCAATGGCTAGCTTTTTTCTATGTATACTGCTTTTTAGGGTGGATTTTCGAATCGACTTATGTTTCCCTGAAACAGAAACGGCTCGTCAACCGCGGATTTCTGCGGCTTCCGATGCTGCCGCTCTACGGTTCCGGCGCGGTGATGATGCTCTGGGTGTCCCTGCCGGTGCGGGACAGCCTGCCGCTCGTCTATATTTCCGGTTTTATCGCCGCCACGGCGCTTGAATATGTCACCGGCGCCGTCATGGAACGCCTATTCAAGGTCCGCTACTGGGATTACAGCAGCCAGCCGTTCCAGCTGCGCGGCTATATCTGCCTGAGTTCCTCGATCGCATGGGGATTTCTGACGATCCTTATGACCGATGTCATCCATGATCCGATCGCCCGCACTGTGCTTGCGGTTCCTCCGGTTATCCTGCTCATCTGCGATTTCGTCATCAGCGTTCTTTTCACCGCCGATGCTTACGAATCCATCAAGGCAGCCCTGGCTCTAGGTCATACGCTGGAAGCTATGACGAAGCTCAAAGCCGATATCGAAGAGCTCCAGTCCAAGATCGAGCTGCTGCGTGAGGAAGCCATTGAGCGCGGCGCCCTGACCCGTGAAGAAACAGCCGAAAAACTGGCAGCCGCCCAGGCAGAAGCCGCCCGCAGACTTGCCGCCGTCCGCAGCGACGCCGAAGAACGCCTGGCAACCGCACGCGCCGAGACTGCCAGACAGCTGCAGGCGGCTGCCACCGAACACAAAGAGCGCCTGGCTGAGACCAAGGCACTCGCCGAAAAACGCCTGTCCGATGTTCGAGAAGAAACCACCTCCCGCATCGAAGCTGCCAAAGCAGGAAACGCAGAACGCATCGAAGCTGCCAAACAGCGCGTCAACGAGCGCATTGCCGAAGTCCGCACCGAAGTCGATGCCCGCATCGCCTTCGACAACCGCCTCACCCGCCTGAGCACCCGGTTAGAAGAACTCAAACACCGCCGCCAGTCCCTGCGCCCGGCTAAAAAGCTCCATGCCTTCTACCGCCGCGGGCTGCTAAGAGGAAATCCTACTGCGGTTTCGTCGAAATTTGCAGCGGCGTTGAAAGAATTAAAAGAACAAAATAGCACAAAAATAGGACCTTTCGCATGAACGAATGGTCCTATTTCTTTTAGGAACTTATTTCATATCTTCTTTTTATTTTTCTACAGCAGTCCATTGACAATCGTCATCACAGACTCGCCTACCTTCTCTGATTTCGCTGCCGCTTCTTCCAGGGAGGTACCTTTCACGCCGTAGTAGAACTTGATCTTCGGCTCGGTTCCAGACGGGCGGACGCAGAGCCATGCGTTGTCTTCCAGTTCGTAGTAAAGAACATTGGAGGATGGAAGTCCGGTCGGTTTTACCTCGCCGCTTGCCAGATCCTTGACGGTATCTGCCTTGTAATCGCGGACAGCCAGCACCTTATGTCCGGCAAAATCGGACGGTGTGTGGGCGCGGAAATATTCCATAATCTCCTGAATCTTTGCCAGTCCCTCGATGCCCTTTAAGCCGATGGACTTCACTTCATCTTTATAATAGCCGTATTTCTCGTACATCTCGACCATCGCATCCCACAGCGTCATGCCTTTTTCCTTGTAATAGGCAGCCGCCTCGCAGAGTGCTGCGGTCGCGGAAATGGCATCTTTATCGCGTGCGTATGTACCGATCAGGCAGCCATAGCTCTCTTCCATGCCAAACAGATAGGTTCCTTTGCCTTCCTGCTCATTTTTGAGAACCTGTTTGCCGATCCACTTAAATCCGGTCAGAACCTCGATGAGCTCTGCGCCGTAATTCTTCGCAACTGCATCTACCAGATTCGTCGTAACGATGGATTTAACAACCTGTCCATCTGCCGGAATCTTGCCGTTTGCCTGTTTCTGGCTGAGCACATACTCGCAGAGCAGGGAGCCGGACATATTGCCGGTCAGCGGAATGTATTCGCCGGACTTGGTATCTTTGACATACACGCCCAGACGATCGGCATCCGGATCGGTTGCCAGAACGAGGTCTGCATTTTTCTCTTTTGCCAGAGCCAGTCCCAATTCAAATGCTTCCTTTGCCTCCGGGTTCGGATAGCTGACGGTCGGGAAATCGCCGTCTGGAAGCTCCTGCTGCGGAACCACATATACATGGGTAAATCCAAGCTCTTTCATCACACGGCGTGCCGGGATATTGCCCGTGCCGTGAAGCGGTGTATACACGATCGTGATCTGATCCTGCATGCGGTCAATCGCGCCCTGATTGACTACCTGTGCCTTGACCTGTGCAATATATTTGTCGTCGATCGCTGCACCGATGATCTCGTAGAGTCCTTTTGCCTTTGCCTCTTGTGCTCCCATCGTCTTAACAGTGGAAAGATCGGTGATCGCCATAACTTCCTCAGTCACGCCCTTGTCATGCGGCGGTGTAAACTGTGCGCCGTCCTCCCAGTAAACCTTGTAGCCGTTGTACTCCGGCGGGTTGTGGCTGGCGGTGATGTTGATGCCGGCGATGCAGCCAAGCTCGCGGACTGCAAAGGAAAGCTCCGGCGTCGGGCGCAGCGTCTCGAACCGGTACGCCTTGATGCCATTTGCCGCCAGTGTCAGCGCTGCTTCCTCGGCAAATTCCGGGGACATATGACGGGAATCAAATGCGATCGCCACGCCTTTTGCCGCGCCGCCCTGCTTGATGATGTAATTTGCCAGTCCCTGGGTCGCACGGCGGACGGTGTAGATATTCATCCGGTTAATACCTGCACCGATGATGCCGCGCAGTCCTGCCGTACCAAACTCCAAATCCATATAGAAACGCTCTTTAATCTCATTTTCATCGCCCTCAATGGCGCGTAATTCCTCTTTCGTTGCCTCGTCAAAGTATGGATTTTCCAGCCATTCTTTGTAAATCGTCATGTAATCCTTCATGATTCACTTACCCCCTGCTTTCTTCTAGGATGACTTTCTTTTTCTCCATTATAGTATAATTATTCTGAAAAATAAAGAGAATTTCGGTTACTATTCTTTGTCTTTATTTTTCCTCTTTTCAAAGTTTCTCCATGATGTATCGAATACGCTTAACCAAAGAATTTATATGCATATGTAAATCAACATTTCTTATCGGATTGCCTCAAGAAAGAGGTTCCGCGCCGTCTGCTGTTCTTCCAGCTTCTGCAGTTTTTCAATGCTGCGGACTGGAATCCACGCCTTGCCTGCATTATAATAAAAATTTAACTGTTTCCAGTATTTTTCCGGATATAAAAACAGGTAATAGAGGTATGTCCGCTCCTGTGCATTCAACGGCAGAATACGATCATACGTCTCCAGCAGCCGCATCCCCAGACGCAAATCCCAGCCATGCTTTTCCAATATTTTGCGCGTAAAATGATACAGGTCTTCGACCTGGACGCCCCGGTGCATCCGGTTAAATTCAATCACCGCCATCTCATTTTCTTCTGCCAATAAAATATGATGCTGGTTCAGATCCCCGTGACACAAATAGTTTTCCGGCTCGCCATCCTGCTCGATCTGCGCTTTCAGCCCGCCTGCTGCTTCCTGCGCCTGCTCATAAAAGATGGCAAAGCTTCCGCTGACTGCCCTCTCAAAATCCGATTTACGCCGTTTTTTCCGGATATAATTCCGCGTACGGACAAGTTCCCGGTTGTGGCGCTCCATCTCCGCCACCGCCGGACGCGTGAGAATTGACCCCAGATTCCACGACTCATCGATCGCAATGCCGCGCAGTGTCCGGTGCAGCTTCGCGATCTGCCCGACCGCCCGGACCACCTCCGCCTCGCTCTGCACACTGCACTCGCGCCCGGAAAACCATTCCTTCACAACACACCGCGTTCCATCCTCCGCCACCGACAAAAGCTCGCCCTCCCGGTTCCGCATATACTGATCGGTCCGGCATGTTTTCTGATTTTGCAGAACATTCATGATTTGTTCTTCAAATTCAAGACGTTTGACGGTCCCCTTATATTCCCGGAGGAGTTTTAACCCCTGACTCGTCTCGCAGATCCACGCGCCTCTTCCACGGCGCTTCGACTGCACTTCCAGTTCATACTGTTCCAGCACCTCGGTTGTTCTCTCGTTCACAGCTTCCCCCTCCTGCCTCTATCCGGCTGCCCGCCTTTCCATTTCCCAAAAGAATGTGGACAGCACATTTTCACGCCGGGCCACAGCTGCTGACAGCTATGTTAATTGCAACATTCACACGATTATGCAAATATGCACATCAGACACCCAGCCTGCTACTCCTAACCTATGAGAGGGGGCTTACAAATATGCTTATGCATAAATATCGCGGATTTGAAACACAGTGCACAAACTATCACACACAATCGCCAATGTGGAGTGATTACGAAATTCTGTTCATTGCCATCATTTTGACAGTATGTTACAATGATTCACATTGGGATAAAAAAGCGGTCTGGCTATTTGTCCCAACAATCAGGCAAAAAATCAAATAATATATTTTACTGTAAATGAAAAGGAGGTCTCTCTTTGTCCATACAATCCGCTCATCGTTCCAACGATGAAAATACGCGCCCGCATTCAGGCGCAGCATCATCCCGTGAAGCTGATCTCGGCCGTGCGCCGATCGGGTCACTTCTTTTTAAACTGGCGCTCCCGGCAATTGCCGCACAGATCATCAACGTTCTCTATAACATGGTTGACCGCATGTACATCGGCCATATCCCGGACATCGGTCCCAGCGCCCTGACCGGCGTCGGCGTCACAATGCCGATTATCATGTGCATTTCCGCTTTTGCCGCGCTCGCCGCCATGGGCGGCGCCCCGCAGGCGTCGATCCTGATGGGAAAAGGCGACAAGGATTCTGCTGAAAAGGTACTCGGCAACTGTACCTTCATGCTGACCGTCATTTCGCTCCTCCTGACCGCCCTGTTTCTTGGCTTTGGGCGCCCGATCCTCCTGATGTTCGGCGCCAGTGAGAAGACAATTCTCTACGCCTGGAACTACATGAAAATCTACGTCTGCGGCACTTTCTTCGTCCAGATGGCGCTCGGACTCAATGCCTTTATCAACGCACAGGGTTATGCCAAAACCGGCATGATTACCGTTGCCATCGGCGCTCTCTGCAACATCATCCTCGATCCGATCTTTATCTTCGGACTGCATCTGGATGTGCGCGGTGCGGCACTTGCAACCATCCTTTCACAGGGTATTTCCTGTATCTGGATTCTGCGTTTTCTGACCGGAACGCATAGTACCCTGCGGATACGGCTCCGCAACCTGCGCCCGCAGAAGAAATTTATCCTGCCATGCCTGGCGCTCGGACTGGCGCCGTTTATCATGCAGTTTACAGAAAGTGCACTGTCCATCAGCTTTAACACCAGCCTGTTGAAATATGGCGGCGATACCGCGGTCGGCGCGATGACGATTCTTTCCAGCGTCATGCAGTTTTCCATGCTGCCGCTGCAGGGGCTCACACAGGGCGCGCAGCCGATCATCAGCTTTAACTATGGAGCAAAAAATATCGACCGTGTGAAAAAAGCGTTTCACCTGCTTCTGCGCTCGGCAGCCTGCTATTCCACCTTGCTCTGGCTCTTATGTATGCTGGTTCCACAGATTTTTATTTCCATCTTTACCAGCGACGCAAATCTTGCCAGCTATACCATCTGGGCGCTCCGGATCTATATGGCAGCTTCCCTGCTCTTTGCCGTCCAGCTCGCCTGCCAGCAGACTTTTATTGCCCTTGGAAATGCGAAAACATCCGTCTTTCTGGCATTGCTCCGAAAAGTGCTGCTTTTGATTCCGCTGATCTTTATCCTGCCGCATTTCGTGTCAAATCCGGTATTCGGCGTGTTCGTGTCAGAACCGGTGGCAGACACGATTGCGGTGGCGACGACGGCGGCGCTGTTTTTCAGGGAGTATAAGAAATTGGGATAACTCTTTTAATCATCCTCTGATTGAAACTATTGTTGTTAAAAAAGCAAAAGAAAAAGAGACAAAATCGTTTGTCCGGCTTGTCCTGCCGGTTCCAAACGATTTTGCCTCTTTTCTCTTTTTATTTATTAATCTTCTTATGCTTTACTGGTTCCCGCATTCTGCGATTGTTTCAACACTTCCACCTCAGCCAGAAGCCGCTCTTTCTCATTCCAAGCCGGATTCTCCAGCACCTTTTCAAAGAGAAGATGCAGCGTTTTTCCAAGCGCCGGTCCCGGCTGGATGCCTGCCTGAATCAGGTCTTTTCCGGTTACCGCCAGAGTTTTAAGACGGATACAATCACCGCGCTCCCGGATCTGCCTTGCAAGTGAGCGAACCATTTCCACCGCATCCATGCGCTCCGGCATCAGAACTTCCTGAAGGAGAAGCAGCCAGTCAAAGACCGTATCTTCCATCGCACTCATCGCGTGGCGGACAGCGCTTTCCTCCGCTTCCATCTGCATGAATGCAAAACGGCTCAGAATCTTCGCCTTATCGATCGTGTCGTTGTCCATCTTGAGTTCTCTCAGAACCCGGACACAAGTTTCCTCGCCCGACGGGGCAAGAAAATACGACCAGCGCAAGGCTTTTTCTGCTGGCAGATGTGCAGCAGCAGCAGAAATTTCCCCCGCCATGTCTGTCTCACATTCATGTTTCACGAACATGTGCCCCTGCTGCGCTACCGTTTCCGTTTTGATCGCATCCTTGTCAGCAGCCGGCACATCCTTCGAACATACTTTCTCTTCCAAACTCTGCTTTGCACAGCTTTTCCGCTTTTTCCACGCCGCAAATACCTCCGGAAATGTCTTTGAAATGTAAGGTGCCAGTCCTGCCGCCTCCGTTTTCCAGATAAATTCCGGGCGGTCGGACAGGAGTGTTTTTGTCAACTCCACCTGCACCCGTTCCTTGCTCACATGGACAAGGGAGGGCGCCAGCTCACAGAGCGCCTGCCAGGTCTTTTTCTCTATCGAAAATCCCAGCTGGGCCGAAAAGCGGACGGCACGCAGGATCCGGAGCGCATCTTCCGTAAACCGTTCTCCCGCATCCCCGACGCAGCGGATCCGGCGCGCTGCCAGATCCTCCGCCCCGCCGAAAATATCGACAATTCCCGTTTCGTGGCTGTATGCCATCGCATTGATCGTGAAATCACGCCGTCTCAAGTCCTCACGCAGTTCGGCAGTAAATACGACTTCCTTCGGGTGGCGTCCATCCTCATATTCACCGTCAATCCGGTAGGTGGTTATTTCATATCCGATATGATCACGCATGACCGTGACCGTACCGTGCTGAAGCCCGGTGTCGATCGTGTGACCGAACACCTGCTTCACCTCCTCCGGGTGCGCCGAGGTCGTGATATCCCAGTCACCGGGAATCCGCCCCAGGATCGCATCGCGGACACAGCCGCCGACTGCAAATGCCTCGTAACCATGTTCTCGCAGCTTTCCCAGGATTTCCTCGACCTGGACCGGCATTTCTATCCGTTTTGGAATCATATTAATATGCCTTACCCCAGTAAACCATCTTCGTTGCCGACTTGCCGCAGCATACGCAGGTGTCAGCCAGATGTTCCTGATTGAACGGAATGCAGCGGGAGGTTACGCCGACTACTTCTTTCAGTTTATCCTCGCACTCCTGATTGCCGCACCACATTGCCTTGATGAAGCCTGGCTTATTTTCTGCGATCTCCTTCATCTCATCCAGTGTTGTCGCTACATAAGTATGGGAATCTCTGTGTGCTTTTGCACGCTCAAACATATCGTGGTGAATCGTCTCCAGAAGCTCGCCAACCTTTGCTGCGATCTCATCCAGAGATACCGTAATCTTCTCATGCGTATCACGGCGAACCAGAACTGCCTGATTTTCAGCAATATCTCTCGGTCCGATCTCGACACGTACCGGAATACCGCGCATCTCGGACTCGCTGAACTTCCATCCCGGAGATTTGTCGGAATCATCCACTTTGACACGGAAGTTGGACAGAACCTCTTTTACCTCAAATGCCTTGTCCAGAACACCCTCTTTTGCCTGCTGAATCGGAACGATCATAACCTGGGTCGGAGCTACCTTCGGCGGCAGAACCAGACCATTATTGTCACCATGAACCATGATGATCGCGCCTACCATACGGGTTGTCATACCCCAGGAAGTCTGATGAACGTATTTTAATTTATTATCCTTATCCAGATACTGGATGTTAAATGCCTTTGCAAATCCATCGCCGAAGTTGTGGCTGGTGCCGGACTGCAGTGCCTTGCCATCGTGCATCAGGGACTCGATCGTGTAGGTTGCCTCTGCACCGGCAAATTTCTCCTTGTCGGTCTTGCGTCCGCGGATAACCGGAATTGCCAGGAAGTCCTCGCACAGATCCGCGTATACATTTAACATCATCTCGGTACGCTCCTGTGCTTCCTCAGCGGTTGCATGAGCGGTATGACCTTCCTGCCATAAGAACTCTCTGGAACGCAGGAACGGACGGGTGGTCTTTTCCCAACGTACAACCGAAGCCCACTGGTTGTAGTTTCTCGGCAGATCGCGGTAAGAATGTACGTCATGTGCATAAAAATCGCAGAACAGAGTCTCGGAAGTCGGACGTACACACATTCTCTCCTGTAACGGCTCTAAACCGCCCTGTGTCACCCACGCTACTTCCGGTGCGAAACCTTCTACGTGATCTTTCTCTTTTTCCAGAAGACTTTCCGGAATAAACATAGGCAGATATACGTTCTCTACGCCGGTTGCCTTAAAGCGCTTGTCCAGTTCATTGCGGATATTCTCCCAGATCGCATATCCGGCCGGTTTGATAATCATGCAGCCCTTTACACTGGAGTAATCAGAAAGCTCTGCTTTCTTTACGATGTCCGTATACCACTGGGCGAAATCTTCATCCATCGATGTGATGGCTTCTACCATCTTCTTTTCCTTTGCCATGTCATTTCTCCTTGTTAAAAACATTTTATTGTTGTTTTGTATTTCATAGAAATAAAAAAGCCATCCGATCCCTGCTGATCGCTGCGATCAAAGGGACCGAATGGCTTAACTTCGGCGGTACCACCCTGCTTAACCAGAATTTCGTTCCGATTCTGGCTCACTTAACTTCCGTTAACGCCGGAAATACGTTGCATTTTCATGCACAGCTCCAGGACCGGTTCAACTTTCAGGGACACAAAAGCCTCGCACCATACGGCTTTCTCTCTGGACGTGTGTCAAAGTTTACTGATTCCTCTCTTCGCCTGTTTTATTTCTTATTGTTTGATGTTCTAAAATCAAACGCCGGATTTCTTCCACGGCATCCACAAACTCAGCCGCGCAAATCCTGACAGTATTATGATTTTACGCCAATCAGTCGGGTTTGTCAAGGCTGGAACTCGCCCTTGTACAAGTCTTGACGATGCCTCGCATTTTTTACTCGGTCGTCACTGACTCGGTTGCGTCCGAACAAAAAATAATGTTTTTATCCCTATCTTACGAATCCTATTTTAATAAAATATCCTCTCGGTACATCTCCGCCAGCGACCGCAGAATCTTCGCTGTCATCCCCCAGATGATTCCTTCCTCGCGGCGGTAGAAGTAAACATCGTAATGTCCGCGCCGCCAGCGGTAATCGCGTCCGCCCGGAACATCTTCAAACGGGAATGTCTCTTCCGGCACGGTCACAAGTTCTGTTTCATATCGCTCCGGTTCATGTTCCGCGAACCAGCGGAGCGGGACAGAAAAGGTATGATCGACCTCCGCCTCGGAATATGACCAGCGGTAGCCCTGCAGCGCACCTAAAAATGGAGAAATCTCCATCGCTCCGGGTGCTTCCAGCACATCCAACGGCGCGATAACGCGAATCTGGCGGCGACTGATTAAGAGTTCTTCCATCGCCTCACGGATCGCCGCCTGCTTCGGTGTCTCGTCCCGCTCAACGGCACCGCCCGGAAAACAGATTTCGCCCGGCTGAGTTTTTAAGCTTCCCGCGCGCACCTCAAACACCACGTGGTACTCCCCGCCTTTCTGAATCAAAGGTACCAGCACCGCCGCCCGACGGATCTTCTCCTTCTCCAGCCTTCCGGCTCTCCGGCTGCCCCAGACTCGGCTCATCTGCGCCAGCTCGCCGCCCTGTGTCTGTTCCAGGAATGATGCAACACATTGGTTAAATGCGTCCGGGTTCTCTGCTGCAATAAAATGGGTGCCCTCTAAAAGCCGAAGCCTTGCGTTTGGCAGAGAACGTGCGATTTGGCGCGTGTGGCATTCGCGGATCATGTCGTCGCTCCCTGCTACCACAAGGACGGGCATTTTCAGGCGGTGGAGAAGTTCAGGGCGGATCCAGGGTTCATACAACATTAAGGATAGAAGCTCTTTTTTGTGTATATTTGCCTTCCGATCATTTCCCTTATTTTCAGGAATTTTTTCTTTCTGACAGCTTCTTCTCTGTTGTTTATTCAGTCCTTCCTGTCCATTCTGTTTTTCGTTTTCTTTTGAAAATTGCTTTTCTGTCCGCATTTTTCCTGCTGCCATCTGCATTTTTCCCCGTATCTGCCCGATGCCGCTTTTCTGCTGCCAGAGCTTCCCCACAACTCCCACATACTCCCGCGCCACATCCGCCAGCACGGACGGCTTCATGCCAAACGGGTTTAAGTTCGCTCCATTTAAAATCAGCCGATCGACATATCCCGGATATTTCAGTGCAAAAATCAGCGCAATATTGCCGCCGTCGCTGAACCCCAGCAAAATGATCCGCCTAAGTCCCCGGCGGTCAAGAAATCCTTTCAAATCATCAGCAAACCGTTCCAAGGTAAATGTCCCATGACCACGCGGAGATCTGCCATGTCCACGGGTGTCCACCGCAATCACGAGATATTTTGATTCAAAAAAGGATATCTGGTTCACAAAATAGGAGCTGTCCTCTCCATTTCCGTGAAGCAGCACCATCGGCTGTCCGGAGCCTGACTCTTTTGTATATAAATTCACGTTTGTTCCTCCATATTAAATGATATGCATATTTATTTCAGCTTAACATCCAGCTATCTTCCAGCAACTCTTTCTCTGCTGTTTTCCAGAACTTTTATGCGTTTTTAATTCCTTATCTATTATATATGATCCTTTTGTCTCGCGGCAATCCTAAAAGTGCCTACCTAATGAGCTGCCGCTCCTTCGTCCGCTTCCCCATACTCCTCCACAAAATCCTTAATAATCAACAGCCCAATCGGACCCAGCAGAAATCCAAACAGACTAAACAGCTGCAAGCCCACATAGATCGCCGCCAGCGTTTCAAGCGGCGACAGCCCCATTTTCTTCCCCATCAGGTGCGCCTCCGTGAACTCACGCAGAAAATAACAAAGCAGATACAGACCAAATAGAATCAGCGCGTGTCCCCACTCCCGCTTAAACAGGAGAAAAAGACTCCACGGCACCAGCGCCGTCCCTGCGCCGAAGATCGGCAGGGCATCCAGAACCCCGATTCCGATTCCGCCCAGAATATAATATGGATTTCCAATCAGCAAAAGCCCCGCCATCGAAAATGCCGAAGTCATCAGGAAAATGACCGACTGGGTTTTCAGCCATGCGCTTCCTGTCACCGCAAGGCGCCTGCCGAGCAGGAAAAATTCGCGGTGAAACATCGAATCAAACCGCCTCCGGCGCAGTTCGTCCATCTCCTGTAAACTCAAAATCGAGGCAATGAAAAATAAAACAACCACAATAACCGCGCGCACAATCCCCGCCGCAGCAGGAACTGATTTCTGAAGGAGCTGCGGCAGCAGGATCTCCTTGACCTGTCCACCGCCCTGCAAGCCTGTTCCGCGAAAGAGCTGCCCGATTTTACCGGCAGGCAGATGAAGGACTCGCTCGATCGACTGTTCAAATTGCTGTCCGAGCAGTGACAATTCCTCCATCCGTCCTGGAAGCTCTTCTAAAAAGTGTTCCAGCTCCTCCGTGAAACGCCGTCCCCCTGCTGCCAGCAGACCGACCAGAAAAATGCTCAGCAAAATCAGCTCCACGCCCCCGATCATACCGATGGGAACGCCGATCATGTGCCCGCGGAAGGAGATTCGCAGCCGTTTTTCGAGAAATGCTGCCGATGGCTGGAGAAGCAGCGCCATCAGATACGCTGCCAGAAATGGGAATATAAGCGGCAGCAGGTAACGGAAACTCAAATACACGCCCGCCGTGACTGCTACTGTGAGAAATGCTTTTTTCTGTTTTCTGCTGAGTGCCATCTGTCTGCTCCACCTTCCCGATTTTTTCTTTATGCCATACACCGTTATGGTTCTATGATTTCTACAGACATCCATTCAAACAAACGTCTTTTCCTTAAACCTACACGCCCTTTTTTCCGGATGTATGGCAACGAAAAACCACAGGAAACCAGTGTCAGCTCCCGCTTCTCCCGGCTCCTGCGGTCTCTTTTGTAAGCCCTCTTTAGTCGCTCCGGGGCTTACCCATGGACTTTGCCCATTTATGATTCGTACTTCCTTTGTACACACTCTAGTATGGGCAGGCTGGATAAAAATATACACGTCTTACCTTCTATTCACCCTTGATCTTTTTTTGAGCTGTAATCGGTATATGCCAGAAACAGAGGAGAAATATCTATGCCGCGGCAGCCACGGCTGCCACTAATCGGATTTTTCTCATGTTACCTGACTTATAGAAAAATTCGCTCACAGAACAAATTGCGGTTTGGTGGAAAACTCCATTCTTTTTCCCGTCACCGGGTGAAGGAACGATAAACGGACCGCGCACAGCGCCAGCGGTTCCCGGCGGGCACGTCCCACGGAAGCAGCCGCTGGTGCGCCATACTTGGTATCACCCATGAGCGGTGTCCCATGCGCGGCAAACTGTACGCGTATCTGATGGTGGCGTCCTGTGTGAAGATGAATTTCCACCAGTGAACGCACGGTACCGTCTTCCTGTTCTTTTTTTTCTAATATCTGATATTCCAGCTCTGCCCGTTTCGCACCGGCGACCGACTTATCCACAATCCGGCTGGTATTCGTTTTCCCGTCTTTCAACAGATAATCCACGTACTTACCCACATTATCCACAGGTTTTCCACATACGAGCGCCTGATAGATTTTCTCCAGTTTTCCCTCCTGTACCTGACGGCTTAAGTGCGCTGCCGCTTTCAGGTTCTTGGCATATACCATCACACCGCGCACCGGCTTGTCCAGTCGGTGGATAACTCCAACATACGGATCCACCGGGGCTGTGGACGCTTTTGGGGATAATCCTGTGGATAACTTTTTCGTCTCCTGTGCCTTCCGGTGGAGATAATTTTTTATCTCGCTGACCATATCCGGCTCCAGGCGTCTCGATGTCTGCGACTCAACTCCGGCTGGTTTGACCACAACTAAAATATCTTTATCTTCGTATAATATATCTAACATAACCGATTTCCTCTCTACTTCATCCATGGATTCCCGAGCATTTTAACTTCTCAAATCATCTATGAGTCTTTTTTCTTTCTCTTGTGAACTTTAAAATTTTCATATGCAAACCATTGCATATATTTATTACCAACTCACACGAAACGTGAAAACCTTTCGTTACTGTTCATACATTATATTATAACATATCCCATTCCCCTCTTGCATATTTTTCAGAAAAGATGTATAGTATATAAAAACATTCTATGTAGTTTCAAATACTACATATCATATTTACAATTACTTTATTGAAATTACGGCAAAGGAGGTTATCCTATGATTTCTAGTCAAAAACATACATCTGACACAACGGAACTCGTTGAAACAAAGCATCATAAATTCCACGTAAAGGATCCCGGAAGCGCGCTGACGCATTTTATCGCGATGATCGGCGCGGTGATCGCGGCAGTTCCGCTGCTTCACAAAGCGGCTGGAGAAGCAGATTCGCGCCATCTTGCGGCGTTGGCTGTGTTTATCGTCAGCATGATTCTGCTCTATGCCGCCAGCACGACCTACCACACCTTTAATATTTCCGAGCACGTTAATAAAATCCTGCGTAAGATCGACCACATGATGATTTTCATCCTGATTGCCGGGACTTACACACCGGTTTGCCTGATCGTCCTTGGAAATAACGCCGGTTACCGGCTTCTGGCGCTCGTCTGGGGTATCGCGATTGCCGGGATTCTCGTCAACGCGCTCTGGATCAACTGCCCGAAGTGGTTCTCCTCGCTAGTTTACATCGCGATGGGCTGGATCTGCGTGCTGGCGTTCCGTCAGATCGTACTGGCACTTCCGAAAAGCGCATTTCTCTGGCTGCTGACCGGCGGACTTATCTATACGGCTGGAGGCATTATCTACGCATTAAAACTGCCGATTTTCAATGCAACGCATAAAAATTTCGGTTCGCATGAGATTTTCCATCTGTTTGTCATGGGCGGAAGCCTGTGCCATTATGTGATGATGTACGCATTTGTAGCATAAGGGTGAAATACCCATTTCGTCTGACAGGCATTATGCCTCATACGTACACGAAATGCATACATTCAATTTTTTATGTCACATTCATTCTCCTTTCGAAAAAGGAACCGTCCTGATGCCAGTTGATAGACTGACCCAGGCGGTTCCTTTTCAATTCATTAAAAGCGTTTAAAAATTTTCTACGAATCTATTTTCTATGTTTTTACGTGCTTTCTCATGCTGCTGCCACTCAAAATGTGTGTAAATATACTCACATCGAGATGTTGTAAGTTCTCACGAACATTACTTACTGCTTCATCGTATATGCTTTTACAATCTGTAAACAGATATGCTACTCACAAGTTCTTGTATACTCCACAGTCGTTAATTCCCGAAATAGCCTTCGGTACATACTTACATTTGCTTTTCATTATGCAATCTTGTAAGTTTTAGCATCTTTTAAATTAAGTGCCGCATTGAGATCCCTATCTGCAACATAGCTACAATCACATCTGTAGATTCTATCTGAAAGTTTTAAATCTTTCTTTATAGAACCGCAACAATGACATAGTTTAGAAGATGGATAAAATCTATCTACAACCCTAAGTTCAATATTGTTATCATCACATTTGCTTTTCAGTGTAGTTCTAAACTCGTAGAATTTCTGTGATGCAACGGCTTTAGAAAGATGCCTGTTCTTCATCATACCTGACACATTCAAATCTTCAATCGTTATATAAGATGGTTTGGTTTTCACTATCTCAGCAATTATCTTATTGATGTAATCAGTATGGATATTATCCAGTCTATGATAAAGTTTCTGTACTTTGAGCTTTTGCTTTTGTATATTTGCTCTTTGAGTGGACTCTCCTTTCTTTAAATATTCATATTTACGAGAGAGACATTTTTGCTCTCTTCGTAGTTGTTTTTCAAGTTTCTTTAATCTTGCTGATTTATTAATGTTCTTGTATGTCTTTCCGTTTGAAACAATAGCAAAATTTTTTAAGCCTAAGTCTATCCCAATGCCATCATTATTACTGCTATCAATAAGCATATCAGGAATCTCTACAAGAACGGATACATAGTATCTACCAGCTTTAATAGATACCGTACCGCTTTTAATTACATACCCATCTTTTGTCGTAGGAATATATCCTTTTTCTTTGATACGAACCCAACCAAGTGATGGAATATTAATTCTGTGTCTTTCGCATCGGCAATCCTTTGGATTATTCTTTACGAAATACATCTTCACATCAGATTTTCCTTTCTTTTTAAAATTAGGAAAAGCACTTTGATGTTTGAAAAATCTGGTAAATGCGACACAACCATTTTCAATTGAACACTTTACAGATTTTGAACTGACTTCCTTAATCCATAGCTTATCTGGATTTTTGGGAAGATACTCATTGTTCAGCCAGACACTAAAACTTTTACCACTCATAAACTTTTCTCCATTGTCATGAAGCTCTTTGTTGTGAGCGAGATAGAAGTTGTAAATATATCTACAAGTTCCTATTGTTTTACGGATCTTAACTTTCTGCTCCTCTGTCGGATTTATTTCCGTTTTGAAGCTCTTTAGCAATTTCCACATCCCTTTCTATTTGTTTTTTATACTTACGAAGCCCGTACAACCTACAAGAGAACACATGGAGTATTGAAACAATATCCTGCACGAGTTCTTCTTGTGGTGATAGTTCTTCATTGTTCACCACCATGATGGTCGTATTGAACTTCGTACAGAATTTTTCAAACCAGTCGTAACCAAATCTGATAAATCTATCTTTTTGAGTTACGATTATGGTTTTGATTTTTTGTTCCATCACTTCATCTAATAATTCGTTCCACTTTTTACGATTGTAATTAAGACCACTTCCATAATCTTCAATGCACTGGTCTACAATAATACCTTTAGCATTACAAAACTGTCGTAAAAATGCAACTTGGTTTTGTAAATCATCTTTTTGATTTTTTGTAGATACCCTAGCATAAATAACTACCTGACGTTGGTCATCTTCAGTATTTATTCCTTTGAATTGCAGATATTGGTCATAAGTGTAATAACGTCTATCAGTTGGAGTTCGGTTTGCCTTTAGAGTTCCTTCTCTATCCCAACGCTGTAATGTTTTTACGGATACCCCTAACAGTTCAGCAAAATCTTTTGGCTTGTAATTTGTGATATTTGATGTGTTCATAATAATTCACTCCTTTGAGTATATTTAAACACATTTAATCATATTAGTCAATAAATTCGATTACTTAATATATTCTCCTTTATCAAAGTCTCTTTTGATTTCCTTGTAATAAAGCACGATTCCCGTGACACCGACCAGCACTTCCGAGATCGGAAATGCAAACCAGGTAAAGCGCAGGTCAATCAGCGACAGCAGCCAGAAAATCGGAATCAGGCAGCAGATCTGGCGCATCACGGACAAAAAGAGGCTGATCTTTCCATTTCCGATCGCCTGGAAGAATACCGGGGTCATCAGTGAAAATACCGCCGGAATAAAACTTGCCCCGATGATAGGGAATGCATTTTTTCCGATCGCGATGACCTCACTGCTCTTTGAAAAAACCTGGAGCAGCTGCACCGGAAAGAAAACGAAGCAGATCACACCGACCAGCATAAACACACAGGAAAATCCATAGCTGTCCCGCATAATTTCCCGGCATCTCGCATAGCTCTTGGTTGCATAGTTAAAGCTGAGCACCGGAACGATACACGTCTGCAAGCCCATCAGTGGGATAAAGAAAAACGTCTGCATTTTATAATAAAGCCCCAGCACCGTCACTGCCGAATCTGAAAATCCGGCAAGGATCGCATTTAAGATCACGATATAAACTGTAAATAATGCCTGCATAATAATCGACGCGTAGCCAAACCAGTAGATCTGCTTGATATAGAGCGGCATTTTTGTGCGCTCTGGCAATCTGCCAACCCCGCCAAACGATGTGATGACCGCAGCTGCCACCTGTCCGCAGACAGTCGCATAGGCAGCACCCGCGACTCCCAGCTCCGGCACCGGACCGAGTCCGAAAATCAGGATCGGGTCAAGCACGATATTCGTCAGCGCCCCCACGGTCTGGGCGACCATCGGACGGTGCATATTGCCCCGCGACTGATGGACCTTCGTCCAGTTTCCTTCCAGAAATGCCCCGATGCTGCCGATACAGACGATCTGTCCGTAGATAACAGCACTCTCGATCGCTTCCGGGGTATTCGCACTTGTCAGGACATACGGACGCATACAGAAGATCGAGAAAATGGCAAATATAAACCAGGTTCCAAGCGCCAGAAGCGTGCCTGTTCCCGCTGTTTCTTCCGCCTGTCCCGGCATTTTCTGTGCATACAGCGCGCCATGTAGGTATTCACGCCCACGCCGGTTCCCACCGCCAGCGCAATGATGATGAGCTGCAACGGATAAATGACCGAAAGCGCCGTCAGCGCCGGTTCGGAATATTTTCCCACAAAAAAACTGTCTACAATGTTATACATCGCCTGAATCAGCTGCGCTAGCATAACCGGAGGTGCGATTTGCAGCAATATCTTCGGAATTTTCTCCGTCCGGAAAAATTCTGTATCCGTTCCCGCCTTACTCTTCATCGTCCGTCTCCTCCAGTGCCTCTTCCAGAATCTGGTCATACTCCATAAACAGTTCCGTCATTCTGCGGATCTTGTCCTCTCCCAGACGTTTCGCCGCCCGCTCTTCCATCCGGCTTAACGAATATAATAATTTTTCCGAATACCGTTCGCCCTCCGGCGTCAAAACAAGCGCCTTTTCCTTCCCGGTGCTCTTTTCCGGATCCACTACAAGAATCCCGTCCTTTTTCATCTCTGAAATCACATGGTTCACCGTCTGCCGCGGAAGCAGATACGAATCACAGATCTGCTTTTGCGTACAGAATCCGAATTCGCGGATGGTGTAAAGCACCAGCATCCGGTTATAGCTCACATTGTTATTCTTTGCCCACATCGAGTATACACCACGGCAGCGGATGATCGCCTGGTTGACCTGATCGTAAAGTTTTTGTATTTTATATTCCATAACCTTCCCCATTCGATCCCATTTGGGACTGAAAGAAGTATACGACAAGATTTTGAAACTGTCAATCTTTACTCGCTCCGCGATATCAAACCGATATGTTACAATCTACGAATAGTGATTTCCATGGTTTTTTAACTAATAGGCACGCACAATCATCGTCTTCCAGAAGCGGTCCTGGCATTTGTATTCCATCTGGATTTCTATAAATAACATCCCCGCCTGCCTGTGAAACTTCGCAATCTTTGAAATAAGAAAAATATTCTGATGAAAATATCCTATATCGTTATTATCAAATTTGTTAACAAGGAAACAACCCGATGGTATACTTGTTTCCTTGGAAACATAATGTAGGGGGTAATATTATAAACACAGTACTTATGAATCTATTTGTTACGTATATGAAAAAGCAGGAGATACTTTCCAAACTTACGAAAGATGAGAAACTACACGGATATAATTAAATGAAAATTAATATCACAGTCAAAATTACACCTAAATGACTAAAGCGCCGTTCCTTTCTTCGGCGCAAAAAAACGACTCATATCGGTATGTTCCAGCGTAAGCAGTTCCACTTTCTTATCAATTCCACCCGCATACCCGGTCAGGCTTCCATTCGTTCCTACTACGCGGTGACATGGAATGATGATGGAGATCTCATTATGCCCCACTGCACCGCCTACCGCCTGCGCGGACATATGGGACGCATTCTGCATCTTCGCCAGCTTTTTTGCAATCTCCCCATAGGTAGTCGTCTGTCCATACGGAATTTGCAATAAAATCTGCCACACCGCCTGTCGAAATGCGGAGCCAGTCGGATGCAGCGGCGGAATAAAGTCCGGTTCTTTGCCAGAAAAATAAATATCCAGCCATCTCTTTGCCTCGGTTAAAATCAGGGATTCCTGTGAAATAGCTCCGTCTGGAAGTGTATTTGCAAAATACTTCTGCCCCTCAAACCACAGACCCGTGAGTCCGATCGCGTCTGCCGCCAGCAGAATATCGCCTAACTTTGATTTATATGTACATGTGTATACTGTTTTATCCTTCACCGCGGACTCCCCCCAAGGTTATCGACTGCTTTTTTACATCCAATCGCTTTCTGCTTCCTCCAGCTTCTTCACAAGTGTATCTTTAAGAACCGTAAAAGCCAGAATAAAGCTATCGCGTATCAGCAGAATCAACTCGTCTATTTCATCCTCATTATATATATAACAGAGGTATTGCGTTATTTTAACATGAGTAACCATATCTCAGCATCATTGATAAATCCGATCTTATAACCAAGCTGGAAGTTAGCGATTTCTTTTTCCGGTATTCTCTGTCCCACGGATTTCCTCATGATAGAAATAATCTACGATCACCGGATGTCCCTGCGGGACTCTGCCATAAGGCATTTCATTATCCACAAAGACACAATCATACTTCTTAGCCATTTTCTCAGCTTTTACTTCAAGTGCTTCAAAGTAGCTGCGGTTATGCTTGTTATAGATCTCGTCGTAAAGTGGTACAAGATCAGGATATTTTCCGGCGATATAATCCATAATTGTCTTTTTGAAACCGCCTCGAAGATTGAGATTTTCGAGCCAGAACAGATCGCACTGATCCTTTACCCGCTCAAAGATTGCTTCAAAATCCGTGATACCGGGGAATACCGGGGATACGAAACAGACTGTACGGATACCGGCTTTATATACCTGCTTCATAGCAGAGATACGGCGCTCAATGCTCGAAGCAGAGTCCATATCGTTCTTGAAATTTTCATCTAGTGTGTTGATCGACCATGAAACGGTTACACGTCCAAGCTTCTTCAGCAGATCAATATCCCGTACCACAAGATCCGACTTTGTGCAGATCAGAATATCTGCGTCACTGCCGATCAGCTGCTCCAGAAGTTTTCTGGTATTCCCGAATTGCTCCTCCTGTGGATTGTAGCCATCTGTCACAGAACCGATGACCACCCGCTGTCCGGCATATTTCTTCGGATTTTTAATTTCCAGCCAATGTTTCACATCAAGGAAAGTGCCCCATTCCTCCTTGTGCCCGGTAAAGCGCTTCATAAAAGAAGCATAGCAATACTTGCAGGCATGTGTACAGCCACATAGGGATTGACCGAGTAACCGCCTACCGGCAGACTAGACTTAGTCATGATGTTCTTTGTTTCCACCTCACGAATGAGGATTCCATTTATTACTTCTTCCATGATTTCTGTACCTCTAACACTTTATTAAATTCTTCCGGCATTTCCTGAATCATATTTTCATCCCCTATGATAGGGACAAGGTCTTCCTTCATAAACACCGGAATGCCGAGCTTATGTGCCTGGTCCGCCAGAGACCATGCCCATTCCGGCTCCGTATGAATCTTCCTGCTCTGAGCTCCGGTCATGGTGCCGACAACGATCCAATTGATTCCGGAAAGGTCAACTGTGCCGGGATCGTCGAATAACGGTTCAAAGGTAACATGGTAATGTTTTGCTCTGACGTTTTTCCGAAGGGCGTCGATACGCCACAGTTCTGCTTTCCTCGTCACCGTAACGCCAAACCATGCGTTTTCCAGATCGGTATCAAAATCCAGCAAATCAGGTCGCTTGGTAAGGAACAGGAACTGATGCTGTGGATTTTCACGGATCTTTGCAAATACCTCGTCTCTCCATTCCGGCTTCCATCCGGAGAGATCGCTCATCCCGGTAAGAAGAAAGTTCTGCGGACGTTTCTTTTCCATCATCTTGAGCTTACTCGGAAAGAATTCAGGGTCAGCGAAGTCATCAATCATATGCCAGCGTTTCACGTTGTTGCGGGCATAGCAATATGTACACCCCACTGTGCAGCCAATGACGATATTCATGTTCTGAATCTGATCTTTGATACAAATACTCATGACTTCTGCCACTCCTCAAGATTCTTTCTGATGCGGTCGAGGCATTCCTCAAACCGGGTAATTTCTTCCTCTGAAAAACCTTTGTAGTAAATACTGCCCATCTCATCAGATACAGAATCGTACTCGCCCTTTAAGGCATGTGCTTTCTCAGTCAGAAACAGGAGTGTTTTCCTTTTGTCCGTTTCAGACTGAACACGGCTTATCAGCCCTTGATTTTCCATTCTTTCCAGCATCGTAGTAAGAGATGTTATCGCTAATCCGCATTTAATCGAGAGTGACCTGATTGAGATACCATCCTCCTGCCACAGCACATAAAGAATACGTCCCTGGCTCCATTAAACGCATCGATATTTTTTTCGCTGAGAATCTTCTCAAAAATCCGGTCACCAAGCTGTTTTATTTTGGTGACAAGAAATCCGCCATTTGTTTTCATGCAAAAGCTCCTATATAGTAGTTTATAAAATCATACTATATAGGAGCTTTATTGTCAAGAGCTTGTATGTTTGAATAGAGGTAAACGGGAATTTGACTTGCCTATTTTCTTAAAATCTCATGTGGAGCTTCTATTTCATTTGCCAAGGTATGCTCTGTTAATTCTGACATCAATTTCAATTTTTTATTAA
>NZ_QUEL01000030.1:0-32936 GCF_003478145.1 Clostridium sp. AF29-8BH | reverse complement strand
GCAACGAAGTCCGGCAACGGGCTTCAAAAGACCTTGCAAACAATCTCAATCTGGCGATGGTTACTATTTATACTTTTCTTTTATTTTTCTGTTGTTTTGGTTGTTATAAGGGAGAAAAGCCCGGAAATAAGGGGTTTTCCCCGGCAACCGGCTCGGCAACGGGATAGCAACAGGGGGTGCAACGGGCGGTCATTTTCAGAATGGAAGCTCCATCTGTTCTGTGACCTCCACAAAACCATCCATCGTTTTTTCAGACGGGTTGCCGGAGTCCGTTGCCGGGTTTTCACGCTCCCAGCCCTTTTGTCTGCCATATTCGGAAAACATTCTTGGGTTCGGGAAATACCGCCAGCCGGAAATGCACTGGTTCATTATCTCGTTGATTTCCCGGATTTCCCATTGCTTCGGCTCGTCAAAGGCATGGTTCAAGGCTTCCTTGTAGAGCTGCTTGGAACAGACCATGCTCCCGGTGTACTTATCAAGATACGCCTGTATCATTCCGGCTTTGGTGTCCTCCGGCATAAAATCCCGCTGGTGTTCTTTGAGATACCGCTGCATGGCGGGGCTGAAAGCCAGCTTGAACCTGCCGCTTCGGTAAATCTCCATCGCTTCCGCCCACATCTGCCCGATATAGGCTCTGGAAGCGGATTCCTCCTCCAAAATGTGAACCTCGGCTTGCTCCGGGTACACCATGACGGGGATAAAGCGGCGGTTGCCGGAACGGTCAAGGGGCAGGAAGTCAAGGGCATTGGAAGTGCCGCCAAATACGCACTGACGGGGGCGGTCTGCCGGATGGGTTTCATAGGGTATCTTGTAAACCTCTTTCTGCCGGCTTAAAAATGACTTGATTTCCTCAATGCTCTTGGCGTTTGCGGTTGCCATCATTTCCGACATTTCAATAATCCAGTGACCTTGCAGCTTGCGGTACACATTGTCATCATCCAGCTTCCGCAAATCATCGGAGAACCACTCGTCCCGGACTGCCAGCAGACGGAAGAAGGTGGACTTGCCAGCCCCCTGACCGCCGACCAGACAGAGCATGATTTCAAACTTACACCCCGGCTGAAAGGCTCGTGAGATTGCACCCAGCAGGAACAGCTTCAACGCTTCATAGGTGTAATCATCTGCGTCAGCCCCCAGAAAGTGCCGCAGGCAGAAACGGATTCGTTCTGTCCCGTCCCACACAAGGGTACTTAAATAGTCCCGGATGGGATGGTACTTGTTTTCATTCGCCACAATCCCGATGGCGTTATCAATCTTTTTCTCATTGGTAAGCCCGTAGGTTTCTTCCAGATAAAGAAGCAGATACTTCATGTCCGTATCGTTCAGGGCGGTGCTTTCCCTGTGAAAACCGATGGGCTTTATGATGTCCTTGCGGTCGGTCAGGATGTTGTATGCGATAGCCCCGGAAAGCAGCGGGTCACGCTGGAATACGGTCAGGCAGTTCCGTATGCTCTGACGGACACCGCCTTTCTCGGTAGTTTCCAGTCCCGCCTTGATTTCCTCAATGCTCTGGGGCGGTTGCATGGCGTTCATGGTGTTTTTTAGTTCTCGCTGCGTCTGCGGCTGCAAGCTCTGCCATTCGCTGTTCAAGCTGTATCACATCCTTTCCGTAGTCCGTAATCAAAGCCGCTTTTTCCTCTGTTTCCCCGAACAGCAGCACATCCAGCAGATATTCCACTTGTGCTTGCTTCTGTAAGGCTTCCACAAACCGGGGATGAAAGGCTTCCTCCAGGGAGTGCGGGGCGTAGTCCGTTCTCCATGCCATAAGCAAGTGGAAATAATCGGCAAGAATACGGAAACAGCGGTTCTTTGCTTCCTGAAACTGTTCCTCCGGGGATTTCTGCCGGGGCTTGGGCTTTTTTGCCTTTCCCGGCGGTTTCCAGTCCTCATAGGAAAGCCCGAAGTCCTGTGCCAGTTGTACGGCGGCTTCTTTCTTTCCCAGCCCATACAGGGCGGCGGCAAAATCAATCACATCCCCATCCGCACCGCAGCCGAAGCAGTGGTAACGCCGATCCAGCTTCATGCTTGGGGTTTTATCGTGATGAAACGGGCAGCAAGCCATCCCGTTCCGCCCTGCATGGATTCCATAATGCTCCGCAGCCTGTCTTGTTGTGACGGACTGCTTCACAGCTTCAAATACATTCAAATCTATCCCTCCTTGAAAATAAGAAAAGCACCTGACATTCTCTGATTGAAAATGGCAAGTGCCTGTTAAAGTTCCATATCCTGTTGTTTGTGCTTCGTCTGTGCCGGGACAGTTCTTTGTGCTTTTTTCTCGTCAGCCTTATCCTGCAAGACTTCTTTGATAGGCTGTTTCTTGGGCGGCTCTTTGCTTTCTTCTGTGCCGGGGGTGGCTTTCCGTACCCAGTAGCGAATGTCCCGCAGCTTCTTCAAATCCTCCTGTACCTCGGTCAGCGGTGTTTTCAGGGCTGCAATTTCTTCCAGAAGCGTTTCCTGCTCCTCTTGCAGCTCCTTTTGGGTACTGTCCTTATCGTCCGGGTGCTTGGCAAGGTAGGAGGCGGCTTTCGCATACCGGGCAACCTCCGGGTGTTCCTGTTTGAATTTCTCCTTTGTTTTCTTGAAAAATATCTTCTGGTACTTCTCATAGACAGGCTTACATTCCTTGCAGTCTGTCCGGCTGGCAAGAATCCCGTCAATCACTTTGCTGCGGGCTTCCTTTGGCTTCATCTGATTGCGGTAATCTGCGGCTGATTTCCCGGAAGATTCCAGAAACGCTTCTAAGTCCTCCACAGTGGAAAGTCCCTTTTGCCGGAGATAGGACAGGGCTTCGCTGACTGCCTTTAAGTCCTGTGAAGTCCCCCGGTTCTGTCCAGCCCTCGTCCAGTCCTTCCGTTCTTCCTTTCGTATCTCCATGTACTTCATCAGCAGATTGGGAAGAAGTGTCGCTTCCTCCGCCGCTTTTTGTGCAAGCAGCTCTTTCCGTTTTTCTCCCAGCTCGGTAATCCAGCCTTTGAGGTTTTGGATAAGCTGCCGGATGGACTTCATCAGACTGTTGGCGGCTCTGATTTCCCGGTTCAGGTTTCCGATATTCGTCTGGATACCACGCTTTTCCATCTGCCGGACAGCAGCCCCCTCATGGACAGTGGGGACAATATCAAGCCCCTGTCTGGCATAGGAACGCAAGTCCACACGCTCCGGACGGTCATTGGCTTCCAGATAGCGGTTCTGGATGACCTCCCATTCATGCCGCCAGATTTCGCAATACTTCTGGTCGTTCCAATCCACCGTATCCTCCTTGTGGCTTTTCCATCTGCCGGACGGAAGTTTTATCCGTTCCCCGTTTTCGTCAAGGTCATAAACCTTGCGGCTCTTGGGAAGCCATTTTCCATGTTCGTCCATTGCCCTCATAGTGAGCATGATATGGGCGTGGGGATTGTGTCCCGGCGGATGGGGGTCATGGATTGCAAAATCAGCAATCATGCCTTTGGAAACAAACTGCTGCTCACAAAACTCCCGTACAAGGACAGCGTACTGGTCAGGCGGTATCTCTCTGGGGATGGTAAGCACCCACCGCCTTGCAAGCTGGGAGTTCCATTGCTTCTCCACCGCTTCGGCGGCGTTCCATAGGGTATTGCGGTCTGCATATTTCTGTGGGGCATTTGCCGGGAGCAGGATTTCATTGTGGACGATACCACGCTTTTCCGGATAGTGCTTCACTTGCTGGTCGTATTCACAGAACAGTTTTTCGCCACTCTGGTAAGCAGCGGCGGCAATCGCAGACTGCTGTTGGCTGCGCTGCACAATAGAAATTTCGTTGTGCGGACAGGGCATTTCGTGTCACTCCTTTCTGTGATTGGCGGATGGGGTGGCGTTTTGCCACCTCATTTTGGGCAGAAAAAAGCAGGCAACCTTTTTCAGATTTCCTGCTTGGTGTGCCGCTTTGTGGGCGGCGGGTATTTAGTTGTAAGAGTTTGGGGTTACTTTTTGACTTCCTTTGTGATTTCAGTTGTCTCTAACTGTACCCGATAAGTGCTTTCTTCTCCGTTCAAATTGGTTGTTTTCAATTCAAACCACAAATTATCAGTCAACTTATCAGCGTCACTATCTCTGAGAATGTCACCAGAAATTTGTCCAACATTTCCAGAAACATCTATTGTCTCACCTGTCTGATCATCAACACCATTAGAAAGCAGAGTTTCTTTTTCGCTTCCATTGATATAAATGGTCGTTGAGTATGTGGTAATATTAGCAAAATCGTCTGACATCACTTTCAAATCACCACCATAGCAAATTTCATCTTTGCCATCTAAAATAATTACACCATTCGACACAGAAATATATTCATTTTCTCCGCTAAATGAATATACCTTTAAGGACTGTTCTTCATTGCTTTCGGAGGAAGTGTTGCACCCTGCAAGCAGAACCGTACAAGCAAGCAACGATAGCATAACTGCCATTATCTTTTTCATAATATCACCATCCCATCAAATTTCAATTTTTCAGTTCTACAAGTTGGAAGTTGTCGCTATGAAATTTCTTTTTCATCATCTCTTGGTGATCGGACATAACATAACATTTCTTTTTCACAAGCACCAAATTTTGAGAAATTGAATTTCGCTTCTTTTAGTGTTATTCCATGATTAGAGTCGCTTGGTTCGTTATCAGAAGCAATAAACGGGTCATTCTCCCAAAAACAAACGGGGCAAATATACCCACAATCTTTATTTGCCGGAACATTATAGGTAAAATATCCGCAGCAAGGACATTGGTATTTTTTCATATAAACCTCCCGTTTAATCCTTGACCTCAAATTCCTGATTTATTGCTGACTTCATTATACTTTATTGCCTATCGAAAAGATAGCATATTTTATGAAACTTGTCGGCTGGGAACAGCTTGCAGCGCAAGGTGTCCCCAGATGGCAAGTCCACAAAAGGGTAGCTGGCGGCAGCCAGCGCAGGGGAAGCGTAGCGTCCCCTGTTTGATTTGGAGCAGACCATGACTGCGGAAAATCACAGCCCTCCGGCGAGGAGCCTTCGGAGAACGCAATGCACCAACTTCTGGGTGGTGTATAATTGCGCCCTTAGTAAACTAAGGGGTTTCCGGCTTCTCCCGTTCCAGCAGTTTTTTCAATAGTTCCTGCGTGTCCTGCCTGTGAAAAATGAGTTTCAACAACAGCATGACATCATCATCTGTCAGGCGTTCCGGCTCTTGCAGAAAACTTTCCAGCATACCGCCACGGGTACAGAGCCGGTGCGTTCGTTCCTTTCGGGTAAGCTGCTTTAACTGGTACTGCAATGCCTTTTCATCATTGATGGCTTTCCGCAGTTTCTTTTCGCTTTTCTCCAGCTCCCAGTTGAGTTTTTCCAGCTTTGAGGTCTCAGGCAAGGGCAGCGTCCTCCTTTCCCGGTATCAGCACATAAATCCGGTTTGGTTCTCCCACACCCTGACGCACCCGCATGATAAGCCCAGCGGTTTCCAGTTCATTCAGAGAACGCTTGACCGTCATGGAGCTGCGGGACAGGACTGCGGCAATGGCTGTGACAGGGAAGCAGACAAACAGGATTCCGTTTTCGTCCTCCTGCCCTTTGGATAGCATAGCGTCCAGCATCCGGCAGTACATGACCTTTGCGGTGCTGCTGACTGGAAATCCTGTCAACGCTATGGGAAATGGCATACACGGCGGCAATGGTGTGTCTATCGTCATAAATTCAAAATTCATTCGGTGTGTTCCTCCTTTTTCTTTGCTCGTTTGGATAAATAACGGGGGCAGTCAACCACAACCGCCCGGAAGCTCTGCCTGCACCCATGCTGGCATTTCCGGCATAATTCGTTGTAAGTGACACGCCCCCGGTCATTGAGGTAAAAGGAAAGCTCATGCTTCCTCTTTTTGCTCATTCTCGGCATATTGCGCTTCCTCCCGTTTTTGTGTATGGTTTCGGGGCGATTTTCGGCAAAATTACGGTCATAGAGCCGCTTAAAATCTCCCGAAGTATCAGTGATAGGGTAGACTATCCCCCTATCAGATTGTCGTGTTTCGGTATCATTTCGGTGTCAGTTCGCCAGTTCTCCCCGGTGTCGTTCCTCCCCTGAATCTCACAGCGGCGTATCGCTCCCTTTGGTATGCTCGTTTTGGTCAGGGTTCCTCCATATCCCTGCCAAAAGTCATGGCACTACATCACCGGGGAAGCATATCCCACACAGGCTGGTCATTCGATTGGAATAATCCATCGATGAACTACCTGTATCATAGAACATTTTTGTGCCCTGTGCCGTATGTCCACAAAGTAGGAATTCGGGGTAAAAATCAGAAATTTCCACGATTGCGGAATTGATATGGTATAATCAATTCAACGGTTATATATGTTGTCAAAAAGGGGGAGCTGCTTCAATGAACGGAGCTACTACAATACAGGAACGGCTAAAAGATTTACGATTAAACAAAGGATTAAAACTGGAAGAACTGGCAGAGCAAACAGGTATTTCAAAATCAGCTCTTGGAAGTTATGAAAAAGATGATTTTAAGGAAATCAACCATGGTAATCTTATCCTGCTGGCAGATTTTTATGGGGTGTCCCTCGATTATCTCTTTTGCCGGACAGAGAACATGGTGGAGATCAACACGCCATTAAGGGAGCTACATTTGAGCGATGAAATGGTGGCACTTCTGAAAAGCGGTCGGATTAACAACCGTCTGCTCTGCGAACTTGCCACCCATAAGGACTTTATCAAGTTTCTTGCGGACATTGAGATTTATGTGGATGGGATTGCCACCATGCAGATTCAGAACCTCAACGCCCTTGTCGATACCGTCCGGCATGAAATCATTGAACGGTATCGCCCCGGCGAAGATGACCCGCATTTGAAGGTGCTGCAAGCCGCACATATCAGTGATGATGAGTATTTCAGCCACATGGTACGGGATGACCTCAACCTCATTATCCGGGATATTCGGGAAGCCCACAAAAAGGACAGCGAGAGTGCGCCCCAGACCACCGTTGCCGATGAATTGAAAGAAAATCTGGAAGCAGTCGAAAAATTCAAGGGCAGTCGGGATGAAAAGCTGGTTGTCCTTTACTGTAAACAGCTCGGTATCAACTATAAAAATCTGTCAGACGAAGAATTTCGCTGGCTGATTCGGATTCTCAAAAAATCAAAGAAAATGGGAACGCCAATCAGCCAGAGGAAAAAACGGTAAAGAAAAACCGCTGTTGCATGGTTTGTTAGCTTCCATGTAGCAGCGGTTTGTGCTGTGGTTATTCAGTTAAATTTTCAGAATGACAAGCTGGAATTTTATTTATGCTTTCTCATATCTTTTTCTATTGACTTTTGATCCTACGCCCCACAAAAAAATAAATATACGCCCTATCTATTCTATACGAACATTCACCAAACTCATTGTAAGTCCTTCGCCTGTTTCAACACTATACCATTTTCCCTTTTCAAGCTTAATCGTTTCACTTGCTCCAGAGGTAATATAAGGAATAGCATAATTTACCCCAGTTTTTACATCAATAAAAATCACTTCTGTATCTTTCGGACTACTTACTTTTACAGTTCCTGTGATTGATTGTATCTGTTCATTGCCAGAGAGTGTAAATGTGTGTGCCTTTATATATTCTCTATAACTAATTCCTGCCACTAAAATTGCAAAAACAACCAAAATTCCAATAATAATCTTTGTTTTCTTTTTCATACTATCACCTACCAATCCCGATTTGTCATAATCATTCTATCACACCGTTATGAATAAATTATCTCACGCAAAATAATTTCTTCTGCCCGGTTGTGAATGTTATTGCAACGCTGCACCCATTCCATTTGATGGGTACGCTTTAATTCTTCGGTCACGCCCTCGGCAGCTTTCATCTGTTCCATGATGGTGTCTAACCGTTCCTGTGCCTGTTCGTTCAGGTCTGTAAGATATGTCCATAGCTCTCCGGTCAATATCAATGTGTTCAATCTGGCTGGGTGGACTTCTCTTAAATATTCCCGGTGTAGCCGTCCATACTTTCCAATGGGGCGGTGTTCTTCCGGCAGCTTCAAATCCGGGATGTAGTAATCCCCAACAAGGATATAATCAATTCCGTTTTCTGTTATTCTTGGTTTCAATTCGCTCATGTTCCTTACCTCCTGTGGAAGCAGGCTCGTCTGGTACTAACTCAATCACATCGGTAATCTCACAATTCAGCGTTTCGCAGATACGGGCTAATGTGTCCATGCTGATGTGCTTTCCCTCTTTGCTCATGTTGGCAATCATATTCGTTGTCATACCGGCGGCAAGCCTTAAATCTTCTTTTCTCATATCACGCTCTAACAGTGTGTGCCAGAGTGGTTTATAGCTGATGTGCATATTGTTTTCCTGCCTTTCTATCCATACCACCGGGGCGGCTGCCCCGGCAGGAACTTTTCTCTTATTATTATAGCACCAATCTTGTGAAATCACAATTTATTCTTGTAACCTGCCGCTGATACCGTCTGGATTGTGCTTTTCCTTTCTTTTTGTTCCCTTTAATTAGCCATGAACTGCTTGACTCCTTGGCTCTTGGAGCCCGGGTTATCCGAGCCGTAGCCCTCCAGCAGATTAACCACGCCCCACACGCCAAGGCCAGCGCCGAGCGCGATAACAAGGGTCTGTAAAGTGTCGATTGCAGATGAGAAAAATGCCATATAAGCCTCCATTTCTCCGGGATTTTCCCGGTAACAAAAAAGCCGCCCATACAGGCGGCAGGTTACAAACTTCGGGACACTTTGTCTCGAAGCGTTTATGCAAAGGCGTCTGGATCGTCGATGTCATCATAGTTGAGGATGTCCTCGTCCTCTTCCGTGAGTGCATCGTCCGGCACAGCCACCTCATACATCGTACACGCCTCGTTCAGACCGGGCCGCCTGCGGCGGTTAATGAGCCTGTCGAGGTCAAAAGCGTTTTTCTGTTTATCGGCCTCCGCCGTATAGCGGTAGTTCGGATGCCGTTTCAGATCATACTTGGGAGAGAAGAACGGGGGCAGGCCCCGAAGCTGCAAAATACATTTATCTCCCGGCATGGTTGCAAGTTCGGCTGGGGTCATCAGTTCCCGGCCCAGCCGCTGGGTATTTTGACTGTAGCTTTCCGACTGACCACGGGAGCGGCTGTCGGTCTGCATACTGATTGTGGCTTTTCCCAACCAGTTCTCGGAGATTTCCTTGATGGTGCTGGCTTCGCGGCCACCGAGGAACACCACGCTGTCCATGTTGCCGAGGATTGTCTCAGCGTGTTTATCGTAAATGGCCTTGCACTGTGCCAACTGTTGATACAGCAGGCAAAGACTCACCTCGCGGGAGCGGATAACCGCGACCAGCTTTTCGAGCTGGGGCACCTGTCCCGTGTTGGCTGCCTCGTCCCACAGCACCCGTACATGGTGCGGCAGGCGGCCACCGTGAACATTGTCCGCCCGTTCACACAGGAGGTTGAACATCTGCGAAAATGCAAGTGCCACTAAAAAGTTGTAGGTCTGTGTGGTATCGGAAATGATGAAGAATACCGCTGTTTTCCGATCTCCGATGCGGTCAAGCTCCAATTCGTCATAGGCCATGACTTCACGAAGCTGCGGGATGTCAAAGGGAGCCAGCCGCGCACCGCAGGAAATTAAAATGCTTTTTGCCGTCTTGCCGCTGGCCAATTTGTACTTTTTATACTGTTTGACCGCGAAGCAATCCGGCTTGCGCTTTTCAAGCCCGGCAAACATATAGTCCACCGCGTTCATAAAGTCCTCGTCATCCTCCTTGACCTCCATGCCGGAAATCATATCCACAAGGGTATTCATGTTCCGATCCTCGGCAGGCCCCTCGAAAATGATGTAGGCAATCAGGGCGCAGTATAAAAGCGTTTCCGATTTCGTCCAGAATGGATCGCCTTCCTTGCCTTCGCCCTTTGTGTTGGAAATCAGGGCATCCACGAATTTCAGAATATCGGCCTCGTTGCGGATATACGCCAGCGGGTTATAGTGCATGGATTTTGAAAAATCTATGCTGTTGAATACCTTGATTTTGTACCCGCGTTTTTGCAGGAAAGCTCCGACCTGTCCCAGCACACCGCCTTTGGGATCGACCACCACATAAGAGGAATGAGCCTGTAAAAGCTGGGGCGTGAGCCAAAAGCGGGTTTTGCCGGAGCCGGACGAGCCGATAATGCAGCAATTCAGGTTTCGGGCATTTGCGGGGATTTTCGGGCGGGTGTTCATCGTGAGAAACTCCGTCCCGGTCAAAATCACGTTGTTTTCAAACCTTGGATCAACAAACGGTTTGATGTCTTTTTCCGTTCCCCATGAAGCGTTTTGTCAAGTGCTTTTTTGAGTTATTGACGCAAATTATCGTGAAAGTGCGAAAGTGCAAAGTGCAAAGGGTCTGCGTTTTGCACTTTCAGCTTGCGGGTTCGGGTGGCTGCTTCTTCTTGATGAAGTTGTACCATTGACCGCCGACACGCCTTGCGCCTAAAATGCCGCCCATGTTGCGCTTGGCATTCTGTACCGTCCTTTCGGATATTCCGGCTTCGGCTGCGGCTTTTACAATGTCCTCACTGGCAAGCTCTTTCCCGTCTGCAAGCAGGTCAAGTATCAGCCTTTCGGCTTGCTCGGTCTTGGTGGCGGTGTTCCCGCCCGCGCCGGACAGCAGCTCGTCAGCGGTGATGTCGTATTCGCCTATCCACGAAAAGCCCGTTTCCGGGTCAAGGCAAAAGGCAACGGGCTTGCCCTCCGGCGCAAGGGAAGATTTGTCATGGACGATAACGCGCACATTCGGTTCTCGCTTCACGCGCCCGATCAGCAGGACGCTCCTTGCTGCGGCGCGGAAGTCGATAGAACCTAAGCCCCGGTATGCGCTCTGCCCTCCAGCAGCTTTGTTGAGATGTCCGATAAGGATAACGGCGCACCCGGTACGCTCGGCAACATCGGCAAGGCGGCGGAACATGGGGCGCACTTCGTTTGCCCGGTTCATGTCGGTTTTTTCGCCCATGTACGCCTGTATGGGGTCAAGGATAATCAGCCGCGCTCCGTTCTGCGTGATTGCCTTTTCTATGCGCTCGTCGGAGAAGGTAAGCTCCCGCTTGGCTTCATCAATCACAAGTACGCGGTCAAGGTCGGCTTCTGCTTCCATCAAGCGGGGCTTGACGGTATCGCCCAGCCCGTCCTCGGCGGTCTGGTAAATTACTTGGAACGGCGGCAAGGGCTTCATTCCCGGCAGCGTTCCCCCGGTGGTGCAGGCGGCGGCAAGGCGTAGGGCAAAAGTGGTCTTGCCCTCGCCGGGATTGCCCTGCACAATGGTTACTTTCCCAAAGGGAATATACGGCTCCCATAGCCATTCAACGGTCTGTGTGTCAACCTCGCTCATGCGGATAATCTCAACGGTTTCTTCCTGCGGCGGCTCTTTCAAGCCGTAGATTGCTTCCCGCAAATACTTCCCGTCTGTGATTTCTGCCCGGTGCTGCAATACCTCGTTCCAGTCCTTGAAAAGAGGGATAAGCCGGTGGACGGTCAACCCCTCCGGCACAAGCTCTGCAAGGCGGCTGCAAGCGTCGTTTCCGGCTTCGTCGCTATCAAGGCAGAGAAAAACGGTCTTGATGTTCGGACGGTCAGAGAGGAAACGCAGCAGGCTTTTTCTCCCACGCCGCCCAGTGCAAGGTAGCTTTGTTTCTGCCATTCCTTTTTGAACAGGCAGAGGAAAGATAACAGGTCAATCGGGGCTTCAAAGACAAATAACCGCTCGCCCGCGCCCCGATAGGAGAAATTAAAGGTTTTGTCGCTGCCTTTCACATCAAGCCGGAAGTTCCCGGCTGTGCCGCGCTGGTGGGCGTATCTCGGTATGCCGCTTTCATCTCTGCCGACGAATACGGCGTTGTGGTGGGCGGCTTCCTCGTAAATATCGCCGCTGGCAAAGAAAAAGCCCATCACATCTTCATCAATGCGGCGGGCTTCGGTAAGGTAGCTTTTCACTTGTCCGGCGGTATCGCTGCGGGGCGGCAATCGAAAATCAGAGAGGGGCGCGGGGCTTGGTCTGTCCGGCGCGGCTGCTCCCTGTTCCCCTGTGAGAAGTTCAACGGCTTCGGTGAAGCTCTTGCCGAAAAACTCCATGACAAAATCAACGGGGCCGCCGCCTTTGCTCTGGCTGTGGCGATACCATTTGTTTCCCCGGACGGTCAAGCTGTCGTGCCGTTTCCAGCGGTATTCCTGTCCGGCGTGGGTAAGCTGCTCGCCCTGTGATTGCAGGAAAGAAACAATGTCGGCTTGGTTGGCGCGGTCTATCTGTTCTTGGGTGTAATACATAAAAGTTCAACTCCTTTCAGCGGTCTATATCATGCCGCTTGGTGCGGCTCTGCGTCTGCTCCGGTTGGTCGGCGCGGAGTGCAATATCCACGCATTTGCGGATTTTTTGAAGCTCTGAAACATTGGTGCGGGTATCTTTCAGTTTGGTATAATCGCTGTCCCTCTGTGTTTTGAGGTCAGCATATTCCTGTTCCCATTCCGCAATAGGCAAGGTCTTTGTTCCTTTCGGCAGATTTGCATGGAGATAGCGGTTTGCTGCGTCCCATAGGGCAAGCTCGGCGCGGTGGGCTTCCTCGTACTTGTCGCGCTTGTTTGTCCAGCCGTTTTGCAGCTTTTTCAGCTCATCGTGAATGGGCTTGTACTCTGTATAGTTCTTCCCGTATTCAATTAGCTTTTGCAGCTTCTTCATGCGTTCCTCGGCGGTTTTCATTCCCTCCCGGATTGAATAGGCTCTATCGCTGACAGAGGAAAGGGAAGCGTCCAGTTCATCAAGATTAGAGATACCATGCTCGGAAAGATAGTTGACCGCTGCCGCTATGGTTTTCAGTTCATCGGCTGTGTGCTGTTGTTGCCAACGCTGCGAATACTTCCGGCTCTTTTCTCTCTGAACGCTCAAATACTTCATCAGCAGATTTGCAAGGTTGGGAGATTGCGACGGCTGCTTCGGGGCGGTTTCCCGCGCTTTGAACAGGTCGGCAATCCATTCTTTGAGCTTCCCAATCTGCGCCCGGATTTCCTGGATAAGGCGGTTTGTCTTTTGGATATTTCGGTTCAGTTCGCCTTTCTCGGTGGCGATACCTTTCTTCTCCATCTGGCAAGCCGCCACGCCCATGTGGACGGTGGGCAGCTCGTCAATTCCTCTCTCGGCGTTGCTGCGGTGGTCGATACGCTCCGGGCTTCCGTTCCTCTCCAAAAAGTCGTTGGTAAAGTCAGCCCATGCCTTGCGCCACAAGAGGGTGTTGTCCTTGTCGTTCCAGCCTGTAAGGTCAACTTTGTGGGTTTTGTATCTGCCACTTGGCAAGCGGATACGCTCGCCGTTCTCGTCAATGTCATATTCCTTTTTGGATTTCGCTGCCCATGCGCCGCGCTCGTCAAGGGGGCGCATGGTAAGCATAATATGACAATGGGGGTTGCCGCTGTCGGTGTCGTGAATGGCATAATCAACGCACATTCCTCTGGAAACAAATTGAGAGGAACAGTATTCCCGGACAAGCCGGATCTGTTCCTCTCTGGATAATTCTATGGGGAGCGCCGCGTCAATCTCTCTGGCAAGCTGGGCGTTCCCGGCTTTCTCGTAAAGCTCCACGCTGTTCCACAAGGTTGAACGGTCAGAGAAAGAGGGCGGGGCATGGGGCGGCAGCATGATTTCTGTATGGACAACACCGCCTTTGCGGGTGTAGTCGTGGGTCATTCCGTCCCACTCGTTTGTCAGCTTTTCGCCGCTTCGGTAGGCGGCTGCGGCAACGGCTGATTTGCCTTTTCCTCGGCTCACAATGCCGATGTTCCAATGGTAAATGGCTATGGGTATCACCTCCCGGATAGGATAATAAAACCCGCAAAAATGGTACAGACGCCAACGGCGGGTGTACTGTTTTTGTGGGTGTGCAGGGATAGCCGCGAAGCGGCGCAAGGGGTGCAGCCCCTTGTTGCGGCAAAGCCGCCATATCGGAGCGCGGGATAAAATCCCTGTGCGGAGACAAGCCCTCGGCAGAGCGCACACGCCCGTAAGGGTGTATAAGTGCGCCCTTAGTTCCTAAGGGATTTTCAGCTTGTCGCTCCCTCTGCTCGTTTTTTCAGATATTCCCGCGCTGGTTCACTCGTCAAGGCAAGCCGGAGAAGCGCGGCGGCTTCCTCGTCAGTCATGTTCTTTGCTTCCGGCACAATGCTTTCAAAGACTGCGCCCCGGACGATAAGGCGGTGGCTGCGCGTTCTGCGTTCTTCTTTGGATAGCTTCTGACGCAACATCTTTTCCCGGTTCTCAAACTGCCGGATTTTCTTCTTTCCGTCCTCAATCTCGGCTTGCAGCTCCTCACGGGTTTTCTCTCTCGGTTTTGTCATAGTTGGTCGCTCCTTTCTGCCTGTCGGCGTAGAAAAAGGACAGTCGATTTCTCGGCTGCCCTTTTGGATGGGTATTAAGTTTTATTGTGTGCTGTTTTATCTTACCCTTATTGTTTTGACACTTTACTTAAACGGGATATTTCATCATCATTATTCAATAATCGTGTTGATAGCAGACTGTACCGCTTTATATCTCCCCTCATTTGAGTGTGCCGCTAAACAGGTAATTAAATATGCTTTTCCATCTTTTTCATACAGAACAACAATGTTATAGGAAGATGCCATTGTTCCTGTTTTCATTCCTTTAACATTTGCATTATAGTACGGTGAATTTTCATCTAAAAATTCATTTGTATTTTTCCATGTAAATTCACCTTGCGGAGTTTGAATTGAAAATTCGCTTTTTCCAATACATTCTTTAACAAAATCGTAGTTAAGGAGCTTCAACGCTACGCGGTTAATGTCATCTAAATGAGAGTCAGCTTGCATAGACGCGCCACTTGGGTCATTATATAAATTTGTTTTGGAATAGCCTGCTTCGATTAAATACTCACTAAGTTCTGTCATGAAATAATCTATATATCCGTTGCTGTATAACCTTCGCCTAATTCGTTTTTAGCGATATGATATGCCAACGCATAGGCTGCGTCATTTCCGGAAGGAACAAGCATAGCCTCCATGATTTGTTTAACTGTGTATTCCCCAGCATACAGATTTGCTAAAGATGAACCCGCCGGAACAAGTTCTAATACCTCTTGATTTACTTCAACAATATCTTCCAAATCTACTTTTCCCAAAGCATAATCAATGGCAAATAGTTTTGCCAAACTTGCTACTGTGGGAAGTTGGCTATCGCCCTCGTAAAATAAATATTCCTCCTGTTCAATATCATAAACAGAAAATGAAAGAGCGTCCTGCGGAATGTTAAGCTCGTTCGTACTTAGTTGAAAATCAATTTTTTTATAGATGTCCTTTAAGAAATCAAAACGATAAATCCCTGTTTTGTGTAGCCCAATTACTGCAACAAATGCTATAAACAACACTGTTACAAAAGCTATTATCTTTTTACATTTTCTATGCTTCTTCATATTTTTTCTCCCACGAATTTATATCTGCCATTCTGTGCCTTTGAGAAAAGTATAGCACAAGAATATGAACAAATCCACATTATTTCAACAAGTTTGTAGTGCTGTTTTCTCTGGCATATCGCCGCGTTGCTTCCCGTCGTTCCTCGCTGTATGGGGCGGTCAGACGGAAAGAGAAGCGCCCCTTGCGGATTTCAAACTCCATGCAGCCCGTTTCGGGGTCTGCGTCGGTCTGGCGGCACTGGTCGGGGTGCTGTCTGGCGTAGGCGGCAAGCCGTTTCTTCAAGTCGGTGTTGTGGGTGCGGATATGGATTAGCGGGTCTTTCTCGTCAAACCAAATATCGGTGGTCTTTTCCTGCTTCGTAAGCCCTGTTCTCATAAACTCTCCTTTCTGCGCCCCTGTTACGCAGTAGGGGCATTTTTCGGGTGTTTTTCCCGGCTCTTGACTTGGGGAAAATGAGGATTTTCAAATAGAAATCGCCCGGACAGGGAATGGTTCGTCGGGGCGGCTGTTATCGCAAGATTTCTGTTTTTTCCGGCTCTTGACCGTCAGACGCGGATAAACGCGAACTGTCGGCAAGCACCAGTTTGAGCAGCTTGTCGCGGAATGTTTCTGTGCTGCTGTGATTGAAAAATAACTCCGCAACAATGGTCTGCCCGTTCCTCTGGGTCGTGATGATACTGTCGGGGGTCTGTTCTGCCATAGGCGGCTCCTTTCTTTGGGCGTAAAAGAGGGATTTCCCATAACTCGGAAAATCCCTCTTGGTTGACGGTTATTCTGTTTTACTGTGTGGGCTGTGCGGCGGCTGCCTGCGCCTTTCTCCTTGCCCGGTATTCCCGCGCTTTCATGCGGTCATACTCCCGCTGCTTTTCAAGGTTTCGCGCCCGGTACTCCCTTGAATACTGCCGGTGGTATGCGCGGCTCTTTTCCTTTTTGGCTTCTTCGATTTCCTCCCGCATTTGCCGGATTTCCTGCTCGGTCGGTTCCGCAAGCTGTGTCACTTCATTCTCAAACTTGCCGATATAATTGAAATATATGCTGATGTGCTGGATTGCGTATCTCGCCCTTTTCTGGTCGCGCTCATGCACTTCAATCCGGCTGATAAACTCGTTGAGAATGGCGGGGGTAAGTTCGGTAAAGGCAGCATGGCGTTCCGTCAGCTTCAAAAACTTCTGCGCCCGTCCTCCCGCGTTCTCATAAGCGGACAGCTGCTCTTGGAGCGTGGCAAGCTCCGCTTTCAGCGCATAGTATTCTTCCGAATACTTCTGCGACATCTGCTCATAACGGTCTTGTGGGATCGTGCCGAGGGCGTTGTCCTCATAGAGCTTATTCAGCACCTTGTCAATCTGTTCAAGGCGCGTCGTGATTTGCGGAATACGCTTCTGCTGTTTCTTGGTCTGGTCGGTCTGCTGCATGACAAGGTTCTTTTTCACTAAGGCTTCAAACTCCGCCCGGTTGCTGATAGAATAGTCCTCGATTTTCTTCAGCACTTCCGCGATGGTCTGCATGAGCAAGTCCGCGTCCATGATGTGCGGGGAATGGCATTTGGGGTTCTTGGCTTTCCCCTTGTGGTACTCGCTGCAATAGGCAACGTGCCGCTTGCCGCCGTTTCGGTAATCTATGCGAATGTGCATTTTTGAACCGCAGTCTTTACAGAAAATCAAGCCGGACAGAGGGTGGATTTCCCCGTCCCCGTTGGGGCGTTTGACAGGCGCGTTTTCCAAAATCCGCTGTACGGTTTCAAAATCGCTGCGGCTGATAATCGGCTCATGCACATTTTCTGTGATGTGCCATTGGCTTCTGTCTACATAGTGGTTGTGCTTGTCCCGGAAATGCTTTGTGGTCTTGAAATTGACAACATCGCCGCAATACTCCTGCCGTGTGAGGATATTGGTCAAGGTGGCTTTGTTCCACTTGCAGCGGCTATCCTCGTTGAGCGTCTTATTTTTACAGGTTCCCCGCCCCCGGTCTTTCATATAGAAAGTGGGGGTAGGGATTTGCTCGTTTTTCAGATGCACGGCGATTTGGTTGCGGTTCTTCCCGCCGATAAACAGACGGAAAATCAAACGGACAACCGCGGCGGCTTCCTCGTCGATTATCCAAAAATCCTTGTTGTCCGGGTCTTTGACATAGCCGTAAGGGGCTTCGGTGACAATCGGCTTTCCACTCATGCCTTTGGTCTTAATGCCCGTTTTCACTTTCTTGCTGATGTCCTTTGCGTACCACTCCGACATGATATTGATAAAGGGCGCAAACTCCAGCGTGTCGGGCTTCTCGCTGTCTATGCCGTTGTTGACCGCGATAAAGCGCACGTTGTTCCGTCTGAATATCTCCATCGCGTTGCCAACTTGGAGATAGTCGCGCCCCCAACGGGTAAGGTCTTTCATAATGCAGACACCGATTTTCCCGTTTTCCACATCGTCCATCATGCGGGAGTAGGCGGAACGGTCAAAAAACCTGCCGCTTTCGTCATCGTCGATGTAGTGCCGGATATTGGTTAGGTGCTGCCCTCTGGCATAGTTCTCCAAAAATATTTTTTGGTTCTGTATGCTGTTGCTCTCGCCGCCGTCCCTGTCCTCGTCGCCCACGGAAAGGCGGGAGTAAAGGGCTGTAATTTTGCTATAATCAGTCATGTGCATAACCTCCTGTGCGTCCATGTATGTGTCATTTACACTTAAAATTATGCACTCCACCGGGCGCTGCCGTATTCTGCATCCCGCCGAAACTTCTTAGCGTTCTTGCTTTTGAAATAGATCAGTAGCCGGAAACCAACTGCGCCTACAATACCAACAAGCCAATCCAGTGGGACAAGACCGGGTGCAAAGTCAGCAAAGGCCGGGCCAATCGTCTGGCCCAGTCCGATGAGCTTATGTGCAAAATCGTTACCCGCTGCCAGCCGGTAGGCCGTTCCCAGCTTGAGGAACGCCCACAGGATGAACAGATAGGGAATGTTCGGAATGAGATATTTTCTGATCTTATCTGTCCTCATGGGCCACCTCCTTTGCACGTTCTTTCTGCTTCGGCTTTTCTTTGGAAAGCTGATCTACCGCCTGTTGCAGTTGTTCCCGGATGGGAACACGGTTCGATTTTGCTTTGCTTAACACCTTCCGGGAATACTCAGAAAAGCAGGCGGTCATTGCGTCTGCCTGTCCAGCCTTGAAAAACAGCAGGTATTTGTCCGGCCCGGTTTTATAGAACGCATAGTCTACATTCCATTTCCGGGCCACGCGGTCAAAGGACTTGGCATCCCCGGATAGCTCAATGCTGTTTGTGGCTGTACCGTGGGCCATGAGCTTTCGCACACTTTGTTTTCCATGCGGTACTTGCCGCCCACGGTATGCTTTGCGGATCTTCCGGCCCACCATGCCCAGCACATACGCCAGTCCCCGCACCGTCAGCTTGGTTGTTTTTACGGATATGGCTATCGTGCGCCGGGAAATATCTTCATCAATCAGTTACACCGCCTCCTTCCTTGGGACAATTTGTCTCGAAGTGCCATCACCGATCCCCACGGTCTTTTTTCTGCATTTGACGGTAGCCCTCCAAAGAAGAACCGTCTATGATTTCCTGATAAGCGGCCATTTGCTCCCGGATAGAGAGCTTCGGGAAAGAGAATACCTTATGCTCCTTGGGAATATCCTGCAAGCCGTGATACACTTCCACGAAATGATCGCTTTCTTTGATAACATAGCCGCCCGGGGCAAAATGGCCGTTTTCGTGGATGCAGGCATCCCGGCCATACGCCTCATAATCGAAATACGGTTTTACCTGATCCGGCACATCCAACATTTCCAGATCGTCCACATAAATACGCCCCAGCGTTTCCTCATCGGATACGCCGGGGTAAAAGCCGTAACAGTCCAGATTTTGTGTCAGATTGATGATGTCCCGCACCGAAGAACAGTGATCGCCGCTGTCGAGGACGGCCTCCAGTGTTTCCAGCTCCGATGAGGTAAGCTCGGAAAGCAGGCAGGCCAGATGATTAAGCTCGTCCAGATTTTCATACTCGCTCAAATGGTCATAGAGCCCCAGCACATCCCCATCGAAAGAGGTAATAAAAATTTCCTGATAGCGGACGCCATCCACGCCGATCCGTTTCAAAAGAGCCTCCACCTCCTGGGCGGTTGTGGGAAATTTCAGTGTTTCACCCACAAGCTGGCCCTCGCTGTACTTTCCGGCGTTGGTAACGTAGGCTTCAAACAGGGTTGCCATTAGCGGCGGCCCTGTCCCTTGACGGTCAGGATGCCCTCAAGGGTTGTTGCCGTAATTCCCAGCCGCTGGGCCACGGCAATATCATTTTTCATGGCTTCGGTCATACTGTGCCCGCAAACAACCAGCACATGAGAACGGCGGAGCAGGTCACGGCTCATGTCGATGCCGCTTTTATGCTCCTCGGGAACAGCATCATTGAGAAACAGGGGCAAGTACAAAGGCGGACAAATAGGAGAAAAGCCTGCCTCATACACGGTGCGGCAATACTGCGCCGCCAGTTCTGCGTTTTCGCTATCGCCGCCAAGCCATGCAGCGGTGATATAAGCAAGGGGTCGTTTCATCGTTCATACCTCCGATATTTTAATAAGAAAGTTCAACCCAAACCCCACGCCCTTTCCCAGTCTTGGGAAAGGGGGCGGCTCTGGAGGATATACCCCCGCCGCTTGCCGGGGAAATAGCACAGCCGGGGCAAACCGTCAAGGGCGAGCCGCCGAAAACGGCGGTGCGCTGCACCCTTGACGGCCCACTCCCGGCTGTACTAAAAAACAGGCGGCGACGGGGGATATATACCACCAGAGCCTCTGCGCGAGGGCGGGGCCCTCGGGACAAAGTGTCTCGAAGTTGTTACTTGTCAAGTTCCTGCTTTTTCGGGGCTTTTGCCAGCTCCGGCGGCTGTTTTTCTTTCCAGTCATCCAGCAGGGACATAATCTGTTCTTTCATTTTGGCGGGAGTGACCTCCTTGCCAAAATACTTTTCCAGTTCCGCAGTAGAAATAATCACGCCTCGATCCTCCTTTTTCTGTTCTGATAAGATACCGTCAATGACATCGCCGTTGAGCTTGCCTTCCTTATCCAGCTCCCGGAGCCGTTTGGCCTGGGCCAGCGAGGGCGAAGCCTGCTCCCCGTCAATGGAAACAGCAATAAGCCTCTGATTTTTCGGTTTGATGTAGGAAAGCTCCACGGCAGGCATGAAGCCCATCTTTTTATCGTCTACCTTATCCAGAAGCTCCGGCACAAGGGAGTTGAGCCGCAAGTAGCGCATGACCTTTTTATAGTTCATTTCATGCGCATCGCCTACAATCTCAACCGAGCGTTTCCCGACATCGCCTTCCGCAACGCCTTTCAGCCGCCCGCCCTGGTGCTTGATGTCCTCCACTTCCAGCTCCAGCAGGGCGGCCAGTTCGCTGGGGAGCGTCTGATCCCTCTGCTTGTTGCTGTCCTTCATGGCCTGAACCGCTTCGTGGTCGGTCATTTCACGGACGATAAAGGGCATTTCATCCAACCCGGCCAGTTCACTGCCGTGGGTACGGCGATGACCCGCTACAATTTCATAGCCGTTTCCATCTTTCTCCGGGCGGGCAAGACCGGGAACCATTACACCATTTACGCGGATAGAAGCAACGATTTCCTGCATCTTCGCATCGTCCCGTACCTTAAAGGGGTGCGGACGGAATGTGTGAAACGGATGAACCTCGGAAAGTTTCAGATAAACCAGCTTGCCTTCCTCAACCGGGCGGGGCGGTGTAGTCGGCTCGGGAGCCGTCTGTTCCACAGCAGCAGTTTCCTTCAGTGCCGTATCCTGTGCGGGCTTAATGGGCTCCTTGGCATCCGGGGCCTTTCCATCGCTTCGGGACACTTTGTCTCGTTTGGACGGCTTGGGCTTGTCAGGGGCCGCCTTATCCGCCTTGGGTGGGCGGCCCTTGCGAGCCCCAGCCGATTTCTCCGCTTTCTGATTTTCAGTCGCAGCCTTTTCCGCTTTCGGCGGACGGCCACGGCGCGGCTTTTTCGGTTCCTCCGTATTGGCGGGCTGCGGTGTTTCTCCGGGGGCTGCCGCCTCTGGCGTTTCGGGGGTTTCCGACTTTTCGACTTCGGCGCGGGCGTTCTGCCTCTTTTCCGCCATAAGTTCATTGATTTTGTCAAAGGACACAACCACATCGCCGGACTCAGGTATGGCAGGCCCGGTCTGTTCCTGCTGGGGCTCAGACGCTGCGGCCTGTTCGGGTGTGGTGATAGGCTCGGCAGCCTCCGGGGAAATATTCTCCGCAGGGCCAGTATTCAATTTTTCATCGGCCATTTACGATCCTCCTTTTCGTTAAAGTTGCACAAATTTGAACGCTAAAATTTTGTAGTTATTTTTGCGCCTCCTTTCCGTCTATCCACGCAAAAAAGCCGCCCGTTTTTCATGCCGGACGGCTTTTTGCGTAATGTGATAGATCAAATATTATTTTTTCTGGTTTGTAGGCTCCGAAAAGCCTTGTATTTACAGTGTTCTTAATAGGAAGTAATCATACGATAATGATAATGCTGCTGACAATTTCCGCCGTTCCCGCGAACGGTTTATTTAATATCAATCGGCTTAGAACGTCCGCTGTAATCAGAATCATGATTCCAAATACTGAGATCGCTGCAATTCCATCCATAATACTCAAAAAACGTTCCAGACACCGATCTAATTTTCTAAGGACTGACATATCATCCCACCTTTTCTCTCTTCTGTCTGTTCTTTCTCTGTCTTTCTGAACACATCGGGACATACCTTCGCTGTATGTCCCGATGAACTTTTCACACGGCTCACACTCTCCTCTGCGACAAGCCGCTCCCTTCAATTTTCTTACTCGCTGATCTTCCAGTCGCGTACTCTCTCTACACCCTGAGATTCCAGAATCTCATAATAATCTTCCACGATCTCGGAACCATTGTACCCAGCGTCGTCAAGGCTCTTTACCAGACCATTGACAACATCCGGAAGACTTGCTGCCCATTTTTCCTGCTCTTCACGGCTCAGAGTTGTAACGGTACAGCCCTGCTCTTCCAGTGCTTTGATATCTTCTTCGTGAATCGTATTGATATACTCAGACTCATAGTCCAGATAGCCCTCGCCAACCTCGGAAATGATGTTCTGTACATCCTCCGGCAGGTCATTCCAGGTATCCATATTGACAGTAATTGCATTGAACGGAACTACGTTGAAGTTTGCGTCCAGATAATACGGCGCTACCTCATATACCTTTAAGTTGACACAGGAATGGGTCGGCTGAATCGTCGCCTGACATACATTCGTCTGTAAGTTCTGATAGGTATCATTTAAGGAAGTCTGGACGCCGACTGCACCAGAGCCCTCGATCCAGGAGAGGTTGATGCCTGCCGCGCCGATCTTCATTCCGTTTACATCTTCCAGAGACTTAACTTCTTTCGTGCTGAAGAATCCATACGGATCCGATACACCGATTCCGACGAACTTCTGGTTGTAGCTGTCTTCATAAATCGAAGTGAATTCCGGATATTTCTCATACATCTGTTTGATCGTCTCTGCCACAATCAGCGGATCGGAGCAGGAGAACGGCATACTGTAAACCATATCCTGTAACGGAAGTCTGGATGCCTCAAATACAAGAATCGTACATCCGATATCGACCAGACCATCCTGCACGCCCTGCAACTCATTTCCCAGGGAGATAACAGAACCGCCGTAGGATTTAACCCAGTCGATCTCATAATTTGTCTCTTCACTGACTCTCTCCGATACATTTTTCACAAAATAATCTTCCAGCGCTGTGATCCATGGGTTGGATTCCGAATGTCCGGATCCAATTCGAAGTGTAATCTTTTCTTTTCCGCTGGTTGCTTCTGCCTGTTTTTTATCGCCGCCTGTTGTACTGTCTGTTTTCGCGGATGACCTTCCACCGCATCCCGTCATTGCCGTCATTGCCATTATCGCTGCTAAACCTAATGCCACAAATCGTCTTCTCCTCATGTTCCTTCTTCCTTTCTTTTTCTCTTTTTCACGTTCTGCGTTTCTTTTTTGTTTCGCCTCTCCGTTGGACACCGGATATTGGATACAATTTGATACTATTACTCTAACACCACCTGTCTGTTTTGTCAATAAACTTTCTTATATAAACATCATTCTGTACAGTTTAAACAATATTTTAGTTTCAGATTGGATACATTATCCAATTTTATTGCTATTCCTTTTCTTTTCGGTTATAATAATCATAAAGAAATTTAAAAGGAGCCATGGTTTATGGATCAGACACAACCAATTATTCAATATACAACCGTTTCCGACTCAGTCTATCTCTGGGTCAAAAATGCAATTATTCAAGGTGAGTTTAAGCCAGGCGAACATATCGCCCAGGAACGCCTCACCAAAACACTTGGAGTCAGCCGCACCCCGGTCCGCGACGCAATCAAACGTCTGGAAGCAGAGGGACTTTTGATCACGAAACCGCACTGTGGGGCAGTCGTATTCCAGCTCTCCAAGGAACGTCTGACGGAAATCTACGACATCCGTATCCTGATGGAGCAGTACTGCGCCGCCAGAACCTGTATCAGGGCAAGTGATGACGATATCCGCCAATTGGAAGAGATTAGTTTAAAAATGCTCGATTTTTCCAATAATTCGAAGGAATTTATGCAGCTGGACCGCCAATTTCACACCCGGTTCTGTGAGCTCTCCGGCTGCGACGACACCGTTGAGATCCTGCAGGGACTCTGGAATAAATGTGATTCCTTCAAATCCATCTACTACTCTCTGGAGGGACGCATCAACGATACTCTGTCCGAGCATGCAAAGATCATCCAGGGACTGAAAAACCGCGATATCGACGCCACCAAACAGGCGATCTACGGTCATCTGAAAGATGTTGTCGAATGTGTTGGACGCCAAGCCAATTTTTCTTAAAGACAAAACACCTACCAAGCATCGACAGCCGTATAATTACAAAAGGCGATGAGCGCAGTTCCTGTCTCTCTGCGTTCACCGCCTATTACTTTTTTCTGCTTTTCTTATCTACCCGCCAGCAGCGAAATCTGCGCCGTCTCCTCGACAAGTTCCGCCAGATAAGCTGCCTCGCGCATCGTCCCTGCCACCGTCACCTGACCGTGACCGCGCAGAAGGAATGCATTCATCTCTTTATTTTTCCGGAACTCTTCCAGAATCATCGGGAAATATTCCTTCGGAACGGCATACGAATGGGTGTCAAACACCGGCACATTTCCGCCCAGCTTCATTTCCGAATGGTGCGTCGAAAAATCAAGCGTCTCATGCTTATCCGCCCATGCAGTCGCATATGGGGAATGGCAGTGCATGATCGCGCACACCTCCGGGAGCTCCCGGTAGATCGCACCGTGCAAAAGAGCTTCTTTGGATGGTTTCCGATTGCCCTCAATCAAGTTTCCGTCAAAATCCGTCACAACAATTGTGTCCGCGCACACCTCGTCAAACGCCACATCCGTCGCCTTCACAAGCATCCAGTCATGCCCTGGCGCACGCATACTCAGATTTCCGCCGTTGCTCATCTGATAGCGGAGCTGATAAAATTTGTGAGCCGCCTGTTCCATCGCATCGCTCAGCTCTTTGTATTCCTGATATTTCATGCGCTCTCCTTTCTGCTGCCCTCCGCTTCATTCAGCAGCGCTTCCATCTCCTGTGCGCAGATATCCGCAAATTCAGGATCACAGAAATTCAGATCATACGCTTTAAACACAATCTCCGGCTTCAGATCCGCCTCGAAAATCTGACGCATCTTCTGAATTGTCTCCGGTTTATAGAAAAATTCACCCGGATAACTCATTGTCCGCAGTCCCCCCATCGGGAGAATGACCTCCGTTTTTCCCTTAGAACGATTCAGCCGTTCCACGATCGTGTGTGTAATATCCAGAATTTCGCTCTCATACAGGCGCGTATGTGTTAAATCCTGATTATGCCATACGTACCCCCGATCTTCCTCATCTTTTAAAAGTTCCTCTTTCCTCAGACACGCAAAATCAATGCCACCCGGGCAGATCAGCGCCGGGATCCCCATCTCCGCTGCTGCACACAGGCGGTTATCCGCACCCTTGCTGTATCCGTAATCACCCAAATATTCCGCTGTCATCTCATGCAGTGAGAGATCCATAACGGCTGAAATAACGCCCTCGCGGATCATCGACTCCATCACCCGGCCGCCGATTCCGGTCGAATGGAAGCTGATCATCTTCCTGCCGAGCGCCGTCAGCTCGTCGGATGCCCGCATCACGGTATCATTCGTAATCCCCATAAGCGTTGTCGCGATATATTTTTCCCCATGTGTATCGATCCGTTTTCCCCCATATGTTACCATGCCAATCAGGGCGCTGACTGTATTTCCCAACACCGCCTCATTAACGGGGTTCATACCGGCAAAATCAACGATCGACGGAACCACCATGATATCTTTGTCGCCCACAACCGTGTCAAAATACCGGTATCCGCTGGCGATCGTGGAACAGATAATCTTCGGAAATCCGATCGGAAGCAGGCGCAGCGCCGCAGAACACATGACCGTATTCTGCAGTCCGCCCATTCCCATCACGCCGTCAATCTTTTTCTCCCCGACGAGTTTTAACAGCATCTTGGAAATACTCTCCGTCATCGCTGCGATCGCACCGCTCTTGTCCATCGCGTGCACCTGCTCCCAGGTATAACCACCCATTGCCAGAATCTCCTCCCGGCTGACATCTGCGCGCATCGGAATATGCGGTCCCGTGCTGACATCGAGTATCAGCGGACTGTTTCCGCTCATTTTTATTTTTTTCTGTACAAACTGTACTTCATGATATTTCGTGTCACAGCTTGCAATTACCCCAACCACTGCCATTTTCTCGAAGTCTCACGAACTTCTTCTTTCACCTGCCTTTCGTCTTAAAGACCAAGGATCGGTGTTTTCGAAACCCGATCTAACATCTCGCGGTCATGACAGGTCAGAATCTTATCCAGACTCTCTGCCCGGGCTTTGATAAGTTCGATGCTCTTCCAGGCGGAGACAATATCTGAAAACCGGTTCGGAGGCGTAATATCATAATGAATCTCTTCAATCGGTTTCGTATTATCCATAATGAAAATTGCATCACCGCAGCAAATATATCTGCCGCTGCCGTGTCGATCTCAACCGACTGATGCCCGATGGAATGTCCCGGCGTCTCAAATACGCGCACGCCCGGCATGATCTCTGCCTCGCCTTCTAGCAGTTCCATCTTGATTCCCTCAAATGGGCGGGTAATGCCAAGCTGCGGCGCCTCGTATGATTTGTAATAGAGCGGGATTGGATCCATCGCAAATTCGTATTCCTTCTTGTTTACATAAAATTTCGCATTCGTGAATTTATCCATATAGAAGCAATGATCCCAGTGCAGATGGGTAAACACTACAATATCAATATCCTCCGGTTTATATCCGATCTTTGCAAGCTGATCCGCGATCGCCATGCCCTCCGGCTGATATGATCCATGATGGTGGTATTTATCGGCGCGCTCTGTGTATGCCATGCCTGTATCCACAAGCAGCAGTTTGTCTCCGCCCTCTACCAGATACGTAAAAACTGGGTATTCTTCCTCCCGATCGGAAGCATCGGGATAATATGCCACCGTAGAATGGTGGTAAAGATACTGTTTCGGAATCATCGTCACGAAACCAGTGTTGATTGGTCTGATTGTTAAGTTACTCATATCGGTACCTCCTGTCGCTCGTCTGGCTATCTCAAACATGAGATAAATGCCAAATTTGTTTCTTAAAATGGAGCATCCAATATTGTATCCAGTGTCCAATAGTATTATAATAAAAAGAAGCATAGCTGTCAAGAAAAGTTTCAATTTCCATCTGAAAGTAACAATGAATCGGATCCAAAACACCAAAAAGGAGGAACCTCATATGAAAATTACGGTTGCAATCGATTCCCTGAAAGGAAGTCTGGCCTCGATGGAAGCCGGAAACGCCGCCAAAGGCGGCATTCTCCGCGTCTATCCCGAGGCAGAGGTCTTCGTGCGCCCTCTGGCAGATGGCGGCGAGGGAACCGTGGATGCCCTGACGGAAGGACTGGGCGGCAGGATCCGCACCATCTCCGTCTCCGATCCGCTCGGACGCCCCCTTCAAGCCGACTACGGGATTCTCACCTCACCGGGACAGGGCGAACCGCTTGCGGTGATCGAGATGGCTGCTGCCTCCGGACTTCCGCTCCTGGCTGCTGCGGAACGCAATCCACTCCGCACTACCACCTACGGTGTCGGAGAACTGATCCTTGACGCCATCCGCCAAGGCTGCCGGCGTTTCCTGATTGGCATCGGCGGCAGCGCCACCAACGATGGCGGACTCGGCATGCTCTCCGCGCTGGGATATCAATTTCTCAAAGAAGACGGAACGCCCGTCTCCCCTGGTGCCGCCGGACTGTCAGAGCTTTCTTCCATCCGTACCGGCTCCGTTCTTCCCGAACTGTCCGCGTGCAGCTTCCGGATCGCCTGCGATGTCACCAATCCGCTCTGCGGTCCAAATGGCTGCAGTGCCGTCTATGGTCCGCAAAAGGGCGCTTCCAGGGAAGATATCGTAAATATGGATCGCTGGATGCAGGCATACGCCGTCCTTACTGCCCGGCAATTTCCACACGCCGATCCAACGGTTCCCGGCACGGGTGCCGCCGGAGGTCTCGGATTTGCCTTTTTAAGCTATATGAACGCTGTCCTGGAACCGGGCGCCTCGATCGTGCTGGAAGAAACTTCTCTGGAATCGTTCATCCAGGACAGCGATATCGTCATCACCGGTGAGGGTCGTCTCGACGGACAGACTGCTATGGGAAAAGCCCCCATCGCCGTCGCCAGACTGGCTAAAAAATACGGCAAGCCCGTCTTCGCCTTCTCCGGCTGCGTCACCCCAGATGCCATCCAGTGTAACGATGCCGGAATCGACGCCTTTTTCCCAATTCTCCGCTCCATCTGCTCGCTGGAAGAAGCAATGGAACCGGCATCCGCCCGGAAGAATCTGAGCGATACTGTGGAACAGGTGATGCGGGTGGTTCGGCGGTTTTCGTAAAAATTGGAAACAAAGAATGTGCTGATATAAGAAAATCGGAGAGGAACTTTGATCATTCATTCTCTCCGATTTTTTTCAACTTACCTTGTATATTAGCTATTATACATTCACTTTTTCGAAATCATTGCCATAAATTTTCGAATATACATCCTTCTAATTTTTATTTAGAGAGCGCCTTCTCCGCCGCATCCAGCCCCTCATATCCATATGCCTTCACTTCCGCCTCCATCGTCAGAAGTGCCAGACTCTTTCCTTCCTTTTTCAGGTCATTGATAAACTGCCAGTACGTATGCAGGGTGCTGTCCGAGTAAGTCCGCAGTTCTCCAAGCAGGTACGTCTGGAAGGAAGTATCATACGGCGTATCTTCAGAACTGTAGAGAAGCCGGTTTCCAGACGCCAGCACCGGATATTTCGCCTGGTACTCTTCCATCCAAGCAAGCTGCTGTTTCACGATCGCATCACTCCACTGTTCGCCCGCCAGCGTCGGATCAATCAGAAAATGATGCAGTTTCTTAAACTGCTCCGGTGCGGTGCTCGCCATCATCCACGCATATTTCTCCATTACCAGATTGCGCCCCTGCTCATGGGCGCGGTCCATATCCGACTGCACGCAGTCGATGAGTTCCTCTGTCCACGGTGCAAAATGGCTTCGTCGCATGATAAAAAATGTCTCTGGATCGTCCTGACAAGAAGCACGTCCGCCCTCGTTATTGACTTTCTGAAAATCTTCCCACTCCATCTGAATCAGTTTCTCTATTTTCTCCTGTTTCGTCATACGCTGTCCTCCCTTTCGCTTGCCAGATCCCTTCCAAATCAATTTCCTGCATCTTTTCTTTCATTTACAGTCCATGCGCGTTCCCATTTTGATGTGTCTATCCGCGGCTTATCCTTCCATCACATGACATTTTTTCAGCTCCGGATCCTGAATCCGTTTCATGATCTCCCACGTATGCGCTTCCAGAAATGCATCCCGGCTGTCAGTCAGTCCCTGTTTTCGCAGTTCCCCAACTACCGCCTGACAGATTTCCTCGATCCGACCCACACGCGGATCTAACTGGTTTACATAAGGATTCCATCCCGGGGGAAACGGCGGCTTCCACATCTCGCTCGTATCTCCCATCACCGAAAGCTCCCGGATTTTTTCCGCCACCTCCGGCAGAATCTGAAAGTTTTCCATTCCCCGGAACATCCACTTATAGTAAGGCATATACGTCCGGTTTAGTAAATAGACCATCGAAATCGCCTGCCGCACAAATTCATCGAGCGCCAGCATCGCCGCAACCGTATCGCCCCGCCGCATACAGCGGCCATAATTATACTGTCCCGACTGTGCCATTTTCGCTGCCCGCGCCGCGATCTTCTTGATCCGGACATCCTCCGGATAATACTTCCGGAGCGCCTCGCGGATCGCAGAAAATTCTCCCAGTCCATCCTCAAATACTGCCCCGCCCACGACTGCCGCCAGCTTATCTTCCGGCAGATGCAGCCAGCGCATCAGGCTCTTTGGCGGCTGTTCCATCCCGATAAAACGGCTGTAAAATGCCTCTATCTCAAACACACCGACACGTCCGCCGCCCCGCGCACTTGTGAGGCGTGCCGGAACACCTGCAAACTCCCCTGGCAAACGGTCATAGGCATCCTGAAGCGCATTTCCGTACTGGTTATAATCTTCCGCCGAAAACCACAGACAGAAACCCGCCCCGAAATCGTGATCCTGCGATATCGCATCGTCAAATCCCAGACATTCCGAACCTTCGCCCACCAGTCCCGCCGCCAACCGCGGCAGAAGCTCTGGAAAATCCCGCTCCAGCATCGGACGCCCGACTTCTTCATAATATCGTTTTGCCAGTTCTAGTCCCTGCATCTAATCCCCCTACCTGATTTTATGGTTTTTTCTATTTCTACGTTTTCTCTATTTTCAGTATCTTTTTTTCATGCGCGTTTCTTGCACGCTTTTTATCAAATCTTCCATCTGAAAACTTTTCAAAAAACGCTTTTTTCTTGTCCTGTCTCAGAATTTCGCATCCTTGAACTGACAGCTCGCACAGTGCTCGGGTTTCCGCCCTTGTCTTCCTTCTTGTCTGCAGCTCCGGTAATGCCTTTTTCTTCCTTTTCTTTTTTGATCATCTCCAGATTCTGGCGGATCACCGCGCACGCATCGCTCTCGCCAAACCGGGACTGCGTTACCATCAGCGCTTTTTCCAGCAGCCCGATCGCCTGATCATAATTGCCGCGCCGCCATGCCAGCTCCCCGGCTGCTGCCAGCGCCGAACCAAAGTGTCCCGACTGCACGCCCTCCGGGGACGCATAAAAGGTCAGGCTTTCCTTTAACTCCTCGTCTGCCTCATCCAGCCGTCCCAGCGCCATCAAGGATAGCGCCCGGTTGACATGGGTCGTTGCCACCTCCGCCTCGCTGTTCTCCATCTTTTTAATTAGTTCCAGCGCCTTATCCAGCGATTCCAGCGCCTTTTCATGTTCCTCCTGTTCCTGATAAATCTGGCTGATATTATTGTAGAGACTTGCCATCTCATAGCCATCCGTTTTTCCAAGATTCTTAAAAATCGCTTCCGCCTCCCGGTACTGGGAAAGCGCTTTCTCCACATCTCCTGCCATCCGGCGCGCGGTTGCCGCATTTAAAAGTGTCGTTCCATGGTGGATCGAACCATCCAGTCCCATCCCCGCAATCAGGGACAGCGCCATATCCGCCATATCGACTGCCTGTGCAACCCGTCCGGTATTCCGGTAGAGTCCTTCCATCTCATTGCACATCATCAGGCAAAGGCTTTTGTTCCCTGAATCCAGCCCTTCCTTCATCCAGCCCATCATTTTCTCTTCCGCTTCGTCCAGTTTTCCCTGCGCATAAAGGCGATCCAGTTCCTGAAACATCTGCTGTGTATCCATTTTTATCCCTCTTTCTTTCCCTTCTTTATTCTTGTTTCTGTTATTTTTTTCATTAATGTGCCTTGGCACCTTTGACACAAAAAGAGATACCGCAAAACCTTTTTCCCATCCCTCTGCTCCCCATCTTCTTATTTCTGACAGGTCAGTGCACGGATTCTGTGGTTTTGCGGTATCCACTATCTGTTCTCAAACCTTGTAAAATCTATCTCTTTCTCAATAATGCTTTCTATGCCGCCATGCAGCACCCGCATTCGGATCGCGTTTCATTTCAACGATCCGGCTTTTACAAATCCTGTATTCATCAAACGAAGCAGCTTCCGATCGCCGCATCACCCCATCGGCGAATATCCAAACGTATTTACCAGCGCATCAATCTTCTTTCCTGCCTTGCAGAGCGGGCAGTCACGGTAATCTGAATACGTATAATCCGGTAAATCCTTCTTGCCAAAGACTGACTTGATCGGCACACCATCCAGCGAATCCATCGCACTGAAAATCGCCGATGCGCCCTGTAAGATACCACCGTAATACTGGATGCTCTCAACTGCCTTATTTAAGGTACGTCCCGTCGTCACGGATGCCATCAGGATCATCACATGTTTATCGCGGATCATCGGAATCAGGTTGTCACGGAAAATGATCTGGCTGTTGTTGTTAAACTCCGGGCTGATTACATAGATAGATTTGTGCGCGTTCGTCGAGAGAAAACCGCCCTTTGCCAGCTCCTCCGCCAGAAAAGCACCGATAACTTCCGTGCCCTCCATGCAGACAATCGTGTCGATCACGGTGTCATACAGATACATGCCAACCAGCGCCTGTGCAACTTCCTCCGCCTCTTTCGTTCTCGCTTTCAGGGTCGTCACATCAATGTAATAATTGATATGTGCATGGTTTGTTGCGAAATGTCCTGGCCGAATCTTTAACGGTACTGTCGCTCCAGTTGTGTAGATCTTTGTATAACTTTTCTCCATAAAAACGCCCCCTTCTCCATCTAAATAGGTGTTCATAAATGTTTGAAACTGCTTCTAAAAGTTCCATGTTCACAGTCACTTCCATCCATGGATTGATACCCTTATTATACTAGAAAATGTGGCGTTTAACAAGATAAAATCTGTCATCATATGTATATTTTTTTATTTTTCTGTCTTTTCTCCAGGCATTTTTTTCTCACAAACAGAACACACACCCGATACTAAGACTGTGAACTACTCGGTAACTAAGTTACCAGAGCATCTGAAATCTGGCGGGATACCGCCTTTTTTCAGGGTGCGTCCATGACACCACTACTGCTTACCTTTCGGCTATACAGCTACTTTTATTATTTCTGGATTCTTTAGTCCGGTTACGGACAGTTCTTTCTGTTTTCCGGATCCGGAAAGATATTTACGCAGGATATTAAATGCTCCTACTGCATCCGCATTATATCTTACTCCATCCGTTATATACATGCCACGCTCTTTTCTGTTTGATGCTTCTGCATATCTTTTTGATAGTTCTGGTGAAAACGGGCTGCACTGGCTGGTATAGCTTTCTTCCTGTTTTGTCAGTGATATTCCATACAGTTTTAGTTTATATTCCAACATGATATAAAGTTTATTATAC
>NZ_QUEL01000003.1:0-193750 GCF_003478145.1 Clostridium sp. AF29-8BH | reverse complement strand
CTTCCATCCGAAAACTTCCGCTAGATTGCTTCGTTCGACTTGCATGTGTTAAGCACGCCGCCAGCGTTCATCCTGAGCCAGGATCAAACTCTCATGTTAAAGTTTTGATTCCAGTCAAAATTCGCTTGGCTAATTTTAACCGTTATTACTGTTGTTTTGGTTTTGTTCTGAATGTTCTCTTGAACTTCAAGGCTTAACCAAAAGCCTTTGTTCTTAGAATTTTCAGGATTTTACATACTGTTCAGTTTTCAAGGTTCTTTGTTGTCTCAGCGACAGCTCATATATTTTATCATAAGCATTCTTGCTTGTCAACAACTTTTTTTAATTTATTTTTTGTTTTTCTTTTTCAAAAGCGCCGTTTCTTCAACAGCTCAGCTAGTTTATCACGAAAACTCATCAGTGTCAAGCACTTTTTTGTTTTTATTTTTTCTAGCTTTTTTAAAAAAAGAAACGGAGAAAGAGGGATTTGAACCCTCGCGCCGGTTGCCCGACCTACACCCTTAGCAGGGGCGCCTCTTCGGCCTCTTGAGTATTTCTCCGCAGTAATAAAAAAAATATTCAATTGCATCTTAACGCATTTCTTTGTCAGACGCGTATCTCATTGTATCAAAGAAAATTTAAAATGTCAAGCAAATTTATCCAAGTTTTTTCTTTTTTTTTATTTCCTTTAAACCACCATTTTTCAATATATTTTATGATATGATACTATAGATGTTTTGGCGGATTGCAGGAGTGCATCGCATCGCACGCAGCAATCCAGATTAGGATTCAGAAAGGAGTTTTTTTATGAATTTAAAATATATGATCCTGGGAGCCGGCGGTACTGGTGGAATTCTTGGCTCTGCTCTTACAAAAGCTGGAAAGGATGTTACATTCATTGCCCGTGGTTCCAACCTTGATGCTATGCGTAATAACGGTCTCATCATTCGTCATCTCTGGGATCAGACGGAAGAACATCTTGAGGTTCGTGCATTATCCATGGAAAAATCCTGTGCTCTTTCCCTGGCTCCGGAGGTTATCTTTATATGCGTAAAAGAATATTCCCTTGATTCCGTCCTTCCTTTTATCCGACAGACCACTGGTCCCCGCACAATTATTATTCCCATCTTAAATATATATGGAACCGGTGCCAGGGTGCAGAAAGAATTACCGGATTGTACCGTTCTGGATGGATGCATCTATGTTTCTGCATCCTTAGAACATCCCGGTGTTCTAGTTCAGCACGGTCCTATCTTAAGGGTTGTCTTCGGTCCCAGGGATCCTTCCTATATTTCTCCGATTTTATCAGTCATTCAATCGGATCTTTGCGAAAGCGGTATCGATGGAGTTTTATCCACCCATATCCAAAGGGATGCTTTGGAGAAATTTTCCTATGTCTCCCCTATCGGAGCTGCCGGAGTCTACCTTCATGCCGTAGCCGGAGATTTTCAAAAGGAAGGAGCTGCCCGTGAATTATTTAAATCCATGATTCGTGAAATCAGCGCTCTGGCTGCTGCCATGGGATATCCCTTTGAAAAAGACTATGTAAAAATAAATCTGGAGATTCTTTCCAACTTATCTGCCGATGCCACCACTTCCATGCAGCGTGACATAATGGAAGGAAAACCATCGGAACTGGACGGACTTGTCATGGAGCCCCTCCGACTTGCAAAAAAATATTCTGTCTCTATGCCCTGTTATGAGGAGGTAGCAAACGTATTATGTCCATTGGAATTTTAGTTGGTAAAATTGCGGCATTATTTATCATCATGTTTTTAGGCTTTGTTTTGGTAAAGACTGGCATTTGCCGCTCAGATGACAGCCGCATTCTTTCACGCCTGTCTGTCTATATCGTAGTCCCCTGTTCGATTTTATCTGCTTTTCAGGTCAGCTGCAGCCCTTCCATCCTAAATGGGCTTCTTTTGGCGGTGGCTGCTGCTGTATTGATCCATCTCATCCTGATTGTCCTTTTTTACTTTATAGGACCTCTTCTTCATCTTAACGGAGTTGAAAAAGCCTCTATCATCTACTCTAATGCAGGAAATCTTGTTATACCGCTTGTTTCCTCTATTCTAGGACCAGACTGGGTTATTTATTCCAGCGCCTACGTCTCTGTACAGCTTTTTCTTCTCTGGAGTCATGGCAAAATGATGATCTGTGAAGAAAAGAAGCCTGATTTTAAAAAAATCATAACAAATACAAATATGATTGCCATTTTATTCGGTATTTTTCTATTCTTGGCACAGATTTCACTTCCCGATCCAGTGGACAGCGCTGTCCACTCCCTGGGAAGCATGATTGGTCCTTTGGCCATGCTGATCTCAGGAATGCTGATTGCCGGAACCACGCCCCAGGAAATTCTGGCTTTTCCCCATATTGGACTTGTCACGATTCTGCGACTCATCGGTGTACCGCTTTTGACAATTTTACTTCTTAAATTCAGCAGCCTTGCTTCTTTTGCTGAGAATGGTTCACAAATTCTGCTTGTCACCCTGTTAGCCACAATCACCCCATCCGCCTCCACAATCACGCAGATGGCCCAGGTATATGGAAAAGATGCCCGCTATGCTGGTGCCATTAACGTAATTACCACTCTGCTTTGTATGATAACCATGCCAATCATGGTTTATCTCTATCAATTATAACTTTATTCTTCACGACAAAAGAGAGGTTATTTGCAAAACAGCCAATAACCTCTCTTCATAAAACTCAAAAATGCATCTGCATTCTTGCTGCGGGATGGGAGTCATCCCACATCTGATATCTTATTATCCTATCTCTGATATTCCTTTACTGCGGTCTCGTAAAGATTGTTCCTTCGGAATCAATTACCACAATCATAGGCATATTTTCTACCGTCAATTTTCGGATCGCCTCTGTTCCCAGATCATCGTATGCAATCACTTCCGATTCCTTAATGCACTTTGAAAGAATTGCTCCGGCTCCGCCCACTGCCGCAAAATAAACGGCACCATTGCGAACGATGGCATCGATGACTGCCTGGCTTCTCTTTCCTTTTCCGATCATGGCTCCCATGCCGAGATCCAGAAGTCTTGGAGTATATTTATCCATACGGCTGGCTGTGGTCGGACCTGCAGAACCAATCGGACGGCCCTCTCTGGCCGGTGACGGTCCCATATAATAAATTACATTATCTTTCAGATCAAGGGGAAGTTCTCTTCCTTCATCCAGCGTCTCTATCATGCGCTTATGAGCTGCATCACGTGCCGTATAGATGGTTCCGCTTATATATACATAATCACCTGCATGCAGGCTTTTTAATGTCTCCCTGTCAATTGGAGCTGTGATTGTTTTATCCATATTTTCCTCCAAATCTATCTTATGTGCTCTCGGTATCCTTTTGTGCAGGAAAGACTCCGAGAGTACATTCTTTATACTATCAAACGATGTTTGGGTCACAAGAGATTTTTCCCCTTTTGATACCGGATTGCTATGTGCTTCGCACTTTCGCAATCCTAAAAATATTCATCAATCACTCTGTGCGCATGACGGTTTACATGACAGCAGATATTGATGCCTACCGGCAGCCCTGCAATATGGGTCGGGTAGGTTTCAATATTGACAGCCAGGGCGGTTGTCCGTCCGCCTAAACCGCCAGGACCGATTCCAAGGTTATTGATCTTTTCAAGCATTTCTTTTTCCAGATCACGCACATACTCAACCGGTGATTCCTCTTCCAGATTTCTGGTCAGCGCGTGCTTCGCCATCTCTGCACACTTTTCAAAGGTTCCACCGATTCCGACACCTACTACCATCGGAGGACAGGCATTGGGTCCCGCATCCCGCACCGCTGTCAGAATAGCATCCTTGACTCCTTCAATTCCATCTGCCGGTTTCAGCATGAATATACGGCTCATATTTTCACTTCCGAACCCCTTCGGAGCCACCGTGATCTCTACCTGCTCACCCTCTACGATCTCATAATGAATGATAGCCGGTGTATTATCCTTCGTATTCTCACGGTAAATCGGATCCTTAACCACGGATTTACGGAGATATCCGTCTACATATCCTTGGCGCACGCCCTCATTGATAGCATCAGTCAGAGAACCGCCGATCAGATGTACATCCTGTCCTACCTTGATAAACACAACTGCCATTCCGGTATCCTGGCAGATCGGAATCATCTCCTCACCAGCGATACATAAGTTTTCTTCCAGCTGGCCTAAAATCTGACGTCCCAATGGAGATTCTTCACTCGCTGCCGCCTCATCAAACACCTTTTTCATATCCGGTGACAGAAAATGGTTGGCCTCAATGCACATTTCTTTGATATTCTGTGTAATGGTTTCAACATTGATTCTTCTCATTTGAAAACTACCCTTCTTCCATGAAATTTTTATCTGCCCCTGCTGACAGAACCGCTCTGTTTTATCTATTACTGACTCTTATATCATCATAATAGAAATTAAATAATCTTGCAATCATTTCTGAATAGATGTAATAAAAATACCCCCTGAATAGATTTTGATCTCATGCGCAGTGATTCTGATAGGAATATGCCAGCTTTGCTGACCAGAATCACGCGCCAAGTCTCACGGACGTTCGACTTGAATTTATCTCTATCTATTCAGGAGGTATTATATTGTTACAGTTCAGCCATGACATCTTCTTGTTTCCATATTCATTCAAACCAGCGCATGGCTGAACTGTAACATCATATTATCTTGAAATTTCTCTTGTCACATGTTTTAACCACTCTTTTTCTTCTTCATTCATGTACGGAGAAATGGTTTCGTATACGTCTTTATGGTATGTATTTAAGCGCTCGATATCCGCGTCATCAATGAAACGTGTATCCAGTGCCTCTAAGTCAATCGGCGCCTTGGTCAGGAATTCGAACTTCAGGAACTGTCCGTACTCATTTTTCTCATCCTCGACACATAAGATCAGGTTCTCTGTTCTGGTTCCGAAATCGCCAGCAAAGTACAGACCCGGCTCATCGGAGCAGATCATGCCCGGCTCGATCACAGCGCTGTCCTGACGCTCCGGAACAACCTTCCAGCGCAGTCCGTTCGGTCTCTCATGTACGTTAGAAAGATATCCAACACCATGTCCGGTACCATGTGCAAAATCAAGACCACGTTTCCAGAATGCTTCACGAATGGTGTAGTCTAAGTTGATTCCCCGGCAGCCGTGAAGGAACTTCATGGTTGATACCTTCAGCATAGCGGCTGCTACGATTGTGTAGTACTCTTTTTCCTTCTCGGTCAGAGGTCCTAACGCATAGGTTCTTGTGATATCAGTAGTTCCCTCTAAATACTGTCCTCCGGAATCTACCAGCAGAAGACCTTCCGGTTTTAATTTCTTGCATACCTCATCGCTTGGATGATAATGGCACATTGCTGCATTTTCCTTGTAAGCTGCAATGGTTACGAAACTTGGCTCGATATAATTGCCCTGCTCTGCTCGCAGTTCTTCAATTTTATGAGCCGCTGTCATCTCTGTCATATCGCAGGTTCCGATGGTATGCTTCAGCCAGTACATAAACTTGGTAACAGCTATACCATCTTTTAAATGGGCCTTACGCATATTTTCGATCTCGGTCGCATTCTTAACAGCTTCATGGTCGCACAAGGATTCATCTCATCTATGATACGGCAGGAAGCATCAATGCTCTCGCATACAGCAAAGCTTGCTTTCTTGCGTTCCAGAAGAATCTTCTCATTCTTCAGGGCTGCCACATCCTGTAAGAATTCCGCATACTCTTTTACCTGAACCTTTGCCTCAGCTAAAGCCGCACAAACCTCTTTTCCCATCTTAGTATCTTCTTTGATGGCTTCTTTCTGTACGTATAAATAAGCTTCATCCTGTGTAATAAGTGCATAGGACAGAAATACCGGGTTATTTACAATATCGTTTCCACGGAGATTGAATAACCATGCGATTTCATCCAGGGCCGTCATCAGATGAATCTGTGCTTTATTTTTCTTCATGGCATCACGAAGATCAGAAAGTTTCTCTACGGTACTCTTTCCGGCATATTTTACATCCAGGCTCCAGATAGGCTCGCAGGACATAGCCGGACGGGAAGTCCAGATCTCACCTACCAGATCCTTGCTGCAGTTGATTGTTACATTTTTTTCCTGCAGTAAGTTCTGAAGACCATACCCCAGCTCAGAGTTTACAACACGGCCGTCAAATCCAAGGCATCCATCAACCGGAAGCTCCTCCTCTAAAAACTCGTCCAGAGTCGGAAATTCAGATTCACCCATGCGGTATAATTTGATCTCACTGCCTGAAAGCTGCTCTTCTGCCTGTACAAAGTATCTTCCGTCTGTCCAGAGTCCGGCTTTGTCCATAGTGATAACAGCCGTTCCAGCGGTTCCGTTGAAACCGGTCAGGAAGTGACGGCATTTAAAGAATTCGCCTACATACTCAGATTCATGAAAATCCGCAGTCGGAACCAGGTATGCATCGATTCCCAGTTCTTTCATGCGATCTCTTAATTGTCCAATTTTTATATTTGTCTGGTTCATTATTTCCTCCTTCATGCAATTTTTTTGAAAAAATATGTACTCCTGGAATGTCTATGCATTCCGCATAAAACATTCCCAGAGTACATCTTATTCTAGTTATTTAAATTATCGTAACAATTCAGCCCCATTAGCCAAGAAACATTCCAACGCCCGGTCCTAACGGAAGGTTAAGTACGATCCATAATACTAACAGGATACTCCATCCAATCAGGAAGCAGATACTGTACGGAAGCATGGTGGAAACCAGGGTTCCGATACCAGCCTCTTTATCGTATTTCTTCATGAATACGATAATCATTGCGAAATAGGACATCATCGGAGTGATAACGTTTGTACAGGAGTCACCGATACGGTAAGCAACCTGAGCGAACTCCGGTGTGTAACCTAACAGCATGAACATCGGTACGAATACCGGAGCGATCAGAGCCCATTTTGCAGATGCAGAACCCATGAACAGGTTGATGAATGCTGCAAAAAGAACGAATAAGATCATGGTCGGGATAGTTCCAATACCAGAGTTTCTAAAGAACTCAGCTCCCTTTAATGCAAGGATCGTTCCTAATTTGGTATAACCAAAGAAGTTAATAAACTGTGCTGCCACAAAGGTCAGAGCGATGTAGGAGCTCATGGTTCCCATGGCACGTCCCATTGCGTTGCAGACATCCTTCTCTCCGTGATATACACCAGTCATATGACCATATACAACAGACGGTACGAAGAAAAGTACAGTGATAATTGGGATGATGCCCTCCATGAACGGGGAGTTTCCTAACAGTGTTCCGTCCTCAGCTCTCATAACAGAGTTAGCCGGGAGACAGAAAGCTACCAGAACCAGAATCATAACCAGTAAGGTTAAACCAGCTACTTTCAGAGCTTTTCTTTCCTGGTCGTTTAATTTATACTCAGAGCTTGTTTCATTCTCTTCCCCATTGCCGTGATACTCACCAAAACGCGGTGCAACGACTTTCTCAGTGATGATAGTACCTAAAATTGTGATCAGGAAGGTAGACACCATCATGAAGTACCAGTTTCCGGTCGGCTCAACTACATAAGTCGGGTCTACCATCTTTACAGCCTCGTTGGTAATACCGCAAAGAAGCGGATCCAGAGTACCGATTAATAAGTTTGCAGAGAAACCACCGGATACACCTGCAAATGCTGCAGCCATACCAACTACCGGATGACGATTGTATGCCATGAACATCAGTGCTGCGATCGGAATCAGAACGATGTATCCAACTGCATCGGCCAGGTTGGACATAACGCCTAAGAATACGATCATCGGAGTAATTAACTTAGCCGGAGTAACCTCTACAGCAGACTTTAATGCGCCGCCGATTAAACCACTGTCCTCCAGAAGTCCGATACCAAACATAGCTACCAGGACAACTCCCAAAGGAGCGAATCCTGTAAAGTTAGTGATTGCATGTGTCAGCATATACACAAGCCCCTCACCATTCAAAAGGCTGACAGCCTGAACCGTCTGAGTCTCTACGACTCCCTTAGAACGGTTAACCAGTTCACCTGTTGCCGAAACTCCAGCCATCTCACAGACAGCAGAAAGAACGATAACAAAGAGAACTAAAATTGCAAAAATAGAAATCGGATGCGGAAGTTTATTTCCGACTTTCTCAATTCCGTTCAGCCAGCGGTTTAATAACGAAGGCTTATCTTTTGCTTGTTCGTTTGCTTTTCCCATTTTTTCCTCCATTCCAAACTTATACGTATAAGTGAATTTTGTATTGTTAGAATATCACAAAAGGATCGGCATTTCAATTATTTTTTTAGCAATATTAAATTATTGTGTATTTTAGTGAATTTCTATAGACATTTTTAGAGAAATTTAATAAACTGTAAAAGTGTTATAAGGAGTCTACAAAATTATGAAAAAAAATGTTACTGCAAAAGACATCGCAAAACTCTGCGGAGTCTCTCAGGCGACTGTATCTTATGTGATCAATAATCGCCAGAATCAGAAGATCAGTGAGGAAACCAGACGCAAGGTTTTAGATGCCGTTGAAACACTTCACTACTATCCCAATGCTTCCGCCAAAAGCATGCGGACCAAAAACTGCACGTCCATCGGAATTGTATGTGCAAAGGATTACAGCCGCCAGGCTTTCTTAAATGCTTTTACCGGAATCAGCCAGTACCTGTCCCAGATCGACTATACCATCACGATTTTCAATGAAATGGATGATATAGATTCTTCTCCGGATTATGTCAAAAGCTATTATTCCAACGTGATCGATGGACTCATTTTTATTTCCAACGATGATCACGCTGCTTTTACAAAACCGGCCGATGAAAATCATATTCCCTATGTGGTTATCTGTATGGACGGGGTTTTCTCAAAAAAAACGCCGTTCCCCCATGCATTTGAATATGCCCTGCAGGAATGTGCCTCCTTCTGCCTGGAAAAGGGAATCCGCGAAGTGCGGTATTTTTCCATCAGCAATGACGGTCTTTTAGTCAATAATAAATATCCGCTTTTTGAATCCCTGCTTCGCCGGACGGCACCGAACTGCCATCTGGAGCACGTGATCTGTCCTATCAAGGATCGTGATCTGATTCATTTGCAGCAATTTTTAGCTAAATACATGGAAAACCGCAGTTTTGATCTTGCCATTTCTCAAAACTACGACATTGGACTGCTGCTGCAGCGTGAAATATTAAAAACAGGCTTTTCCATCCCTCAGAGAATTCGCCATATCTTCCTGAACGAGGTGAATTTCTATGAAATGGACTATCCTTCTATCAGCGGCATTGATATTCCCTACGATCAAATGGGCGAGTATGCTGCCAAACTTCTTCTTGCTATGATCGAAAACCGTGAATCTGAATTTACCTACCAGGAATTCAGGTGCCGACTCATTCAGAGAGAAACGACGCTGTGACGCTGTTAAAATACTGCGCCTTATAAAGATCAAAAAGAGAACACCCGCTAATTCCAGTTTATGAATTGCCGGATGTTCTCTTTTTTATGATTTTCTTTTCAAGGATCAAGGATATCTGATCTTTTTTACTTTTTATTCGTTACAGTTCAGCCATGACATCTTCTTGTTTCCATATTCATGAAAACAAGAAGCATGGTGGGTCCACCATATGCTGATTTGGATGAAAAAGTGCTTATGCAAGCAAGCTTGCAACACACTTTCTCATTCAAACCAGCGCATGGCTGAACTGTAACTTTTATTCTTCCGTATTCTCAGATTCGGTTTCTTCTCCGTCCTGTTCCTCCAGAAATTCGTCTTCTTCATCCTCATCCTTGTCGCTCTCCCGCACCTTGGCGATGCTTGCAACTGCTATGCCGGATTCAGCATCAATACTCATCAGCTTCACACCGGAGGTATTGCGTCCGATAATCGAGATGTCGCTGACTGCCATCTTGATGATGATGCCTTCATTGGTAATCAGCATGATCTTGCGCTCATTATCTACCAGCTTTGCACCCACCAAATCACCGGTTTTGTCGATGATCTTATAGCAGCGCACGCCCTTGCCGCCTCGGTTCTGGGCTGTAAATTCATCAATCGGAGTGCGTTTTCCATAACCATTTTCCGATACCACCAGCAGGCATTCTCCCTGGCTGGCCATCTGCATACCGATGACTTCATCGCCTTCATCAAACTTCATGCCGATAACCCCCATGGAAACACGGCCTGTTACGCGGACATCGGTCTCATGGAATCGGATACACATACCTTTCTTTGTGATCAGGAAAATATCTTCGGTATTATCGGTAGCCTTAACTTCGATCAATTCATCATCATCACGAAGTACAATCGCCTGAAGACCGTTCTTGCGGACATTGCTGTATTCCTTCATCGGAGTCTTCTTAACCATACCATTGCGGGTTGCCATGAAGAGATATTTCTCATCATCGATCTCCTTCATAGGAACGATGGATGTGATCTTCTCGCCTGGCATCAGCGGAAGCAGATTCACGATGGCAGTACCTCTGGCAGTGCGTCCTGCCTCCGGAATCTCGTATCCCTTCAGACGGTATACGCGTCCCTTGTTGGTAAAGAACATCACATAATGATGGGTTGTGGTCATCAGCAGATCTTCGATATAATCTTCCTCAATAGTCTGCATGCCCTTGATTCCCTTGCCTCCGCGGTTCTGGCTCTTGAAATTATCGCTGGACATTCTCTTAATATAGCCAAAATTGGTCATGGTCACAACGATATCGTCATCCGGGATCAAATCCTCCGCAGACATATCGTATTCATCATATCCGATGGCGGTACGGCGGTCATCTCCGTATTTATCAGCGATGAGGGAGATCTCCTCCTTGATAACACACAGAAGTTTCTTCTCATCTGCCAGAATCGCTTTCAACTCTGCAATCTTTGCCTCCAGCTCTTTATATTCATTTTCCAGTTTCTCGCGTTCCAGACCGGTCAGAGCACGCAGACGCATATCTACGATGGCCTGTGCCTGTGCATCCGAAAGATCAAAACGCTCCATTAACTGAGCTTTCGCCGCCTGAACATTGGCAGAACCGCGGATGATCTTAATAACCTCATCGATATGATCCAGTGCCTTTAAAAGACCTTCCAAAATATGGGCTCTCTCTTCTGCCTTGTTCAGATCATATTTGGTTCTTCTGGTTACCACATCCTCCTGGTGCTTTAAGTAATATTCCAGGATCTGCTGCAGATTTAAGATACGCGGCTCATTATTAACCAGCGCCAGCATAATCACACCAAAGGTGTCCTGCAGCTGTGTATGCTTCAGCAGACGGTTCATGATGACATTGGCATTCACATCACGGCGCAGTTCAATGCAGATCCGAAGTCCCTCACGGTTGGATTCATCACGCAGATCCGTGATTCCATCAAGCTTTTTATCCTTTACAAGCTCTGCGATCTTTTCGATCAAACGAGCCTTATTCACTGCATAAGGAAGCTCTGTCACGATGATACGGCTCTTGCCATTTGCCATGGCCTCGATATTGTATACAGCCCGTACACGGATCTTGCCGCGTCCGGTTCTGTACGCTTCTTCGATGCCTGCTTTTCCAAGGATGGTTGCTCCTGTCGGGAAATCAGGTCCCTTTACGATCTCCATCAGTTCTTCGATGGTAGTCGGGCGGTCTTCCTCCACCCGGTTGTCTATGATCTTGACAACGGCAGCAATCACCTCACGCAGGTTGTGAGGCGGAATATTCGTTGCCATACCAACGGCGATACCGGTGCCGCCATTTACCAGAATATTGGGAAAACGAGCCGGAAGAACCGTCGGTTCTTTCTCAGTCTCATCAAAGTTCGGCATGAAATCAACGGTATTCTTGCCAATATCCGCCAGCATCTCCATGGAAATACGGCTCAGTCTTGCCTCGGTGTATCGCATCGCTGCGGCGCCGTCGCCGTCCATGGAACCGAAGTTTCCATGTCCATCTACAAGCGGGTAACGGGTAGCCCATTTCTGAGCCATATTTACCAACGCACCATAGATTGAACTGTCACCATGTGGGTGGTATTTACCCATTGTATCACCGACGATACGGGCTGACTTACGGTGGGGCTTATCCGGTCCATTATTCAGCTCAACCATCGAATAAAGCACTCGTCTCTGCACCGGTTTCAAGCCATCCCGCACATCCGGAAGTGCACGGGCAGCAATAACGCTCATCGCATAATCGATGTAAGACGTTTCCATTGTCTTTTTCAGATCAATGTCATGAATTTTGTCAAATATATTTGGTTCCATCTATACTCCTTTCGTCCTCAAAAGGATTTAAGTGACTTAAATTTAATTAAATATCCAGGTTCTTTACGTACTTCGCATTTGCCTCGATAAACTCACGGCGCGGCTCAACCTGATCCCCCATCAGGGTAGCAAATGTCAGATCAACCTCCGAAGCAGTCTCACTGTCGATCTGGACACGGAGAAGAATTCGGCGCTCCGGATCCATGGTAGTCTCCCAAAGCTGTTCCGCGTCCATCTCACCCAGACCTTTATAACGCTGGATCTTATTGTTGTTGTCACGGCCAATCTCAGTCAGAATCGAATTCAGCTCATCATCGCTGTATGCATACCAGACACGCTTATTCTTCTCGATCTTATAAAGCGGCGGCTGTGCCAGATATACATGTCCTTCCCGGATCAAATCCGGCATAAAACGATACAGGAACGTCAGAAGCAGGGTACTGATATGTGCACCATCCACATCGGCATCGGTCATGATAATGATCTTGTTGTAACGAAGTTTTGAAATATCAAAATCTTCATGAATACCGGTACCAAATGCCGTGATCATCGCACGGATCTCCGCATTGCCGTAAATTCGATCCAGTCTTGCTTTTTCTACGTTTAAGATCTTGCCTCGAAGAGGCAGAATAGCCTGATTGGATTTATTTCTAGCCTCTTTCGCAGAACCACCCGCGGAATCTCCCTCTACGATGTAGATCTCGCAGTTTTCCGGATTCTTGTCGGAACAATCGGCTAATTTTCCTGGAAGCGCCATGCCGTCAAGCGCTGATTTACGTCTCGTCATCTCGCGCGCCTTGCGGGCTGCGTCGCGGGCTCTCTTGGCAAGAATTGATTTCTCACAGATGATCTTGGCAACCGTTGGATTCTGCTCCAGGAAATATGTCAGCTGCTCGCTCACGATCGCATCGACCGCCGCGCGGGCCTCGCTGTTGCCGAGTTTCTGCTTCGTCTGTCCCTCAAACTGCGGCTCCTCGATCTTAACGCTGATGATCGCTGTAAGGCCCTCGCGGATATCCTCACCGCTGAGTGCCGGCTCATTTTCCTTCAGAAGCTTATTTTTCTTCGCATAGTCATTAAAAGTCTTCGTCAGAGCACTCTTAAAGCCGGCCAGATGGGTACCGCCCTCCGGTGTGTTGATATTATTGACGAAGGTGTAGATATTTTCCGTGTAGGAATCGTTATGCTGCATCGCCACCTCGACAAATACCTTGTCCTTGATGCCCTCGCAGTAGATAACCGGTTCATAGAGCTTCTCATTGCTCCGGTTCAAGTAGGTGACAAATTCCTTGATACCGCCCTCATAGTGAAAGGTCTTCTCATGCTTCACTTCTCTGTCATCCCGCAGGGTGATCTTTAAGTTTTTCGTCAGGAATGCCGTCTCACGCAGGCGTACTTTTAACGTATCATAGTCGTAGACCGTTTCCTCGAAAATCTCCTTATCCGGCAGGAATACGACCCGTGTGCCGTGCTTATCCGGAGCACACTCACCGACTACTTTCAGCGGATACATCGTTTTGCCGCGCTCATAGCGCTGTTTATATACCTTTCCATCGCGGCAGATCTCAACCTCCAGCCACTCGGAAAGAGCATTTACAACCGATGCGCCTACGCCGTGCAGACCGCCGGATACCTTGTATCCGCCGCCGCCGAACTTGCCGCCCGCATGCAGGATCGTAAATACGACCTCAACCGCCGGAAGTCCGGCTTTTTTCTGAGTATCAACCGGGATACCACGACCGTCATCCTGTACCGTGATGGAATTGTCCGCATTGATCTGCACCTCGATGTGACTGCAGAATCCGGCTAACGCCTCATCCACGGAGTTGTCAACTATCTCATACACCAGGTGATGGAGGCCTCTTACAGATGTGCTGCCTATATACATACCAGGACGCTTTCTGACCGCCTCCAATCCCTCCAATATCTGTATTTGATCTGCACTGTATTCTGAACCCATAGTTCCTCCTTCACTTGCTGTTTTATGTCTGACTAGTTGTCTTGTTTGGACGTTCACAGGTGACCGTCCCGCTCACGACCCGAAAGGTCTTATCTATCTGGAAGCTGTGGCTGATAAAATCATCCAAGCCCGTACAGGTAATGATCGTCTGTATGTGGCGGATGCTGGCGAGCAGATGATCCTGCCGTTTTCCATCTAACTCCGACAAAACATCGTCGAGAAGCAGGATCGGATACTCCTTTTTGATCTTTTTAACCAGCTCAATCTCCGCCAGTTTGAGCGATAATGCCGCCGTTCTCTGCTGTCCCTGTGAACCGAAGCGCCGGATGTCAATTCCGTTGACATAGAAACTTAAGTCATCCCGGTGTGGTCCGACCAGCGTTGTCTTCTGCTTCCGGTCCGCCTCGCGGCTCTTTTTGACTGCCGCTTCCAACTGATCTGCCTCCGTGTTCGGCTCATACTGGATGACGAGTTCTTCCTTTCCACCCGACAATTTCTGATGGATCGGACGGATCAATTCGTTTAATTCACCGATAAATTCCCGCCGGTACTGGCTCACCTCCCGCCCGTAGGAAGCAAGCTGCATATCCCATATATCCAGCATCTCCTCGTACTCGGGATGGAAAAACAGCTCCTTTAAGAGCTTATTTCTCTGTATCACCACCCGGTTGTACTGCACCAGCGAATGGACGTAGAGCCGGTTTAACTGGCATAATTCCAGATCAATAAAACGGCGCCGATCCGCCGGCCCGTTCTTAATGAGATTCAGATCTTCCGGCGAAAAAAACACCACGTTAACAATGCCGAAAAGCTCGCTCGCCCGCCGGATCGGGATCCCGTTGACCGCCACGCCCTTCGTCTTATTTTTCTTTAGATGCATGTCAATCCGGTACGGCACATCGTCCTTGCGAAGCTGCATCTTGATGTGGGACTCGTCCTCTCCGAATTCGATGATCTCCCTGTCCTTGCTGCCGCGGTGGGACTTGGTCGTCGCACACACGTAGACCGCTTCAAGAATATTGGTTTTACCCTGCGCGTTGTCCCCGTAGAGAACATTCGTCCCCGGATCAAAATCCATATGTAATTCCCCGTAATTGCGGTAATTTTTGAGTTCGATCGATTCGATAAACATGAAACCATCCTTTATTTGGTGATTGTTACGGTCTCTCCGTCATACTCGACTTTGTCCCCGTCGTAAAGCTTCTTGCCGCGCTGCATCTCCACCGCGCCATTGACCTTCACAAGCCCGTCCTGAATCGCAAATTTAGCATCCACGCCAGACTCTACCAGACCAGCTGCCTTAAGCGCCTGACCCAGTTTTATAAATTCATCTCTCAGTTTTATCTCCATCTTATTTCAGATCCTTTCTGTCACTGTCTGCCTGCACCTGCCATGTCTAAAAATGGCAGGTTAGATCGCTGCCGCATTGAAATTGACCGGCAGGATCAGATAGATGTAAGTCTCCTCCTCGTCCCGGATAAAGCACGGGGATTTCGGATTCATCATGTACAGAGTCACTTCCTCATCATCGATGATTCGCAGCGCATCACCCAAAAACTTCGGGTTGAAGCCGATCATCAGGTCTTTTCCAAACTTGGTAATCGCCAGACGGGCATCCATCGTACCGAAGGCGGAATGCATCTTTAACTCCATTTCTTCATCGGTAAAGTTTAAGATCAAAGGTTTCTTATCATTTTCACGGACGAGAATGCTCGCACGGTCGATCGCATCCATGAAATCACGGCGGTTCAAGGTAACTTTCGTCTCATAATCGGAGGAAAGCATCTGATTGATCCGGAAATACTCGCCCTCAATCAGGCGGGATAACACGATCGTGTCGTCAAATTCAAACATGATGTGGTTGGTGCTGAAGAAAATCTGTACCTCAGAGTCGTTGTCACCGTTTAAGATCTTGCTGATCTCACCTAAAGTCTTGCCAGGAACGATGACTTTTATATCACTGTACTGTTCTTTTAATGCAACTTTGCGAATCGACATGCGGTGTCCGTCGAGGGAAACGAGCTTAAGTTCATTGCCGGTGACCTCCATCAGCTCACCGGTCATCATCTTGTTGCTGTCGTTCGGCGAGATCGAGAAGATCGTCTGGCGGATGATCTCTTTTAAGGTAAACTGGGAAAGTGTGATGAATTTATCCCGCTCAATGTGGGGAATATAGGAAAATTCATCGCCGTCCTTGCCCTGAATCTGGAAAATAGCCTTGTCACAGGTGATCGTCGTGTTGTATTTTTCATCCGATTCGATCGTGATCGTAGAATTTTCGCCGGAGAGCTTGCGGATAATATCGGAAAAAAGCTTGGCATCAAGAGCGATTTTTCCACGTTCCAGGATCGTTCCTTCGACCTTCGTCTCAATTCCCAGCTCCATATCGTTGCCGGTCAGTTTGATCTCATCCGAAACAGCATCGATCAGGATGCATTCGAGAATCGGCATGGTAGTTTTGGAAGGAACGGCCTTCAGAACAATGTTGATGCCGTTCATTAAATGATCTTTTTCAAATGAAAGCTTCATGTTTGTTGATAACTCCTTTGCTAAAAATAACGTGGAACGGAAAGAAAAGATATATATAAATTCCGTCGCAATCGTAGTAGGGGCTGTGAATATGTGGAATTCTCCGGACAGCCCCGAAAATACAGGGGTTCAGACTCCTTTTGAATGGTTAAAAAGGCTGTGTAAAACTGTCCGGAACCGGCTGGATAACTTTTGAATTATCCACAGCCCTGAAATGGAGCAAAATGTGGGAAAAGTTATCCACAGGTTTTCAACCACTTTTCCACGCGAAATTGTGGAAGAAACCTACTGTGGGCTGATCTTTTTCATTAAGATTTCCACTGTATTGCGAAGCGATTCGTTTTTCTCCATATCGGCAGCGATCTTGTCGTGACCGTGGATGATCGTCGTGTGATCCCGACCGCCTAAATATTTGCCGATATTCTGCAGGGAAGTTCCGAGCATCGAACGGCAGATATACATCACGATCTGGCGCGGGAATACGATCTCCTTGTTGCGCTTCTGGGAGGAAATGTCAAGCGGAGTGATACCGAAATGATCAGCAACGACCTGGATGATCAGCTCTGGGGTCACTTCTTTCTCCGCGTTCGGGGAAATGAGATCCTTGAGCGCTTCCTCCGCCAGCTCCGTCGTGATCTCCTTGTTATTTAACTTGGAAAGGGCGACGATCTTGGTAAGGGCGCCCTCGAGTTCACGGATGTTGGACTTGACGTTGGTGGCGATGTACTTGATCACTTCATTATCTATATTGTAGCCCTCGAGTTCCTCTTTTTTGCGGAGGATCGCCATACGGGTTTCATAATCCGGCGACTGGATATCGACGGTCAAGCCCCATTCGAAACGGGAACGAAGCCGTTCTTCCAGCGTCTCGATCTCTTTCGGCGGTTTATCTGAGGAGATAATGATCTGTTTTTTCGCTTCATAGAGTGCGTTGAAGGTATGGAAAAATTCTTCCTGTGTCGATTCCTTACCGATAATAAACTGGATATCATCGATGAGGAGGACGTCGTTGTTTCTGTATTTTTCACGGAACTCCGTGGTGGAAATATTGTTTTTGTTCCGGATCGCATCGATCAGTTCGTTCGTAAACTTCTCACTTGTAACGTAGAGAACCTTCGCTTTTGGATTGTTTTTTAAGATAAAATGTCCGATCGAGTGCATAAGATGCGTTTTTCCCAGACCTACACCCCCGTAAATGAAGAGAGGGTTGTAGATCTCACCCGGAGATTCTGCCACGGCGAGGGAAGCGGCGTGCGCTAAGTTATTGTTCGCGCCGACGACGAAGGTGTCGAATGTGTAGCGCGGATTTAAGTTCGCATCCTGGATGAGCTGGCGGCTGACCTCGGACGGGCGGTTGATCAGATGGCTTTTGTCCGTCTCTTTTTGCGGCTCATCGACCTGTTCGATGGTGATAAAATCGACCTCACACTCGATTCCGGTTAGTTCTTCGATGGTAATCTGGATCAAAAGTCCGTATTTTTTTTTGATATAGCCGAGAAACTGCACATCCGGAACCAGGATCTGAAGGGTGCCGTCTTTCATGGAATAAGGCTGCGTCGGAAGCAGCCATGTTTTGAAAGAAACGTCCGTCAGTTCGTGTTCTTCTTTAATATGGAGGAGAATTTCATCCCATTTTTCCTTAATTTTCTCTATCATACTGTGTCTCCTAAACGTAAAAAGCAGCCAAAACTGCAAAATAACCCAATCTAAGTTCTATTCTACATGATTTGTCCACATTTTTCAATAAAAACCCGCAATGTGAATAAGTGAAATTCAGTTATCCACGTGGAAAAAACGCCGAAAAATAAGGCTTTTTGGTGAATGGGTGTGAACAATCAGAAGCTTATCCAGATCGTATTCCACGGCTTTTCCACAAGTTATCCCCAAAATGTGGATAAGTGGAGGATAAGCTGTGAATAGGTGGCGGGAATGCTGATAAAATAAGGATTTTTTTATCCACAAAATGGAAACGTCCCGGTGTGTATACTGTATACAATAAGGTGCCTCGACAGCAATCGACGATCGATCTGTGGGGACGCAGGATCGAAATGGTGGAAAAACCACAGAAATTCCTTGTTCTATGGGGATTAAAAAGATCAAAATAGTGGTTGACGAATGCGGAATTCTTCTATATAATGGAGAAGATGTTTAATTACAATAGTCTAACTATGTTGAGAAGAATGCGGATTTCGGCGTGAGCCGGAGGAAGCGTGGATTTCTCTTACTATATTATGGATGAGGAGGTGTATGCAGACATGAAGATGACATTTCAGCCGAAGAAAAGACAGAGAGCAAAAGTTCATGGATTCCGTGCGAGAATGAGCAGCGCAGGTGGAAGAAAAGTTCTGGCTGCCAGAAGAGCAAAAGGTAGAGCAAAATTATCTGCTTAATGAACGAGGCCGCAATCGAGTTATAGATTGTGGCCTTTCTTAATATTCATAGAAAAAGTTCTAAGAATATTAAGAAAAGCTCTGCGATGCACACTCGGTGCAGGGGAATTGGTGATTTTAATGAAGCGTTTTATTCAATTAAGAAGAACAGCGAATTTCAAAAGGTTTACAAGACAGGGAAATCCTATGCCAATAAGCTTCTGGTTATGTACGTGAAGCGGGTGGATGACGGGAAGGAGCCTCGGATCGGTATCTCCGTCAGCAAAAAGGTTGGAAACAGCGTGGTCCGCCATCACGTGACAAGGTTGGTACGGGAGAGCTATCGGTTAAATAAGGACAGAGTCAGACTCGGATTAGACATCGTAGTCGTTGCCAGACCGGCAGCGAAAGAAGCAGACTTCAAAAAAATTGAGAGTGCATACCTGCACTTATGCGGACTGCATAACATTCTGGAGAATCGAAGTGAGAATATTGATTAAGAAGATCTTGATAAAGATGATTCGGGGATATCAGCTCTATATTTCCCCTATGACAGGACCTCACTGCAAGTACACGCCGACGTGCTCGGAGTACGCCATCCAGGCACTTAAAAAGTACGGCGCTGTAAAAGGTATGATTTTGGCATGTAAGCGGATTCTTCGCTGTAATCCATTTGCAGAAGGCGGTTATGATCCAGTTCCGTAAAGGATGAGGAGGTAGTTCATTGGACGTTAGCGTTTTAGTTGCGACAAAGGCAGGTTCGATCATGGGACCGATCGCCAGCGTGTTTGGTTATATCATGGACTTTTTATTCCGGATTACCAGCAGCATGGGGATCATGAATATCGGTCTGTGTATCATCCTGTTTACCATTATCACAAAGTTACTGTTATTTCCTCTGACGATCAAACAGCAGGAATCGTCAAAACTTATGTCGCTTATGAACCCTGAAATCAAGGCGGTTCAGAATAGGTATAAGGGAAAAACCGATCAGGCATCGATGGCTAAACAACAGGTCGAGATGCAGGCAGTTTATGAGAAATATGGCTCGAATCCGATGGCAGGATGTCTGCCGATGGCGATTCAGCTTCCGATTATCTTCGCTTTGTACCGGGTTATCTACAACATTCCGGCATACGTACCGTCAGTACGTGTCTTTTTTGACAACGTAGCGAACCCGCTGATGGAGCAGCCGGATTACGTCAACAAGATTTCCGAGCTGGCAAGCGGTGTCGGCATGGCGGTGGACAAGGTAGACTACACCGTGGCAAACAAAGTCGTAGATATGTTATATAAGTTGACACCGGCTGGATGGGATACGCTGGAAAGTTTATTCCCGCAGATCTCTTCGACGATCGCAGAAAATGCGGGCAAGATTGAGCAGATGAACTATTTCTTCGGCATCAATCTGGCAACTCCGCCGTTTACCGGTTTTAACCACATCACGATCGCATGGATCATCCCGATCCTCGCAGGTCTGACCCAGTGGCTCTCCACCAAGCTGATTTCCAATTTACAGCAGGTGGATCAGGACGCGCCGGGCGCGAGCATGATGAACAGCATGATGATCACGATGCCGCTGATGTCCGTATTCTTCTGTTTCTCCCTGCCGTCCGCGATCGGTATCTACTGGGTCGTTCAGGGTGCATTCCAGCTCGTTCAGCAGCTGATCGTAAATGCACATATGAACAAGATCGATGTCGATGATCTGATCCGCCGCAACGTGGAGAAGATGAACAAGAAGAGAGCGAGAAAAGGTCTGCCGCCGGCCAATGTCAGCGAGAAGGCAAGCGTGAATTTAAAGGCGCTTCAGGCACGCGAGGATGCGGAAAGCAAGGCGAAAGAGGACAAGATCTCCCGCAATAAAAAGCAGATGGAGGCGTCTGAAGCATTTTACAATTCCGATCCGAAGCCGGGCAGTCTGGCTTCCAAGGCCAAGATGGTGCAGAAGTACAACGATAAGCACGCGAAAAAATAGAAGGAGGGCGCAGGATGGATATGATTACGGTTACCGCTAAGACAGTCGATGAGGCAGTAACAAAGGCACTGATTGAACTGGAAACCACCAGTGATAAATTAGAGTACGAAGTGGTCGAAAAAGGAAGCGCCGGATTTCTGGGGATCGGCGCGAAACAGGCGATCATCCGTGCTAAGAAAAAAGAGACGCTCGAGGATCGTGCGATCGACTTTTTAAGCCAGGTATTTGATGCGATGAACTTAGATGTGAAGATCGCAGCGGCTTTCAATGAGGAAGAGTGCGAGATGAACATTGACCTCTCCGGCGAGGACATGGGTATTTTGATCGGTAAGAGAGGTCAGACCCTGGATTCTCTCCAGTATCTGGTCAGCCTGGTTGTCAACAAGAAGAGCGAGAATTACGTCCGCGTGAAGCTCGATACCGAGAATTACCGCGAGAGACGGAAAGAGACGCTTGAGACACTGGCAAAGAACATTGCTTACAAGGTAAAGAGAACGAAACGTTCCGTATCTTTGGAGCCGATGAACCCGTATGAGAGACGGATCATTCATGCAGCGCTGCAGAATGACAAGTATGTCACCACCCGCAGCGAGGGCGAGGATCCGTTCCGGCATGTGATTATTTCGCTGAAGCGTGAGGGCAGACGCGAGAGAAGTGACGGGTATGGGAGATATGAGAAGTAAATAAGTATGACGAAGAAGGTCTGGAGGTATCTAGACCTTCTTTTTTGTGGGGGATCGAGCGCGAGAGGTTTATCGTGAAAACATAAAAAAAGAAATAAATATTAGACTAGATTTGTAAATAAAGATGGGAAAATGCTTCCATATGGTATAGAATAAGAAGATAAAAAGCAAGGAAGGATTTATATATATATGGTATATACAGATACAATCGCCGCGATCGCGACGGCGCTTTCGAGTTCGGGGATTGGGATTATCCGGATTAGCGGTTCGGACGCTGTGGCGGTGGCGGAGCGGATGTTTGAACCGGCGGTGGCGGGGAAGAGGCTTTCAGAGCAGAAAACGTATACGATTCATTATGGATATATTCGGGATGGAGAGGAACGGATCGATGAAGTGCTGCTTCTTTTGATGCGCGGTCCGCACAGTTATACGGCGGAGGACACGGTAGAGATTGACTGTCACGGAGGCGTGCTGGTGATGAAGCGGATTCTGGAGCTGGCGGTAAAATGTGGGGCGCGGCTGGCGGAACCAGGCGAATTTACGAAGCGGGCGTTTTTAAATGGCAGAATTGATCTTTCGCAGGCGGAAGCCGTGATCGATGTGATCCAGTCGAAAAATGAGTATGCGCTGCAGTCTTCGGTCAGCCAGTTGAGCGGTTCAATGTCGCGGAAAGTGCGGGAACTTCGCGAAAAACTAATCTATGAGATTGCCTTTATTGAGTCCGCACTTGATGATCCGGAGCATATTTCTCTGGACGGATATCCGGAGCGCCTTCGGGAGACGCTGCAGCCGATAGAGATGGAACTGGAGGCGTCGATCGGGACGTTTGACAACGGGCGTATCATGACGGAGGGGATCAAAACCGTGATCTTAGGTAAGCCGAATGCAGGAAAATCGTCCCTGATGAATGTACTGTTGGGAGAGGAGCGCGCGATTGTGACAGAGATCGCCGGTACGACACGCGATACGCTGGAGGAAAATATCCGTCTGCGCGGGCTTAGCTTAAATTTGATCGATACGGCGGGCATCCGGGAAACGGAGGATATCGTTGAAAAGATTGGCGTGGAACGGGCGAGAAAGATTGCGGATGAGGCAGATTTGATCTTGTATGTGGTCGATGGATCAAGGGAGCTGGATGAAAATGACCGTCAGATCCTCGATTTGATCCGGGGACGGAAGGTGATCGTCCTCTTAAATAAGACAGATCTGGAACCGGTTCTCACAGAAGAAGCGCTTCGCGAAGCGTGCGGGCAGGAAGTGATTCCGGTATCGGCGAAGGAACAGCAGGGAATTGATCGATTGGAGGAAAAAATTCAGACGATGTTCTTGCAGGGAAACCTGAATTTCAACGATCAGGTCATGCTGACAAACGTCCGTCACAAGACGGCGATGGAGCAGGCGCTGAAAAGCCTGCGTCTGGTCGAGACAAGCATCGACAATGCGATGCCGGAGGATTTTTTCTCGATTGATCTGATGGATGCCTATGAACATCTTGGAACGATCCTTGGGGAATCACTGGAAGAGGATCTGGTGAATGAGATTTTCAGCCATTTTTGTATGGGGAAATAGATCAATTTTTTTGCAAGGTTTCTTTCCTTGTGGTATGATAGGGTGGATCTGAAAACAAGAAAGAATATAAGGCGTTTGATCGAATTGAAATGTGCAGCTACAGTAAAATCGGCTGCGAATCATACGGCGCATGAGCCGCAGTGTTTATCTCAGTCGAGAAGACTCCCGTGGTGAGTAATAGCAAATTTGTCTCAGTGGAAGCCTTGTCTCCGACTGAGATAAACGCTCCGCGAGGATGCGCAGTGATTCTGTAAAGAATATGTCAGCTACGCTGACAGAATCACGCGCCAAGTCTCACGGACGTTCGACTTGAATAGAACGCAGAGATAGAGAGGAAAGAGGAAACATGCCCTGTTTAACAGAAAATTATGATGTAGCGGTCGTCGGGGCGGGACACGCCGGCTGTGAGGCGGCGCTGGCAAGCGCGAGACTGGGACTCGAGACGATCGTGTTTACCGTCAGCGTGGACAGCATCGCCCTGATGCCGTGCAACCCGAATGTCGGCGGAAGCTCGAAGGGCCACTTGGTGCGCGAGCTGGATGCGCTCGGCGGCGAGATGGGAAAAAATATAGATAAAACCTTTATACAGTCCAAGATGCTCAACCAGTCCAAGGGACCGGCGGTGCATTCGCTCCGCGCGCAGGCGGACAAGCAGGAATACACCCGCCAGATGCGCCGTACCATGGAAAATACCGATCACCTGACGATCCGTCAGGGAGAGGTGGCAGAGCTGATCGTGGAAGAAGGTCAGATCAAAGGACTGAAAACGTACTCCGGCGCGACGTATTACTGCAAGGCGGTGGTGCTGGCAACGGGAACGTACCTGAAAGCGAGATGTATCTATGGTGATGTGAGCAATCCGACCGGACCGAATGGTCTGCAGGCGGCAAACCATCTGACAGATTCCCTGAAAAAGCTGGGAATCGAGATGTTCCGTTTCAAGACGGGCACACCGGCGCGTGTTGATAAGCGCAGCATCGATTTTTCTAAGATGGAAGAGCAGTTCGGCGATGAGAGGGTTGTGCCATTTTCTTTTTCCACCGATCCGGAGTCGGTGCAGAAGGAGCAGGTGTCCTGCTGGTTGACCTATACCAATGAGAAAACACATGAGATCATCCGCAACAACCTGGATCGATCGCCCCTCTTTTCGGGCGCGATCGAGGGAACAGGTCCGCGTTACTGTCCATCGATCGAGGATAAGGTGGTAAAATTTCCAGATAAGAACCGTCATCAGGTTTTTGTCGAGCCGGAGGGAATTTATACGAATGAAATGTATCTGGGCGGTATGTCCAGTTCCCTGCCGGAGGATGTGCAGTACGCGATGTATCGTACCGTGCCGGGACTTGAAAATGTAAAAATTGTTCGAAATGCATATGCAATTGAGTACGATTGTATCAATGCACGCCAGTTGAAGGCATCGCTGGAATTTAAGGCGATCCGGGGATTGTTCAGCGGCGGTCAGTTTAACGGAAGCTCCGGTTATGAGGAAGCGGCGGTACAGGGCTTTATGGCGGGTGTCAATGCGGCGCGCGAAGTGCTGGGAAAAGAACCGATCATCCTCGACCGTTCCCAGGCATATATCGGTGTCTTAATCGACGATCTGGTTACCAAAGAAAACCATGAACCGTACCGGATGATGACGTCGCGTGCGGAATACCGCCTGCTTTTGCGTCAGGACAACGCGGATCTGCGTCTTTCCCCGATCGGGCATGAGATTGGACTGGTCAGTGATGCGATGTATGAGCGTGTCCTCTGGAAAGAAAAAATGATCGAGGAAGAGGCAAAGCGTCTGGAGAAGATCAACATTGGCGCTGGAAAAGAAGTGCAGGAATTTTTAGAGCGCCACGGAAGCACCCCGCTCAAGACCGCGGCAACGCTGGCAGAGCTGGTACGCCGTCCGGAGTTAAGCTATGAAGCACTGGCAGAGCTGGATCCGAACCGTCCGGAACTTCCGGAAGATGTGATCGAGCAGATCAACATCAACATCAAGTATGACGGCTATATCCGCCGCCAGCTGCAGCAGGTTGCACAGTTCAAGAAGATGGAGAGCCGGAAGCTGGATGAAAACTTCGACTATTCCACGGTCGGAAGCCTGCGCCGTGAGGCAGTACAGAAATTAAATCTCTATAAACCGGCAAATATCGGTCAGGCATCCCGAATCGCGGGCGTGTCACCGGCGGATATTTCGGTGCTGCTGGTACACTTAGAGCAGAGCCGCCATGCGGGACATGGGGAAGAGAAGAAAGAACTGTAAATATAGAAACGAGCGGATTCAGAGACTGCATGGAAACAGGTAAACGCATTGCAGCAACTCAAAATGTAAGATAGATAAGAACCTGAGAAAAAATAGAACATATCATAAAGGATATATTTATGGCAGAAGAAAATAAAGTAGAAAGCGGTGTGGTTCTGCCTCCGGCAGACTTTACCGGGCAGCTTCAGAAAGAAGCGCAGGAGATGGGCGTCGCGTTAAATGAACACCAGATCAAGCAGTTCTACGATTATTATGAACTGTTGATTCATTGGAATACGATGGTGAATCTGACAGCGATCACGGAACAGAAGGAAGTTGTGACCAAACATTTTTCGGATAGTCTGGCACTTGTGAAAGCGGTGCCGGATCTGGCAGAGAAAGAGTATACGTTGATCGATGTTGGAACAGGAGCTGGATTTCCGGGTATCCCGTTAAAGATTGCATTTCCAAATTTAAAGGTCACGCTTCTCGATTCTTTAAATAAGCGGATCAACTTTCTGAACGAGGTAATTCAGGCATTGGAACTGGAAAAAATTCAGGCGGTTCACGGACGGGCGGAGGATGCGGCACATGATAATGTTCACGTGAAACATTTGATTTTTGCGTTTCACGCGCGGTGGCAAATCTGTCCACGCTGTCGGAATACTGCCTGCCGTTTGTCAAGGTGGGTGGCTGGTTTGTGCCGTACAAATCGGGCAAACTGGAGGAAGAGATGAAGACGGGAAAAGGTGCGATCCGCAAGCTGGGCGGCGAGCTGGAGGATGTGATTTCCTTCCACCTTGCCAATGAGGATGAGCGTAACCTGGTCCGGATTCATAAGACAGAGAGGACGGGAAAGAAGTATCCGAGAAAAGCGGGAACGCCGTCGCGGGAGCCGCTGAAATAAAGCAATCAAAGGGTGGATAGAGAAAGACTGTATATGGAACACGTAGAGTATGCAGTCTTTCTTTTTTATATAGGCGTGGTTTAAACAAAAATGTATGACTGAATATTTGTTCTGGAAGATTGTGTTCCAGAAGCCGTATCAGGCATAGGACAGAGGAAATCTGGAGAAGCAGGTAGAGGCGATGGCAGAGCTGGAAATAATAGGGAAAATTTATAAAATTTGAGTTTTCGTTACAGAATATAGTTTTTTTGTGCGAAAGCCGAGAGGATCAAGTGGGAATAATGCAGAATAAAGAGGATCATTCCGGGGGTTTTGTTTGTATATAGATAGTGCGGCGGGACCTGGATGAAACATTAGGACCGTTCCTATCAAGAAGAAACAAACAAGGCGCACGGAAGGATGACGCTGTGAATATGAAAGATACTGGAAAAATGGTATCTGCATCATGGTATGAGTATGAAAAAGCAATTTTTATGGAGATGTGGGAAAGAGAGAATAACTGTTGATGGGTAGGCACTTTTGGAACCGAAAGTGCCGTAAGAAAACGCGGTGGCAGCAGGAATTTGCCGTATTTAAATACGGCAAATTCCGTTACTGGGCACGTATGCATGAACAGTAATAAGCTTCGTCCTATGACGAAAAAACGCTCCGCGGTATGCATACTCATTATCCTTTTTTAAGAAAAAAACATATGGATCGCATCCATCACGGCATCCGGCTGTTCTAACTGCGGCAGATGTTTGGTCTTTGGGATGATAGAGGACTCGATTGCGGAATTATAAATCTTGTAATCCTGAATCGTCGCCTCGATCATCGGTTCCTCGGAACCGCCGATGATGAAGATGCTGTTGTCGATCTTCCTGAGAGCATTGGAAATATTGCACTTGGTATAGCGGCATTCAATACTGGAGAAGATCGCTTTTGGACATTCACCGAGATGTGCGGCTTCGTGGCTGCGGTCGATCTGAACCGGTTTTACGGTATACGGATTGTAAAAATATTTGGTGCGGAATGCCTCTTCGATCATAGAGCGGCTGCACGCAATGTGGTAAATGAGCGTTCCAGCCAGCGGGAGATCCAGAAGAAGCTTATAAAGCTTGGCATTTTTACCCGGAAGCTGACAACAGTCGGTAAGGCTGCTCGGGTTGATGAGCATGATCTGATCAAACAGTTCTGGAGAGTTGCTGCACGCCATGATAGACAGTGCCGCTGAATCACCGGTGGAGAGAATGTTGGTCCGATGTCCGATCTCAGATTTGATAAAATCACAGATCAGCTGGACGAACAGGTAATTTGTGTAGGTCAGGTTCGGCTTCTCGGAACGTCCGCAGCCGAGAAGGTCGAGCGTGTAGACGGTGTAGGAGCGGCTGAGCTGTTCGCGGATGGATTCCCACTCATAGCCGCTCGATGCAAAGTGCAGATCGTGAATCAACAGAAGCGGTTTGCCGGAACCGCATTTTGTATAGTAGATATTTCCCAGCCGCCATTTGTAGCAGAGAGAATTCTCTTCCCGGGTCAGACCGCGGGAGGTGGCAGAAAATTGAATATATTTATTTAAAAGTGCCAGTGAAACTGCGCCGCCGGCGGACAGCATCAGGCAGGTCATGATCTTGTTTTTTGTGTTCATATAGAAAGCTCCTTTTGAATCGAAAAATTAAACTTGAAAATATCTCATCAAGTAATTCTATTATACCATAAATACTAAATTCAGCTATCGCCTTTGGCTTGGCTTCATTAAGTATTTAGGTATGACTCGCACTAGGATCGAAAACACCTCGCTAAGTGCTCATATTATATCATATTTTCCTGTATTCCAGTTCAGCTATTTCCAGCGTTTTTTCACAGAATATCTGTTCACAGATGTGTGCCCAAGTAACGGGATTTTGCCGATGCTTCGCATTTCAAATCGGAAAAATCTGCAACCAGAACTGTAGCGTTCGGGATTTTCAGTTTGGAAAATTTCTACCTGTGAACAGTTATGAACATGCCATTTTATGTAAACAAAATTTCATTGAAAATCGATATTAAATTCATTATAATGTTCACGTATCAAAAAATCAATCGATGGGGAAAGAAATGCGCGATATGATAAAGAAGGAAAATAAGTTATGCTTTCAGCATCGTATGGAACGGAAGACAGAGAAATCTTTTCAGTTGTCGGCGGGCAGGCAGCGGCTGCTGGCGGAAACGATACGCGAACTGAAGCAGGAAGGGCGCTTAGACGAGGAGAAGCTGGCGATGCAGCATGGTACGACATCCATTTACCGCCACAGCCTCAATGTTGCCTACACAAGCCTTTGGATGATGGAACGGTGGCAGATTCGCTTGGAACCAAAATCACTTGTGAGAGGGGCACTGCTGCACGATTATTTTTTGTATGACTGGCATCAGAAGGATTCCTCGCACCGCCTGCACGGCTTCCGTCACCCGAAAACAGCGCTTGGAAATGCACAGAGAGATTACCATTTAAATTGGAAGGAAAAAAATATCATCGCACGTCATATGTTTCCGCTGATACCGGTGCCGCCTCAGTGCCGCGAGGCATGGATTGTGTGTCTGGCAGATAAATGGTGTGCTCTGGGGGAGACGGTGGAGCCGATGTTTCACGTGAAACATTTTAAATGAAATTTTTCTAAAAAAGTAGGAAATGAGTTTTAAGTGTGTTATACTATTAGGCAAGACAAGAACGGGAAAAAGCTGGAAATCGCTGTGCGGATGCCTGCGGGAAGGCTTTTTCCTGTCTTTCATGTGAGATAAAACCGAGGAAATGGAAGGAATACGGTATGGGACGAACGATTGCGATTGCAAATCAGAAGGGCGGCGTAGGTAAAACGACAACGGCGATCAACCTGTCGGCATGCCTGGCAGAGGCGGGACAGAGGGTTCTGACGATCGATTTTGATCCGCAGGGAAATGCAACCACTGGTTTGGGATTGGAAAAAGAACAGATTGAAGATACAGTCTATGAGCTGCTTTTGGGCGATTGCACACTGGAGGACTGTCTGATGCGCGATGTTCAGGAAAATCTGGATGTTCTTCCTTCGGATTCGAATCTGGCAGGAGCTGAGATTGAACTTCTGGATGTGGAAAATAAAGAGTCGGTGTTAAACGGTTATCTGGAGACAATCCGCGATCAGTATGATTTTATTATCATCGACTGCCCGCCGTCGCTGAGTCTTTTGACGATCAATGCGCTGGTAGCGGCAGATACGGTGCTGGTGCCAATCCAGTGCGAATATTATGCGCTGGAAGGATTGAGCCAGGTACTCCGGACGATCGGTCTGGTCCGGAAAAAGATGAATCCGTCGCTGGAGCTGGAGGGCGTGGTATTTACCATGTATGATGCGAGAACGAATCTCTCCCTGCAGGTCGTAGAGAATGTAAAACAGAACTTAAATGAGCGGATTTACAAGACGATCATACCGAGAAATGTGCGACTGGCGGAGGCGCCGAGCCACGGAATGCCGATCAACCTGTACGACAGCCGTTCGACCGGTGCAGAGAGCTACCGTCTGCTGGCAGCAGAGGTGATCAGCCGGGGAGAAGAGCTGTAGGCAGGAAAATAACGGTGAAGTGAAATTCAGAAAGGATGCCTGCCGGGGGCGTCGGGAGGTTCGTGAGGAGGAAGGAAATGTCAAAGAGAACGGGGCTTGGCAGAGGACTGGGAGCTTTTTTTGGAAATGATTACGAGGATGCAGAAGCGGGAAAAAGCAGCGCAAAGCCATCGGATGAAGCCGGAAAAAAGACTTCCGTTCGTGAGACGGAACAGGAGATAGAGAAAAAGAGCCTGGAAGAGCTGGATATGGTGCTTCCGGGATCTAAAAAACAGAAAAAATCGGCGTCTGCCGGAAAGACAGCTGCGAAAACAGTGGGAAAAGGCAGCCGTGTGGGAGTTGCAAAGGCATCCGGAAAGACGACGACAGAAGGAAAAACCCGCACAGCCGGGGAGACGGCGGCAAAATCGAAGACACAGACGGCAAAAGCGGAGCCGGTCGTAAAGATCGTTGAGGTGGAAAAAGAGAAATTTCTAAATATTTCGGAGATTGAGCCAAATGTCAGCCAGCCGCGTAAGATGTTTGATGAAGAACAGCTCGGAGAGCTGGCAGAATCCATCCGCCGTTACGGCGTGCTGCAGCCGCTTCTGGTTCAGAAAAAGGGCGATCGTTATGAGCTGATTGCCGGAGAGCGCCGGTGGAGAGCTGCCAAACTGGCAGGATTTCGGGAAGTTCCGGTGATCGTGCGCGAGTATACGAGACAGCAGACGATGGAGATCGCCCTGATCGAGAATGTACAGCGTGCAGATTTAAATCCGATTGAGGAGCGAAAGCCTACCAGATGCTGATTCAGGAGTTTGGGCTGCGTCAGGAGGACGTGGCAGAGCGCGTAGCGAAGAACCGTGCGACGATCACGAACAGCATGCGTCTTTTGAAACTGGATGAGAGAGTGCAGGAGATGCTGATTCAGGACCGGCTTACCGGAGGTCATGCAAGAGCGCTTCTTTCGCTGGAAGATGGTGAAAAACAGTACCAGTTGGCGCTTAAAACAGTAGAAAATCATTTGAGCGTCCGCGAGGTCGAGCGTCTGGTGAAAGAGCTTTTGAAGCCGAAAAAGGCGAAAAAGAAAGCAGAGCCGGAACGCGATATGGAGGTCTTTTTCAAGGATGTGGAAGAGAAGCTGAAAGGAGTTATGGGAACGAAGGTTTCGATCAACCGCAAGGATAAGAATAAAGGCAGAATCGAGATCGAATACTATTCATCAGCGGAACTGGAACGTCTGATTGAGCTTTTGGAGTCATTAAGACAGTAATCACACAAAATTCGTCCCAGGGGACGGATGATGGGAAATGAGGAATGAAAGATGGAGAGCAGTATTTTTAGCGGGATTGGCATCGATCCGGGGGTTATCGTGATCGTTCTGGCGATCCTGACACTCATATCATTTATTGCGTCCGTCATCTGTTTTTCGCAGTATAGGAAGTTGTATCGCAGATATGATATGTTTATGCGGGGAAAAGATGCGGAGACGCTCGAAGACACGATCATGGAACTGGTGGATGAGACCGAGTATCTGCGGGCAAAGGACGGAGATACAAAACGCCTGGTGGATTCGGTTGTCTCCAAGGCGCAGGCTGGATACCAAAAAACCGGTATTGTCAAGTACAATGCGTTTAAGGGCATGGGCGGCAATCTGAGTTTTGTCATTGCCATGCTGGATGATAACAACACGGGATTTGTGCTGAATTCTGTTCACAGCCGTGAAGGCTGTTACCTGTATCTGAAGGATGTCGTAGAGGGCAAGACCGAGGTGCTTTTAGGAAGTGAAGAGAAGGAAGCACTGGAGCGTGCGCTTGGGTATAAGTAAAGAAAATAAAGGATAGAAATGAGGCGGCTGTATGTGTTGGCAGCAGCTGCGGATTGTAGTTAGAAGGAGTCAATATGCATCGTTTTTTGCGAGCTGCCGGATTTAGTATGTATCAGAAGAAGAAGGACATCCGTGCCTGCTTCGCTGTCTGGCGAGAGAGGCGGGAACCTCCAGCTGTCTTCAGCTTGACAGGGAGACCGAATTATATGAGATCAAGACAGAAGTTGCGCCGGGGATCGGCGTGGCGATGTATGGGGAGCTGAATGAGCAGGATGAGATGGAGATAGAGTATTATTATCCCTATATCCTGAACGAGGAGGTAACCTCGCGGGCAGAATGTTCCATTCAGCGTCATACGGAGAAGGAAACCTATGCGGGGCTTCTGGATGAGTATAAGGTAGGGCTTTCGCTGATCTTTTATCTCTTGAATCCGATCGAATACAGGGAGTGTTACCGGAAAGAGCGCGAGCGCTTACAGGTGAATTCGGTCAGCCTGGCAGGATTTGCCAATCGGGGCAAGGTGCTTCTTCCGATCAAAAAGACGGCGCTGCAGATTGAAAAAGCCAAAGTGGCGGCGAAAAACCGGGATGAACTTTTGGAAGCGGCAAAAAATGGCGACGAGGATGCGATGGAGTCCTTAACAATCGAGGATCTGGATCTCTATTCGATGGCATCGCGCCGGGCGACGAGAGAGGATATTTATTCGATCGTCGATACAACTTTTATGCCAAGCGGGATCGAGTGCGATCAGTATTCGATTTTAGGCGAGATCAAAGAGGTTATATGTAAGAAAAACCGGTTTACCGGCGAGGAAATCTATGATCTCAAGGTGGAATGCAACGATCTGTATTTCCGCGTGGGTATCAATAAGATGGACCTGCTTGGAGAACCGCTTCCGGGACGTCGGTTTAAAGGAAAAATATGGATGATGGGAACGGCTCATTTTGCGTAAAGGTCTATAAAAAATCATCGGTTCCAAAAGTGCCTACCCGTGAACAGCTACACAGAAATTGCATACGGAGCATGTGAGAAGAGAAAATAGTTGCGGAACACATGAAAATGAATTATAATAAAATGCAGTATGAAAATACGATATATGTTTCACGTGAGGCATATAAATCTCTGTAGCTCAGTAGGATAGAGTGTTCGCCTCCTAAGGTAGAACCATGGCGGAACCCTTTTGAAGAAAAAGGGTAGCGTTTGAGGATCACTTAAGGAAGCGAAATCTGAAAAATCAGAAGAGATAAGAAAGAGATAATTCATCACGAAAGTGATTGAGTTCATAAAGTTGGTCGCCGTGACCGAAAAGGCTGAAAAAGCCCGAAAATACGGCATTTGTTCCCATAGTTAAATGGATATAACAAGCGCCTCCTAAGGTTGCGTTACAACGGCCACCTCAAAAAAAACTAAATAAGGGATTGCAGTTCGACTTTGATCGGGCTATAATCATATATCAGACACGTCCATATAGCTCAGCTGGATAGAGCACACGCCTCCTAAGCGTGGGGTCGGAGGTTCAAATCCTCTTATGGACGCCAGTGAACAACGCCGAAAGCCTTTGTTTTCAAGGGTTTTCGGCTTTTCTTATATAAAAAGCTACGAAAAAGCTCTTTCACTGTATGAGATAAAATTCTACTCCAAAATTTGATTTTTGACAACCCCTCCAGAATCGAACGGTTGTTATAAGACAAAATCGCCAGCTAATTTTTAGCAGAAAACGGGCTGTTCTTGCTAATGAAAATGCCCTTCCTGCTAATCAGCCCCAAAATCGTGCCAAAAATCCAGCTAATCAAAAAAGGCGGATGTTTTGAATACCATGCAGTTATAGCAGATAAAATTAAATATCGTTATGTACATAGAGCGTCTATTTGCCCCGCATTGGGGATGGATAGGCGCTCTTTTTTTATGCCCAAACCCATGGGCAAATACAAGAGATTGGAGGTGTTTTATTTGAGCAAGCCTGTTTATACCGCAGACAAGCCGAGCGACTGTCATTACTGCTACTTCTGGACGAATGGCAGAAAGGGCTGCCGTCTGGGTAGAAATAATTGCTACTACTTAATCTCTTTGCCGCCGAAACCCAAGTCGGAATGTGATGGCTGTCCCTATGGGCGAGATCACCCGTGCATTGGTTGGTGTACGAAGAAGGTTATGCGTGAAGTGGGGCTTCGTTGATATGGATGTGTATGAACAGGAATACCGCTTCTACTATTTTGCCCGATGTCCTTACGAAAAGACGGATACGACTTTCCGCAGCATTCCGCTGACAACAGAAAGTTTTCCGCAGAAAGAAGGTGGTGAAGCCGTGTGAGTTTTGATTATTTTTACGGTCAGCAATCCGATCTATTCACATTCTATCGAGTTCCGAAGGTGTTGTTCACGAACGAGAGGTTCTGGAATATTTCTGCCGATGCCAAGATGCTGTATGGCATTTTGCTTGACCGCATGAGCCTGTCTGCCAAGAATGGTTGGATAGATAAAAACGGTAGAGTGTATATCATTTTTACAATCGACGAAGCGAAGATGGCTCTGAACTGTGCTGAACAAAAGGCTATCAAGCTGCTCAGTGAACTTGAGAAGAAAGCAGGATTGATTGAACGTAAGCGCCAGGGTTTGGGAAAGCCCAACCTGATCTATGTGAAGAACTTTATCTCTGCTGTGGATTCACAACTCTTGAATTGTGAAAATCACAATTCTGGAACAATGGAAATCACAACTCAAGAACTTCCGAAATCACAATGTAATAATACTGATATTAAAAATACTGAATTTAGTGATACTGATTCTATCTTTCCTTCCGGAATGGTGGAATGATGGACGAGAATGACCGGTATCAAGAATACTTTGATTATTTCTCGGATCAGCTCAGTATGGATTTGTTGAAGAAGGATTACCCTTACGATTCCGAAATGCTGGATAACATTCTGGAGTTGATCGTTGAAACAGTTTGCACGAAGCGACCGTTGATTCGCATTGGTGCAGAGGAGCGTCCGGCAGAAATTGTCCGCAGTCGGTTTATGAAACTGAATGCCGAACACATTCGATATGTTATGGACTGCTTCAAGGAGAACACCACAAAGATTAGAAATATCCGTCAGTATATGCTGACTACGATATACAATGCGCCGACGACAATAGACACCTACTACGATGCTCTTGTTCGGCACGATATGTCACACGGATATTTGGAAGGAGGATTTAAGAAATTGAAAATGAAGCGAGAGGAAGGAGAGTGACGATAAATGTCGAAAAAAGCAACCATCATTGCGGTGGTCAATCAGAAAGGAGGCACTGGAAAGACCACCACCACCGAGAATCTGGGCGTTGGCTTGGCTCTTGAAGGAAAAAAGGTGCTTCTGGTAGACACCGATCCCCAGGCTTCCCTGACGGTCAGTTTGGGCAATCCCTGCCCGGATGATCTGTCTCCGACACTTTCCGATCTGATGGGAAAGATTATGATGGAAAACCCTATTACTCCCGATGAAGGGATTCTTCATCATCCGGAGGGCGTTGATTTGGTGCCGTCCAACATCGAACTCTCAGGTATGGAGGTAGCACTGGTCAATGCCATGAGCCGGGAAACCATTCTCCGGCAATACCTGGATACAGTCAAACAGAATTATGATTACATTCTTCTTGACTGTATGCCGTCTTTGGGTATGCTGACCGTCAATGCGTTGGCAGCTGCCGACAATGTGCTGATACCGGTTCAGGCAGCATACCTTCCTGCAAAGGGTCTGGAACAGCTGCTTGGAACCATCAACAAGGTCAAGAGGCAAATCAACCCGAAACTGAGGATTGAAGGGATTCTTCTGACGATGGTGGACAGCCGCACCAACTACTCCAAAGACATCAGCAATCTGATTCGGGAGAGCTACGGCGGAAAGCTGAAGGTTTACAAGACCGACATTCCCCGCTCTGTCCGTGCAGAGGAAATCAGCGCAGAGGGAACCAGTATCTTCAAGCATGATCCCAAAGGCAAAGTTGCCGAAGCCTATAAAATTCTGACGAAGGAGGTGTTAAACAATGCAGAAAAAAGGCGCAAACATCAGCTTGAAGGGGTACGATGATATTTTCTCCACCGATCAATCCAGAGCTGAAGCCCAGCAGGAGCGTGTGCAGGAAATTCCGCTTTCTGAGCTACACCCCTTTGAGGGACACCCCTTCCGTGTGGTTGATGATGAAGAAATGATGAAAACGGCAGAGAGCGTCCGAGATTTCGGAGTTCTCACTCCTGCGATTGTCCGTCCTGACCCCGACGGTGGTTATGAAATCGTTTCTGGTCACAGGCGGCACCGGGCATCGGAGCTTGCGGGTAAGGAAACCATGCCTGCGATTGTTCGTGACCTGGACGATGATGCAGCCATTATTTTGATGGTTGATGCGAATTTGCAGAGGGAGAGTATCCTGCCGAGTGAAAGAGCATTTGCTTATAAGATGAAGCTGGATGCGATTAAACATCAAGGTCAACGCACCGATTTAACTTCATCCCAAGTTGGGATGAAGTTGCAGGCAATGGATATAGTCGGTCAGGAGGCAGGAGAAAGCAGAAATCAGGTACACCGTTATATCCGTCTGACCGAACTGATTCCGGAACTGCTGGATATGGTAGATACGGGTCAGATCAAATTCAATCCTGCGGTGGAGCTTTCCTATCTGGCAAGTGAAGAACAGAAGGATTTTCTTTCTGCAATGGATTATGCTCAAGCAGCTCCTTCCCTTTCGCAAGCACAGCGAATTAAAAAGCTCGCACAGGAGGGCGAGTGTACGCTGGATGCGATGTGCGAGATTATGAATGAAATCAAGAAGGGAGAGCTGGACAGAGTAACCTTCAAAACGGATTCGTTGCGAAAATACTTCCCGAAGTCCTATACCAACAAGCAGATGGAGGATAAAATCATTCAGCTTTTGGAGCAATGGCAGAAAAAAAGAGAAAAATCAATGGAAAGGTAAGGTAAAAAATGTTTACACCCAAAAACATTCAGGGCGCTTTGGAAGAACTCTACGACCTTTGCGATCCTGATTATATGGTAGATATGCTCGTAAACTACAGTGAGGAGTTCGATGATATTTCTCCTGCGCTTCTGGCAAAGTCGTTTCAGAAAAATGCCGAGATGATTAGCGAGTATCGAGTATTGTCCTCTGCTGGTGAGGGTATCGACTATCAGGGAAAGGTACTTCTGAACAGCAGAGCCGTGCGGCTTCTGTCCTATGTAGAAGATATGAGCGGCGATGAAAAAGTTCGCACGATTCAGAGCAAGGAGCTGTGGTTAGCAGAAGATATGACATTCTATGTGGTGTCCTGTATGTCTACGATCACGATGGACAAGGAAGAAGCCATTTGTCTTAACGAACACCGCAGCGTGGTTACTACGGTGGAATGCGAGGACGATATTTTCTTCGACATGGGTTCCCTGATTTGCGAACTGGACGATATTTGCTTGTTCGAGCTTTTAGCCGATGTGGATGCGACTATTTATGAACTGTAACAGGTTCATGGATGGTCGCTTTTCTTATTTCCAAAGAAACGGAGGTATCGAAACTTGAAAGAATACGATGTGAAGATCACCGAAACCTTGGAGAAAACGGTTACGGTGCAAGCAGAATCTCACGATGCGGCAGAGGAACAGGTTAGAGCCGCTTATTACAATTCGGAGTACATTCTGGACTCCGAAAACTTTACCGGTGTTGCGTTCGGCACGACCGAGGAACGGGAGGTTCAGAAAGAACAGGCAGATACCATGAATGTGTTGCTGGTAAAGCCGTTCATGTATCCGCAGGCTGTGCAGATCGGCTGTGAGCTGGAGGATTTGCAGAAAGCCGTAGGTGGCGATATTGAGGCAACTTATCCGTTCAATGAGCCGGTTGCACTGGTGATGCACGACGAAGGTAAACTCGTAGGCAAAGAACTGAACCGTGCGCTGCGTGATGATGACGGCGATATTTATGACATTATCGCCGGTGATTTTCTGGTTGTGGGATTGGGCGAGGATGATTTTTGTTCTCTGTCCCCGGAACTGATGAAGCAGTTTGAGGAACACTTTCATCAGCCTGAGACTTTTGTACGCATGGGGCGCAGCATTATGGCGCTTCCCCTGCCGGATGACATGGTGAAGAAAGAAGATGCACCTGTCAAAGCTGATTCGGTTCCCCACAAAAGTAACCCTGACCGAGATGTTCTGTAAGGAGGTTCTTATGCAAAGAAATTCGACGATTGGAGAGCTGATGGAGCGAAAGCGGATTCAGGATGGTGCCAAGGAGTACCAGGGACATACCTATATGGACTTGGCACGATTTGATGACGCCACCAAGCACATGATTATTTTCGATGTGCTGACCGATGAATCGCCTGTCGGTTGGAAAGGCGAAAGAAATCGCCTGTATTTGAGCGATGTGGGTTATCAGAAGGCTCTGGATAACCAGAAAGCTGGCAATATCAAGATTATCAGCCATGCCGCAGTTGCCAAGGGCAATCTGTATTACGACCACAGAGATATGGCACGATAATCTGTTCACTCTACTGCTTGCAGGAGGTGATGAATCATGCAGGAAGAAGTTGAAAACAGAACAGTAAACCTGGCGATCAGCACAACCAAGCTGACGGGGCGCACTATCATTGCCGGTATCCGCAAGTATTTGCAGCACCGGGAAAAAGTGAAGATGAAAAAGGCACGAGACCCTGCCGTTCATGGAAAGCAATCCGTGAAACAGCTTTTGGGACAGAATCAGGGTGCTACGAATGTTGAGATCGACAAAGAGAGTATCCGTGATTTTGAAAAGCTCGCCAAGAAGTATGGCGTGGACTTTGCCGTAAGAAAAGATAAGTCCGTTGATCCTCCCCGGTTTCTTGTTTTTGTCCGTTCTAAAGATGCAGATGCTTTGGATGCAATCTGCAAGGAACATCAGGCAAGGGCATTAACCAAGAATGAAAAGCCGAGCGTTCTGGCGCAGCTGAAGAAGTTCAAGGAAATTGTCGCAGCGATTCCGAAGAAGGTTCGAGAGAAGAAACAGGAGCGTGATCTGTGATGGATAAGAGAAAAATGAAAAAGCTCCTGATTCTGAATTTACCGTATTTTCTGGTAGGGTTGTTCGCTACGAATTTAGGAGAAGCATGGAGATTGGCTGAGGGGGCAGATTCATCTGCGAAAATCCTCAGCTTTTTTCATGCCCTTCCGATAGCCCTGAACAATCCGTTTCCCAGCTTTCACCCGTTGGATTTGCTGATTGGTATTCTCTGCGGCGCAGGACTTCGGCTGGCTGTCTATCTAAAAGGCAAAAACGCAAAGAAGTACCGACACAATGTTGAGTACGGTTCTGCTCGTTGGGGAACGGCAAAAGATATTGAGCCGTTTATTGCACCAAAGTTCGAGGACAATGTGATCCTGACGAAAACGGAGCGGCTGATGATGAGCAATCGCCCGAAGAATCCTGCCAATGCCCGAAATAAGAATGTTCTGATTATCGGCGGTTCGGGTTCCGGTAAAACTCGCTTTTGGTTGAAGCCAAACCTTCTCCAGATGCACAGTTCCTATGTGGTCACTGACCCGAAAGGCAGCATCGTGATTGAGTGCGGCAACGCCCTTTTGAAGCATGGCTACACCATCAAGATTTTCAACACCATCAACTTTCAGAAGTCGATGCACTATAACCCATTTGCCTATATCCATTCAGAAAAAGACATTCTGAAACTGGTGACAACGCTGATTGCCAACACAAAGGGTGATGGAAAAGCCGGTGATGAGTTCTGGACGAAGGCGGAAACGCTGCTCTACTGTGCCTTGATCGGATATATCCACTATGAAGCTCCGGTTGAGGAACAGAATTTCTCCACCCTGATTGAGTTCCTGAACGCAATGGAGGTGCGGGAAGATGATGAGGAGTTCCAGAACCCGGTGGATCTGATGTTTGAAGCCCTGGAAAAGAAAAAGCCGAATCACTTTGCAGTCCGTCAGTATAAAAAATACAAGCTGGCTGCCGGTGATATATGCTCTAAGTGACTTCTTAATCATGATTGTGTCATGGTTAGTGAAGCAATCACTTAGAGCATTTTTGTTTCAGGAGGTACAGCCATGAGAAATGAAAAAATTACCCCACTGTACGAGCGCCTGAGCCGGGACGACGAGTTACAGGGCGAGAGCAATTCCATATCCAACCAAAAACAGATGTTAGAGGATTTTGCCCGCCGGAATGGGCTGCCAAACCCTACGCACTTTACCGATGATGGTATCTCAGGCACCCGTTTTGACCGCCCCGGATTTTTGGCGATGATGGAGGAAGTGGAGGCAGGGCGTGTAGAGGCAATCGTCATCAAGGACATGAGCCGGTTGGGGCGCGACTATCTGAGGTCGGTCAGGTCATGGAGGTTTTGCGGCAACGCGGTGTTCGTCTGATCGCCATCAACGACGGTGTGGACAGTCTGAAAGGCGATGACGATTTTACCCCATTCCGCAACATCATGAATGAATTTTACGCCCGTGATACCAGCAGGAAAATCCGTTCTGTGTTTAAGTCAAAAGGTATGAGCGGCAAGCACCTGACCGGCACTGTGATTTACGGCTACTTATGGGACGAAAAACGGGAGCATTGGCTGGTAGATGAGGAAGCCGCCGAAGTGGTACGCCGTATCTTCTCCCTCACGCTGGAGGGATATGGGCCTTATCAGATTGCCTGCAAATTATCCGCAGATCGGATTGAAATTCCCGTCGTACACCTTGCCCGCTTCAACGAGGGTGTGAACCGTTCAAAGCCGGTCAAAGACCCCTATGGATGGGGATCATCTACCATCGTGAACATTTTGAAAAAGCGAGAGTATTTAGGGCACACCATCAATTTCAAGACCCGCAAGCACTTTAAGGACAAGAAAAGCCACTATGTTTCTGAGGACGAGTGGACAATCTTTGAAAATACCCATGAAGCCATTATTGACCAGCAGACCTTTGATTTGGTGCAGAAAATCCGCAACAATGTACGGCGCTATCCAAACGGCTGGGGCGAAGCAGCTCCCCTCACAGGCTTACTCTATTGTGCCGATTGCGGCGGCAAGATGTATGTCCACCGCACCAACAATGGCAAGCGGATTTCTCAATATACCTGTTCCAATTATACCAAAGTTCCGTGTGGGACACTATGCCCTACACAACACCGTATCAATGAGAGTGCTGTTCTGACATTGGTTTCTGACACGCTCCGGGCTATCGCTGAATATTCCAGAAATGACCGGACGGAATTTATTCACACCGTTCAGGAAACGCAGGTTGCCCAACAGAGTGCCGATATATCGAAAAATCGCAGGCGTCTGGCCGCTGCTCAAAAGAGAGCCGGAGAACTGGAAAAACTGATTTGCAAAATCTATGAGGACAACGCCCTCGGCAAACTGCCGGATGCACGATATAGGGCGCTTGATGCACAGTATGCCAAAGAGCAGGACGCACTTGAGATTGAAATTGCGGAGCTGGATAAGGCTGTTACCGGTTACGAACAGAGCCAGAAATCAGCAGAGAAATTTATAGCCCTGATTGATAAGTACGAAAATTTTGACACGCTGACCAACACCATGCTCAACGAGTTTGTAGAGAAAATCCTTGTCCATGAACGCGCCCGAAAAGGCAGTCAGGACACCACGCAGGAAATTGAAATCTACTTCAATTTTCTAGGACGCTATATCCCACCATCCTTACAGCCGGTTCCTTTAACCCCGGAGGAACAGGAAGAACTGCGGAAAAAAGAAGAACGCAAGGACAGGCTTCATCAGAACTATTTGAAGCGGAAAGCCAGCGGTGCACAAAAACGATATGAGGACAAAATCAAGGCGAAGAAAAAAGCGGAAATGGACGCTAAGAAATCCCTGATCCGGGCTGAGGACATGAAAAAAGGCGTTTATTCTACTGTTAGCCAGCTGCCTAAAGAAGAACCGCGCAAAGGCAGCATAGCAGCCAGCGCAGCGGTTTAACCATCACGGAGCAAAGGAGCATGAATATGAATAAGTTGACTTACATTCGTTGTGGAGATTATGATATACCCAACCTAAAACTTTCTGAACAGCCGGAAACTTCTATCGGCAAGTACGGCAGGATGCGAAAATCCTACCTGAAGGAACATCGTCCTATTCTCTACAACCAACTGCTGATGAGCGAGAAGTTGTATCCACACCTGTTAGAGATTGACCGGACAGCGCAGGAGCGTATGGACACCATGTTACCTCACATGATGGAGGCTGCGGGTGTCACGGAGGAACTGAAAGCCTGTGATCCTATGCGTTGGGTGGGGCTGATGAACACATTAACGGCACAGATTGAGGAAATTTTAATCAGGGAACTGATTTGCAGCTGAATGGGAGGTGCGGGAAATGCTGACCTTTGAAAAGGTTTTGAAAGTGTTTCAGGCATATCTGGATGATGATCCTCTGTATGAGGTGGTGCAGACCAGCCACGGTTATACATTGATGGCATGGGAACCTCACCGGAATGACTGGTACAGCGCCGAAATACAGAAAACTCCGGAGGATTTACGGAACGCTTTGTTGGGTACATACGCCAACTTTCTGGAAGATAAGATTACCGGAAATGACCGCGAGCTGACTGTGACAGAAACCGGAGAAATCCAGCAGAGGTGCCGGGAACTTTGGGAAAAGTGCCGGGAAACTTGATATAGAAACGCCAGAAGGAGGCCGCGATTATGCGTCCTCCTTCTGCTTCGCAGTGTATTCCATTTTGAGCGCCCCGTCTATGGCACCTTCGATAATCGGCAGGTATTCTTCAGGGCAAAGCTTCAGCTTGTGGCTGACCCGTTGCCGCTGTTCGCTTTCTTCCCGCATGATCTCCGGGTTAAAATACCGTTCCACAGGAAGTCCGCAGATCTTAATCAACTGGATCATCACAGGCAGGCTCGGAATCGCACCTTGATTCTCAATGTTGGCAAGATACCGCCATTCAATCCCAACCATTTCTGCCAATGTTTTTCGTGCCAGACGCTTTGCCTCTCGTGCGGCTTTGACATCTGCGCCGAAGGTTTCAAAACCGGGACAATCTTCAACTTTCGCCATATAACATCACCCGGTTACATTGTATAATTCATACTTTGCCCGTGGAATGTTGCTATATGCAGGTTAGTTGAAGTTTATAATTCATATTTCGTTTCTTGCATTGTTCGAGAAAGAGAACTATAATATATCCTATGGAGGTGCGAAATGGACTATATGACATTGAAAGAGGCCGCCGAGAAATGGGGCGTGACACCTCGTAGAGTAAATTACTATTGCGCTGCTGGGCGTATCCCCGGCGCTGTAAAGATGGCTGGTGTTTGGCTGATCCCAAAGAACGCAGAAAAGCCGATTGACGGAAGGACAAAACAAGGGAAGGGGTTGCACCATGAATAAAATCCTGATTATAGATGATGACAGAGAACTGTGCGCTTTGATTAAACGTAGCGTACAAGCAGAAAACATAGAAGCTGATTTTTGTAATACCGGAAAAGAGGGCTTACAAAAATTAAGAGAGCAAGAGTATCAGCTTGTGGTGCTGGATGTGATGATGCCTGGTATGGATGGCTTTGAAACGCTGGAAGAAATCCGCAAAGAGAACAGTCTGCCGATTTTGATGTTCACATCTAAAAATGACAGCATTTCTAAAGTACGGGGCTTACGAGCCGGGGCGGACGATTATCTGACAAAACCGTTTGATATGGACGAACTGATTGCCCGTATTGCGTCCCTTATTCGCCGCTACACCCGTTTTAATCATCAAGCCGGAGCTGTGCAAAAACTGGATTTTGATGGATTGCAAATTGACCTTGAAAATCGTTCTGTTACGACGGAAAATGGCATTTTTGAACTGCCCCCAAAGGAATTTGATTTGCTCCTGTACTGTGCAAAACATCAAGGGAAAATTTTGACCAAACAGCAGATTTATGAGGAAGTATGGGGCGAAGAATATTTCTATGATGACAGTAACATTATGGCGATCATCAGTCGGCTTCGTAAAAAATTAGAAGTCAATCCTTCAAGCCCAAAGTATATACAAACGGTCAAAGGGATTGGCTACCGGTTTAATAAGGAGGTGTAGTCAGCATGGAAATTATCGTATTCTTGTCCATTGTGATTGCTGTTGTGGCTGTATTGACTTCCATCGTTCTCGTTCGGCGTGTAAAAAAACAAATAGCAGAAATGACCGATGTGCTGGTTGATGTGAAAAACGGAAATGGCAACCGGCGTATTCTATCTGCAACAAATGAACTGACAGCACCTCTTGCCTATGAAATCAATGAGATCGTTGTGGCCTATGAAAGCAGACTTTCAACTGTACGGCAGACAGAAGAAACCAACCGCCAGCTTATGACGAGCCTTTCCCATGACGTGCGAACGCCCCTTACTACTCTGCTTGGGTATCTTGACGCTACACACAAAGGACTGGTCACAGGAAAAGACCGGGATGATTATATTGAAACCGCCCGTCGGAAAGCCCATGATCTGAAAGAATACATTGATGTACTCTTTGACTGGTTCAAGTTAAATTCAAACGAGTTTGCTTTGGAGATCCAGAGCGTTGAGGTTGCAGAGCTGACAAGAAATATTCTGATCGACTGGATACCGATTTTTGAGGATAAACAGGTTGATTATGACATTGATATTCCTGAACAGCCTGTCCGGGTAAGATTGGATATGGATAGCTATATGAGGATCATCAATAACCTTATTCAAAATGTAATCGCTCACAGCCATGCGGACAAAATCAAAATTTCCCTATCGAAGAAGGAAAATAACATGGAGCTGCTGCTGGCGGATAATGGAGTGGGAATTGAGAAAGAAGATTTGAAACACATATTTGAACGGCTTTATAAGTGTGATAAAGGACGCTCTGAAAAAGGCAGCGGACTTGGTCTTTCTATTGTCCATCAGCTTGTAGAAAAGATGGGTGGAAGTATAACAGTTGAAAGTTTGCCGGGAAAAGGAACTGAATTTATGTTGCTTTTTCCTTTGGAGAGTTAAGCGGGTTCCCGTCTTTATGGCGGGAGCCTTTGTCATTTTACTGGATTTCAAATTGCAAGGTTAATGCAAGGTTGCGGCAAGGTTAATGCAAGGTTGGCATGATAGAATACCTTACAGAACAGGAGGTTTTGAATATGGATACAAATTATATCATTGAAACAAAAAATCTGACAAAGCAATACGGCTCACAAAAGAGTGTGGCTGACTTAAATATCCATGTCAAGCGTGGGAGAATTTATGGTCTGTTGGGTAGAAACGGAGCCGGAAAAACCACAACTATGAAAATGCTGTTGGGTTTAACGAAGCCTACTTCCGGTGAGGTCAAAATCTGGGGAAAGTCTTTGCAAGGAAATGAAAAGAAATTGCTGCCCCGCATTGGCAGTTTGATTGAGTCCCCTGGTTTTTATCCCAATCTGACCGGTACGGAGAACCTGCGTATCTTTGCTACCCTGCGTGGAGTACCAAACAATCATGCCATCAAAGACGCTCTGGATTTGGTCGGGCTACCTTATAAGGATAAAAAGCTGTTTTCGCAATACTCTCTTGGCATGAAGCAGCGGTTGGCGATTGCCCTTGCAGTCATGCACGATCCGGAGCTTTTGATTTTGGATGAGCCGATCAACGGTCTCGATCCCATCGGTATTGCAGAAGTGCGATCCTTTATCCGTGAGCTTTGCGACACAAGAGGAAAAACCATTTTAATCTCCAGTCACATTCTTTCGGAGATTTCCTTGCTGGCTGACGATATTGGAATTATTGACCACGGTGCATTGCTGGAAGAAGAAAGCCTTGCTGAGCTGGAGCAAAAAAGCAGTAAACATATCCGGTTTACGCTCTCTGATACTGCACAGGCGGCAAGAATTTTGGAACGCAATTTCCATGAAAACCATTTCTCTATACAGGACGACCACAATCTGCGCCTGCACAACCTTGATCTGCCTGTGGGGAAAATTGTAACTGCCTTTGTAGAAAATGGATTGGAGGTATCGGAGGCGCATACTTGTGAAGAAAGTCTTGAAGATTACTTCAAGCGTGTGACAGGGGGCGAAGGAATTGCTTAAACTAATCAAATGCGAATTTTTGAAATTGAAACGGAAGAAATTTATTCCGCTGATTATTCTGGCTGCTTTTCTGTTTCCAATCCCGCTGACTTATCTGATGACAACGCCCTCTATGATGGAGCGATATACGGATCAGGCAGATGCTTTCGACGGACTATTTAACATGGTGTTAGGATATGGTATCCAGTTTTTATTGCCCTGCATTATCGGTGTGATTGCCGCTATCCTGTTTTTTATGGAACGCGACAACGACACATTCAAAAATCTGCGTACAATTCCCGTAACCAGCACGCAAATGGTGCTTGCAAAAATTGTTGTCCTGTTTCTCTTTGGAATTGTTTTTTGTGTGGCTTCTACCATTGCAACAATTCTTTGCGGATTTGGAACATTAGAAGTTTATGGAACAGGCTATAAATTGTTTTTAGCAGTTGAAACAGGAATTTTCATTACGGCAGGAACACTCCCGTTGATTGTTCTTGTTGTCTTTTTCAGTAAGACCTATGTTTTTTCCATTTTGCTGTGTGTCTTTTACAGCGTTCTGAACATGAGTGCTACGGCATTGTTTGACACACTGCCTAAAACCATGTTATGGCTTCTGCCCACGCCACTGACTACATTTTGGAGTGCAGGAGATATGGCGGCTCATGGAATAAAAATGGACTTGGAGCAAATGACAGGGCTAATTCCTTCAACATTTCAAGTTGTATTCATTCTTGGGATCATGGCATTAGTTTCGTTCTTACTGATTGACAGATTATATAAGCAGAGGGGGGAATAAACATGGTTCGCATTGTAAAAACAGAATTTTATAAATTGAAAAGGTATCATATCCTTTGGGCGGGTGTTGCGCTCATGCTCCTATCCGTCTTGCTGACCTTGTTTACCTCTATGGCGAATGATGGTTCCGTTTGGGATTTCGCCTATCTTACAGAACAGGTCATCAAAAACAATATGTCCATGATTTTTCCGATGTGTATCAGCCTAATTGCTGGATATATGATTTCTCGTGAGCAGACGGATGACACATTGAAAAATATTCTGACTGTGCCGATCTCTTTTAAGAAACTGCTGACCGGGAAATTGATTGTGTGCGGCGTATTGTCTATTATTTTCGGGCTGATATGCAGCCTGTTTACAATCATAGCAGAAATGATTGTGGGATTTCCCGGCTTTGAAATTTCCTTAGCACTAAAAGCAACCTTGCAGATTACCGCGGTTAATTTCTTTTTATATCTTGCGGTTCTGCCGATTATCGCTCTTACTTGTCGGAGGGCGGGCAGCTTTTTAGTCGGTGTAATCATTGCTTTTGTCTATGGATATGGAGGGATGTTTGCCGCAGGAAATATGACATTAGCAAACCTTTATCCGATTACCGCAAGTCTCGGAATGGTAGGCTACCGTAGCTATGATACCGCAGTCAACTGGAATATCGGAACCTGTTCTTGCAGTCTTGTGCTTGCTGTTGTTATTTCTGCCATCTTGATTTTGTGCATGAAAGAGCGAGAAGCAACCCAAACAAAGAAAAAGGCCAAAAAGGTAGCACCAAAGAAAGGCTGGTGATGATTTTATGAAGAAAACAGTTTTAGCATTGGCATTTGTTCTTTTTGGAAGTTTTATGCTTTCTGGCTGTTCAAAAGATGAAATTCTCGATCATTATAATAATATCGTTCAGTCAGCTGGAACCATAGAGCTTACAGGAAAGTTATCTTTGGAAGGAACAAAAGAAAAAGGGATCGATGATTATACGGGAACTTATACGGCTGATTATGAGAATTTTTCAGATACAGAGTATTTGTTCGGAGGAACTTCCATAAAAAGAGAAGCCGGTAAGGAGCTGTCTATTGACTGCACTTTGGAGGTTACGGAAGGTACTGCAAAAGTATTTTGGATTTCTGGATCGGATGAAGCAGTCACTTTGATTGAAACAACCGGAACTTATAGTGACACAATTACACTTCCTGATGGTGGAAATTATATCGGCATTGAGTGTGAGGACTTTACTGGAAACATTGAATTGAATATTGAATAACATTCTGCCGCACGACGGCAAAAGAAAAAAGCCGTCGTACAGCAGACACATTTCCACGCGCCTATGAAGCGGCGGCTTTGAGAAGATCAGAGCCGCCGTTTCTTTTCGTCTATCCCAATCTAACGACGACCTAACACCGTGTAAATCCACGGCGGCACATAGGAGGATTGCCGCCGTGTCTATTTTTGCCTTTTTACACAGTACCCATGATCTGCACCAGCTAAAAAAAGCCTGTTCCCAGCAGCGGAGCAATGCGGTCAGAAGTATGCACTATACCATGTAACTAAACAGCAAAATATACTCTATTACGCTCGTATGGCTTTATGCCGTCCGGGCGCTTTTTTGTCCCTGTGGAGCCGGAACATCGGGTCAGCATGGCCCGAACTTTATCCCCGGTGCCGTTCTCCGCCGCCCCATTCAGATTTACCAAAAAAATCTGAATGGAGGAAAGGCAGATGGAAGTTACCATCAATTATAACGGACAAGCTGTGGCCGTGGAGGTCACGCTGGAAGTCTATGAATTTCTTGACCGAGCCGATCACAAAACGGAGAACCTGTTTCATGAACAGCGGCGGCATTGGGATGGCCGGGAGTTTGACGAGTACATCATTACCACCGAGGGCGTAGGAGCCTACGGAGAAACGCCGGAAGAATATCTTTGCCACATGGAAACGCTGCATGAGCTGATGGCTGTTCTGGACACCTGTACTGAGGCCCAGCGCCGCCGGTTCCTGCTCTATGCGCTTGAGGGACTGAGCCTTGCAGAGATCGGTGTGCTGTGCGGCTGCTCCAAAGTGGCTGTGTATCAAAGTGTGGAGGCGGTCAGAAAAAAATTTATAAATTTCTTTGAGAACAGGCTTAACGAATGACCTGTTTTCTGGCTACCAAGTGAAAGGGATCATTTCCCTTATCTCAGCGAGGGGCGGACAGCGGACGAGCTGCCCGCCTTTCCGATTTTCAGGAGGTAAGCCTATGAAAACAATCAATCTGCGGTGGATGTATCCCCACTACCGGCATGACGAGTTTGTGGATGTTACGGACGAGGTATGGACAGCGATGTATCAGGCCCAGCGGGAGATGGAGAACTATGAGCGCCGGAAAGTCTACCACCGCGCCTACTACTCTCTGAACGCATACAGCTGGCTGGAAAATTACGCGCTGGAACACAGCAGATCGCCGGAAGATATTTTGCTGGAACGAGAAGAAATGACCACCCGCCTGCACCTGATTGCAGCTCTGCCGGTGGCTCTGGCTCATGCCACTCCGACACAGGCCCGCCGTGTTCACGCCTACTACATTGCCGGTATCAAGCAGCTGGAAATCGCCCGGAGAGAGGGCGTCCACAGCAGCAAGGTCAGCGTTGCCATCCGCCGGGGTCTGCGGAATATGCGCCGTTGCTATAATGGCCTTTTCCAAACAGAGTGAGGCGTGCCTATGCAGACCATCAATCTCAAACAATATTATCCATTTTGCAAAGAGGACATTTTTGTGGAGGTGTCCGATGAGATCGTCGAAGCGTTTCTTCTGGATAAGAGAGCCGAGGCCGCCAGAGAACGCAAGATGTTCCGGTATAAGGCGTTTTACTCCCTCGATTGTAACGACGGAATCGAAAATGCCGCTATCGGCTGGGCGCAGCCATCGCCGGAGGATCATCTGATAGAAAAAGAGGAATTAGCCGAATACGAAGAACTGATACAGCGATTGTACGAAGCCATTTCTTCCCTGTCCCCCATACAGGCTCGCCGTGTCCACGCCCGCTATATATTGGGTATGAAAGTGAAAGACATTGCCGCAATGGAGGGTATCACACCATCGCAGGCGGGAAAATCCATCCACGCTGCACTGCGGAGGCTGCGCCGGTACTTTGCGCGTCAGAAATGGACGGTCAATCTATGAGCGTTTCCCAAGAAAAGAGGTGCATGACATGAACGAAAAAATTACAGCCCACCCCCAAAAAGAAGAACGGGAGAAAGTCCTGAAGGAGATCCGGCAGCTTGAAAACCGAAAGAAGATTTTGGAGAACAAGCAGCGGAACGAAGAACGCAGGGTTCGCACCCGCCGCCTGATTGAGCGCGGAGCCATTTTGGAGGGGATTTTCCCGTTGGCTCCCGACCTTTCCGGCGCAGAGGTCAAAGCATTTTTGATTGCCCTGTCCCATCTTCCGGGGGCTGCGGAATTGACTGCAAACCTGTCAAAATCCGGGGATACGCCATAAGTCCCTTGTTACAAGGGCGCACTTATACACCGTTGCCGGTGCTGTGCGCTGCCGGGGGCGTTGCGTACTTCGTCCGCGATGAGCTACGCTCCCCAAACCCCTTGTGCGCTCTGCGCAGCCAAACACCCGCTTTGCGTTTGTCCGGCTCCACAGAGCCTGTTATCCCCTCACTGAAAGGAGGTGTTCTCCATAGATTTCTGTCATATCCCGGTCAGTATCATCAAGCGCAGCGCAGGCCGTTCTGCCGTTGCCGCAGCTGCTTACCGCAGCGGAACCAAGCTGACAAATGAATGGGATGGAATGACCCACGACTACACCCGGAAAGGCGGCATTGTCCATGAGGAGATCATGCTGCCTGCCCATGCCCCGCCGGAGTTTGCAGACCGTTCTATCCTCTGGAACAGCGTGGAGCAAATTGAGAAAGCAAGGGATAGCCAGCTTGCCCGCGAGATTGAGGCAGCTTTGCCCCGTGAACTGTCCGGCCAACAACAGCTTGCCCTTGTGCGTGCCTATGTGAAGGACAACTTTGTAGACAAAGGAATGTGTGCCGACTTTGCTATCCATGACAAGGGAACCGGCAACCCTCATGTTCATATCATGCTGACGCTCCGGCCTCTCAAAGAAAACGGACAGTGGGGCGCAAAGTGCCGCAAGGCATACGATCTGGACGAGAACGGACAGCGCATCCCGGATGGGAGAGGCGGCTGGAAAAATCATCGGGAGGATACGACCAACTGGAACGATAAAGGGAATGTGGAGATTTGGAGGGCAGCGTGGGCGGCCTGCACCAACCGGGCATTGGAGGCTGCCGGTCAGCCCGCCCTGGTAGACCACCGCAGCTACAAGCGGCAGGGCATTGATAAAATTCCCTCTGTCCATCTGGGGCCAGCTGCCAGTCAAATGGAAAAGCGCGGTATCCGCACCGACAAGGGGGAAGTAAACCGGCAGATCGCCGCTGACAACAAACTGCTGAAAGAAATTAAAGCCCGCATTACCCGCCTTTATCGCTGGTCGAAAGACGAAGCGGAAAAACCACAAACACAGCAAAGCAGCTTGACCGCTTTGTGGGAGGCCCAGCAGCAGCTGAACGCTCCCCGCACCCGCACCGGAAAAATCCGGGCTTTGCAGGAAAGCGCTGCACTATTCAGCTTTTTACAGGCAAACGGCATCCAGTCTATGCAGCAGCTCCATGAAAAAATCGCTGATATGAACAGCCGTTACTATGACCTGCGGGGAAAGATCGTCAAGGCTGAGCGCCGGATCGCCATTCTTACCGAACGCGGGGAGATGTGGGAACAGTACAACCAGTACAAGTCCATCCACAAACAGCTTGCCAAAGTAAAGCCGGAAAAGCGGGAACAGTTTGAGCAGTGCCACAGCCGGGAACTGATCCTGTATGACGCAGCAGTCCGGTATCTGAAAGACTTGAAAGACAGCGGCGAGGGAATCACCCCGAAGGCATGGCAGCGGGAAATCGACCAGCTGACCGCCGGAAAGCAGACGGACACGCTTGCCATGAAATCCATGCGGGAGGATTTGAAAGCAGTGGAACGGCTCCGCAAAACCGCCGAGCAGCTGTCCCGGCAGGAACGGAACAAGTCTCACGATCAGGAGCCGGAGCGGTAAAGGATACTGCATTTTGGCGTACCCCTGTCAAGTGCGTCGCGTTTCACGACACCCTTTTGCATACAGAAAAACCGCCGTACAGGTTTCCCCATACGGCGGCAGAATGTTTATTTGCCGAACAAGTCGCTGTGTGTGCCGGTGCGGGCCAGCGTCAGCACCAGAACATCATCCTCTATGCGGTAGACAAGCAGCCAGTCCGGGAGAATATGACATTCCCGATGGCCTGCCCAATCGCCGGACAGGTCATGGTCACGGTTCTTATCCGGCAGCGGTTCGCCCATTGCCAGCAATGCTACGACCTGCTCCAGCAGCTCAATCTTCAAGCCACGCTTTATGGCTCGTTTGTAGTCCTTTTTGAAACTGGTCGTGTACTTGACGGTATATTTGGTTTCTTTCATCTTTTCAGGTCAGCAAACAACTCGTCAAGGTCATTGTAACCCTTTACAGACGGGTCTTTTGCAATCCTTTCCGCTTCCAGCATGGCAGCAACCGTTTCTTTGTTCGGCTGTTCCAGCCTTACCTCAAAGGGAATGCCGCCTTCACGAAGCGACTGGCGCACAAAGATGTTAAACGCCGTAGTCAGGTTCATGCCAAGTTCAGTAAACAGTGCGTCCGCTTGCGCTTTCAAATCTGCGTCCATGCGGATACTGATGTTTGTGGTATTTCCAGCCATACGATCAACCCCTTTCTGCTGGCAATTATAGTATATGCCATTTGCACGAAGAAAACAATGCTTTGCACGAATATTTAACAATAAATTCATTCAAGGAGGATACCTGCTTTATGAAAGAAATCATTTATGAAGAACAACAAGTCTGAACCTATCCCCGTCATGGATTACCGCCAGTACCGCAGAGTGCGGAGGCTGGTGCATGAGTGCTGTAACTACATCGACGGAAACTGTATCGCCCTGGACGATGGGGAGAAATGTGTCTGTGTCCAGTCCATTTCCTATTCCCTGTTGTGCAGGTGGTTTCGGACGGCGGTATTGCTGCAGGATAAGGAACTGGAAACGGCGCTGTTCCACCGGATGAATGCGAAGAAATGCGCCGTATGCGGGGCGCTGTTTACCCCCGGTTCCAACCGGGCCAAATACTGCCCGGAATGTGCCGCACGCATGAAGCGGATCAACGCCGCAAAGCGCAAGCGGAAACAACGGGAGAAATGTCACGCTTTAGGGGCTGAAAAACCCTTGTAAATCAAGGATTTTTTCGAGGGTGTCAAAGGCAGGCTGATAGATTTATCCTCCGACCCCTAAAACGGCCTTAAAATGCGTACAGAATCCCAAGAGAAACCCCAAGGAGGAACCCTATGTCAGACAACCGAAAATATTATTACCTGAAACTCAAAGAAAACTATTTTGACGATGATTCCATCGTGCTGCTGGAAAGTATGCAGGATGGTGTGCTGTATTCCAACATTCTGCTCAAGCTGTATCTGAAATCGCTGAAACATGGCGGGCGGCTCCAGCTTGACGAGGACATCCCTTACACGGCGCAGATGATCGCCACCATCACCCGCCAGCAGATCGGCACTGTGGAGAGAGCCTTGCAGATCTTTTTGAAGCTGGGCCTTGTGGAAGTACTGGACAGCGGCACATTCTACATGAGCAACATCGAACTTTTAATCGGCCAGTCCTCTACCGAGCTGAGCGAAAGCGGGCTGCGAGGCTCCAAAATAAGGCTCTTTCTGCGCCCCGGACAAACGGCGGACATTTGTCCGACATTCGTCCACCAGAGATAGAGATAGAGTTAGAGAAAGAGATAGAGATAAAGAGAGAGATAGAGAAGGGACACCCCGCCCACGCCTATGGCCGTTACCAGAATGTTTTCCTGACGGACGGGGAACTGGCAGACTTACAGGCCAGCTTTCCCACTGTATGGGGCCAGTACATCGAAAAGCTGTCCGAGTACATGGCTTCTACCGGCAAGCGGTATCAGAGCCATGCTGCCACCATCCGGCGCTGGGCCGGTGAGGATGCGAAGAAAGCAGCCCCGCCCACCCGCAACCGGGATTACAGCGTAAAGGAGGATGAAACCGTATGATTGAGATTACCGCAGAAATCCGGGCGCTGATCGACAAGGCAGCCGCCGGTGTGGAACTGCCCGGGGACGAGTACATAGACCCGGCAGACGGCCTCATTCACTGTAAGAAATGCGGCGGCCAGAGGCAGACCGTTGTGCCATGCTTTGGGAAATCCGGCTACTTTATGCCGCGCTGCATCTGCCAGTGCCAGCGGGAGGCTGAGGAGCAGCGCAAGGCTGCTGAAGAACGGCAGCGCCGCATGGAGCGTATCAAACGCCGGAAGGCCCAGGGCCTGCAAGACCGCTATCTGTACGACTACACCTTTGCCAACGACAACGGCCAAAACCCATTGATGGACAAGGCCCGCGCCTATGTGGAGAACTGGAAGGAGGCATATAAAAACAACACCGGCCTGCTGTTGTTCGGGGATGTGGGAACCGGCAAGTCCTTTTTCGCCGGTTGTATTGCCAACGCCCTGCTTGACCGGGATGTGCCGGTGCTGATGACGAACTTCCCCACCATTCTGAACCGCCTGACCGGGATGTTCTCTGAGGACAGGTCAGAGTTTATTGCCAGCTTTGACGAGTATGACCTGCTTATCATTGACGATCTGGGTGTAGAGCGCAGTACCGAATATGCCATGGAGCAGATGTTTTTCGTCATTGACAGCCGCTACCGCAGCCGCAGACCTATGATTATCACAACAAACTTGAAACTGTCCGAGCTGAAGAATCCGCCTGATCTGGCCCACGCCCGTATCTATGACCGTATTTTGGAACGGTGTGCGCCGATCCTCTTTGACGGGAAGAATTTCCGGGAAGAAAATGCCGGTGCTACCCGACAGACAGCAAAAGACATTGTAAACAGTAAGCACGACTGATTTTTTACCGGGCGGCACAGACCCGTTCGGAGAAAGGAGCGCCATGAACAAAGAACCCCGTACTATGCAGGTGGCAGACGCCGTTACTGCGTCCAGAGCGCCGGAAAACACGCCGGCGATGGTAAAGAAAATCGGCAAGACAACCTACAAGGTTCATGTCCATTTCAGCAATACCAGCACAGAAACCATGAGCGATAAAATCAAGCGTATGCTCAAAAATGAAATTCAGCAGATGTGACAGACTGATAAACGAAGCCGCCTTGTGCTAAACTGATGATGGTACGCACCAAAATTTTTGTCAAGGAGGACACGAAAATGCTTTACACAGAAAAAGAGAAGCATGAAATTGAACGAGTAAAGGAGGTCTTTGCGGAACATCTGCGGCAAAGCCCTGATTTTGAACTGCTCTGGTCGGACAAGGTAGGCTATGTCTGGCTGGCGATTGGCGTCAATCCAGTCTATGTGGATACCGGTATCAGGATAGAATCTGCCGCCGATCTCTGCGGCAGGTGTTTGGATGATGTTGCTACGGATGTTTTATATATGACAGGCAACGATCATGCACTGGAAGCAGCCGATCCGCTGGAATTGGCCGAAATCAAGCGGCGCTGGGAGCCATATATCAACCAGCTGCCAGACTATGCGTATCTCTGCAAAGACCTGCTGAACGGAAAAATGTAATCTATCAAACGAGGTGTCAGGAGCCATACGGTGCTTCTGGCACCTTTTTTGTAGATTTTTTGTGAATTTGATTAAAAAGTCCTTGACAATTTGTCTCTGGCAAGACCGCTAAGTCGATTTTGATTTCCTGCGGCGCTCGTCTGGCTCCTTTTGATATTCAGGAGGTCAGAGATGTGACTGCCTATGACGAGTTGCAGTTGGATACTCTCGGAGATAAGAAAACGGCGCTCTTTCTGATTATGTCAGATACGGATGCGACGTTTAATTTTTTGATCTCCATGATTTACACACAGCTGTTCAACTTGTTGTGCGAGAAAGCAGATGATGTGTACGGCGGCAGACTGCCGGTTCATGTGCGCTGCTTGATTGATGAGATGGCAAACATCGGTCAGATTCCCAATCTGGAAAAACTGGTAGCGACAATCCGAAGCCGTGAAATATCGGCTTGCCTTGTTCTCCAGGCACAATCACAGCTGAAAGCCATTTATAAAGACAATGCCGATACCATCATCGGCAACATGGATTCCCGAATTTTCCTGGGTGGTTCTGAGCCAACCACGCTCAAAGAACTGAATCAGGCATTGGGAAAAGAAACTATCGACACCTACAACACCTCCAACACCAGAGGTAACAGCCCGTCTTACGGCTTGAATTATCAGAAGTTAGGCAAAGACCTTGCGAGCGTAGATGAGCTTGCGGTTCTGGATGGCAGCAAGTGTATTTTGCAGTTGCGTGGTGTCAGACCGTTTCTTTCTGACAAGTACGATCTGACGCAGCACCCCAATTATAAGTACACATCAGACTTTGATAAGAGAAATGAGTTCAACATTGAGCAGTTTCTGAGTCGAAGGTTGAAGCTCAAGGCAGGTGATGAGTTTGTGGTAGTCGATGCGGATTAAGGAGGTTTCTGTTTGGAAAATCTGAAAACGGTATCTGCCCTGGTTAAGAACATCTTGGAACACGACCACAAGGCAAGAAATACCGACAATCATTTGTACCTGATGGTACTGGAACACTATTCCGGTCTGCGTGGCATCGACATTCATGCCATGACGGTTCCTGTGTTTTTGAAGGAACTGGATAGACGCAGCTTTCCGGGGTTTGAAACTGTCCGCAGAAGCAGACAGAAAGTGCAGGCAACCTACCCTGACCTTGCTCCCAGTGAAGCCGTAGGCAAGCGCAGAGCAAAAAATGAGGTTGTATATCGAGAATTTGCAGAAAGCGAGGTGTAAAAAAAATGACTTGGTGGATCACGGATACCTCTATTGGGCAGCGATTGAAGTTCGTTAGACGATTTCGCCGCCTTACCCAGAAAGAGCTTGGACTCCTGATGGGGTATTCCGAGAAAACAGCGGATGTCCGTATTGCTCAGTATGAGAAAAACGCTCGAACCCCTAATGCAGAAACCACAGCGAAACTCGCAGAGGTTCTGAAGGTTTCACCTGTCGTTTTTTCACCGACAATCTGTGCTTCTCGTGAAGATTTGTTGCAGTCAATGTATTGGCTGTTTCTTATGAAAGGTGGTGGTGATATATATGATTGTGAAACTGAATATGCAAGAAGCAGAATGGAACAGAAACTTGGCGTGATAACCGTCGAGGAGTTCCTTGAAAAGATTCTCGTAAACTAAGCCTTCCGTCCGGTTTTGATGCCGGTAGTACGGAGGGCTTTTTCTATTCTCAAAACAATTTCAAATTTTAGGAGGAAAATATTATGGCATTTTTCAATAGCGCAGTAACCGTTCTTCAGACTCTCGTTATCGCTCTGGGCGCAGGTCTTGGCATCTGGGGTGCAATCAATCTGCTTGAGGGCTACGGCAACGATAACCCCGGCGCAAAGTCCCAGGGCATGAAGCAGCTCATGGCTGGCGGCGGTGTTGCCCTCATCGGCACCACCCTTGTACCTCTGCTCTCCGGACTGTTCGGTTAATCACAAAACAAGGAGGTAATCGCCTTTGGACAGCATACTCCAACAGATCACAGACTGGCTGAAAGAAATGCTCGTTTCAGCTATTATGGGAAATCTGTCGGGGATGTTTGAGTCCGTCAACAACCAGGTTGGCGAGATAGCAACCTCCGTTGGCATGACCCCGGCGAATTTTTCGCCGGGTGTCTTTGCCATGGTACGAAACATCTCCGAGTCAGTGATTATCCCAATCGCAGGCTTGATTCTGACCTTCATTGCCTGTTATGAGCTAATTCAGATGATTATTGACCACAACAATCTGGCAAATTTTGAAACCTGGATCTTCTTCAAATGGGTGTTCAAGACTTTTGTTGCGGTCATGTTAATCACAAACACATTCAATATCACGATGGCTGTGTTTGATGTGACACAGCACGTTATAAACGCAAGCGCCGGTATCATATCCGGAAATACTGCCATAGATGCTTCGGCATTGGAAACAATGGAAGAAACGCTGATGGCAATGGATTTGGGTCCTTTGCTCGGCTTGTTCCTGCAATCCTTTATCGTGCAGGTCACGATGTCCGCTTTGGCAATCATCATCTTTGTGATCGTCTACGGTCGAATGATTGAAATTTATCTGATGGTCAGCCTTGCCCCGATTCCGCTTTCCACTTTTGGAAACAGAGAACAGAGCAATATCGGACAGAATTATCTGCGTTCGCTGTTTGCAATCGGATTCCAGGGATTCCTGATTATGATCTGCGTGGGCATTTATGCGGTGCTGATTCAGTCTATCGCATTCAGTGATGACATCATCGGTTCTATCTGGGGTGTTATGGGCTACACCGTCCTTTTGTGCTTCACCCTGTTTAAGACTGGTTCGCTTGCGAAGGGTGTATTCAGCGCTCACTAAGGGAAGGAGGAAATTGTTTGGCAGCGTATATTCCCGTACCTCGTGACCTGACGAGGGTAAAAACAAAAGTGTTCTTCAATCTGACGAAACGGCAGTTACTTTGCTTTGGTGCGGCGGCGCTCATCGGAGTGCCGATTTTCTTTCTGGTCAAAGCAACCGGAAATGTGAGCCTTGCAGCACTGTCCATGATGATCGTCATGTTACCGTTGTTCTTTCTGGCAATGTATGAAAAGGATAGTCAGCCGTTGGAAGTGGTTGTAGAACACTTCATTCAGACCAAATTCGTTCGTCCCAAGGTTCGCCCTTATCAGACGGACAACTATTATGACGCTTTGATGCGTCAGTACAAACTGGAAAAGGAGGTTGAACGAATTGTTTTTCAAAAAGAAGCCACAGGCAAGAAACATCAAAATGCCTGCAAATCTGAATCGGAAGCAGCAGCGAGAAATTAAAGCTGTTGTGGAACGGGCAAAGAAGGACAACGGTATTCCGCAGACTGCACAGCAGTCCATTCCCTTTCAGAGAATGTTCCCGGATGGCATCTGCCGTGTCACTGACAGTTATTACACCAAGACCATTCAGTTTCAGGACATCAACTATCAGCTGGCACAGCAGGAAGATAAGACTGCCATCTTCGATGAGTGGTGCAGTTTCCTGAATTTCTTTGACAGCTCCATTCACTTTGAGCTTTCCTTTATGAACCTGAGTACCGATGCTGAAAGCTTTGAAAAGAGTATCCGTATCCCGTTCAAGAAGGACAGCTTCAATCCCGTCCGTGCCGAGTATAGCCAGATGCTGAAAAAGCAGTTGGCGCAGGGCAACAACGGCTTGACCAAAACCAAGTACCTGACATTCGGCATTGAAGCCGAATCCATGCGGCAGGCAAAGCCGAGACTCAACCATATCGAAAACGATCTGCTCAATAACTTTCGGCGTTTGGGTGTCATTGCCACTACCATGAACGGCAAAGAGCGGCTGCATCTGATGCACTCTATGTTCCACATGGGTGATAATGATAAGTTCTTCTTCGATTGGAAGTATCTTGTGGAATCCGGGCTGTCCGTAAAGGACTTCATTGCTCCGACGGCGTTTGCCTTTAAGACCAACCGCACCTTCCAGATGGGCAGTATCTTCGGTTCGATGTCTTATCTGGCAATTACGGCATCAGACCTGTCTGATCGTATGCTGGCGGATTTTCTGGATATGGAATCCACGCAGATCGTGACCATGCACATCCAGTCGGTTGACCAGACTGCGGCGATTAAGACCATCAAGAGAATCATCACCGAGCTTGACCGTTCCAAAATCGAGGAACAGAAAAAGGCTGTGCGTTCTGGCTATGACATGGACATTATCCCATCTGACCTTGCTACCTATGGTAAAGATGCGAAGTCACTTCTGAAAGAATTGCAGAGCCAGAATGAGCGAATGTTCATGGTGACATTTCTGGTGCTGAACACCGGGCGCACCGAGCAGGAACTGGAGAACAATGTGTTCCAGGCACAGAGCATCGCCCAGAAGCATAACTGCAATCTGCGTCGTTTGGATTTTCAGCAGGAATCCGGACTGATGAGCAGCCTGCCTTTGGCACAAAACCTGATTGAGATTCGTCGTGGCCTGACTACCAGTTCCACGGCTATTTTTGTGCCTTTCACCACGCAGGAGCTGTTCCAGAATGGTGGAGAAACGCTCTATTACGGGCTGAATGCTCTGTCGAACAACCTTATCATGGTGGACAGAAAGAAGCTCAAGAACCCCAACGGACTGATTCTGGGTACTCCCGGTTCCGGTAAATCCTTTTCCGCAAAGCGTGAAATCACCAATGCGTTCCTGGTTACGGATGACGATATTATCATCTGCGACCCCGAAGCGGAATATGCGGCTCTGGTTCACAAGTTCAATGGTCAGGTGGTAAAAATCAGCTCCTCCAGTACCAACTATATCAACCCTATGGACATCAACCTGAACTACTCTGAGGATGACAACCCGGTAGCACTGAAAGCTGATTTTATCCTGTCCCTCTGTGAGTTGATTATGGGCAGTAAGGATGGCTTGCAGCCTATCGAAAAGACGGTTATCGACCGTTGTGTGCATCAGATTTACCAGAGATATTTCGACAATCCTGCCCCTGAGAATATGCCGATCCTTGAGGATTTGTATGATGCCCTTCTGAAACAGGACGAAAAGGAAGCCCACCATGTAGCGACCGCCTTGGAAATCTATGTTAAGGGTTCTCTGAAACTGTTTAACAACAGAACCAATGTGGATATTCAGAATCGTCTGGTGTGCTTCGACATTAAGGAGCTGGGCAATCAGCTGAAAAAAATCGGTATGCTGATCGTTCAGGATCAGGTCTGGGGGCGTGTAACTGCCAACCGTTCTGCCGGTAAATCGACCAGATATTATATTGACGAGTTCCATCTGCTTCTGAAGGAAGAACAGACGGCAACCTATTCCGTAGAAATCTGGAAGCGATTCCGTAAATGGGGCGGCTTGCCGACCGGTATTACTCAGAATGTCAAAGACCTGCTTCGTTCCCCGGAGATTGCCAACATCCTCGAAAACTCTGATTTCATCTATATGCTGAATCAGGCAAGCGATGACCGAAGTATTCTGGCACAGCGGTTGAACATTTCGCCGCATCAGCTGTCCTATGTAACCAACTCCGGTGAGGGCGAAGGACTTCTGTTCTATGGCAATGTGATTCTGCCGTTCATTGACCGATTCCCGACAGATCTGGAACTGTATCGCATTATGACCACGAAGTTAAACGAGGTGGCACAGGAAAAGGAGGCGTAATGTATGGCGAAAAGACCTACACGACTCCGTTTTACCGAAGATGACCTTGCAGATTCTCATGTGAAGAAAGCTGCCGACCGTGCAGATAAGGCGGTTGATAGGGCTGAAAAAGCGGCAGACAAATTGGCTTCTAAAAAGGCAAAGCCGAAGCTAAAGCTGGAAACAGATGCAGCCGGTTCCCGTAAAGCAAAGCTCCGTTTTGAAAAAGCGGAGTTTACGGAAATCGAGCGCCCATCTGTGGCAAAGCACATGGCAAGCCGTGGTGCCGCAGTCACGCTCACATCCAAAGCACATCGGGCGGTGTCAGAATATGAGGATGATAATATCGGCGTTCAGGCTGTGCAGGAAACGACCAAGGCTGTTGAATCCACTGTCTATACCGTCGATCATGCCGTTTACAGTCACAAGCTGAAAGCCTACGACAAGGCGGAAAAGCTGGTTGAGAAGTCAGATAAAGCAAATGTAAATGCCCTGTATGAGAAGTTCAAAAAGGACAACCCCGATGCCGGTTCCAATCCCTTTTCCCGTTGGCAACAGAAAAGGGCAATCAAGAAAGAATATGCTGCCGCCAAAGCCGGTAAGAATACCGCTTCGACAACGGCTTCTGCATCTAAGGGTGCAGGCAAGGCAACGGGCAAAGCAGCTCAGGGAGCCAAGAACATCACAGAAAGAGTAACGGAGTTCTGCACCACACACTCTAAAACGATTCTGTTTGTTTTGATTGCCGGACTGCTTTTTATGATACTCTCAGGGATGTTCTCGTCTTGTTCGGCTATGTTCCAAGGCGGCACACAGATCATTCTGGGAACTTCTTTTACTGCAAAAGAGGAAGATATTATTGGTGCGGACAATGATTACAAGGCTTTGGAAGCTGCGCTCCGCAATAAAATCAATAATATCGAGCGTACTCATAGCGGATATGACGAGTACCGGTATGACCTTGATGAAATCAACCACAATCCTTATGAGCTGGCGGCGTATTTGACGGTGAAGTTTGAGGATTACACCAGAGATGAGGTGCAGGCTACCCTGCAATGGCTATTTGAGCAACAATATGAGCTGACCCTGACGGAAGTAGTAGAGATTCGTACACGAACAACATCTTCTACTGATCCCGAAACGGGAGAGACAACAACAGAGGAAGAAGATTACGAATATTATATTCTGAATGTGAAGCTCAGAAATAAGGGCTTGAACAGTGTGATTTCAAATTCCGGCTTGTCGGAAGATGATATGGAGCGATATAGAATTTTGCTTCAGACAAGGGGCAACAGACCGGATATTTTCGGAAATGACATTTACGCCACCCCTGGCGGCGAGTACACCGATTATGATATTCCGGGCGAAGCGCTGACAGACACAAGATTTGCCAATATGATTCGGGAAGCTGAAAAATATCTGGGATACCCGTATGTGTGGGGCGGCAGCAGCCCGTCTACCTCCTTTGACTGCTCCGGATTTGTTTCCTATGTAATCAATCACTGCGGAAACGGTTGGAGTGTTGGTCGTTTGACCGCAAACGGTTTGATGGGCGTATGCGACATTATCCCGAAAAGCTCTGCCAAACCGGGAGATTTGATTTTCTTCCAAGGCACTTATGATACCTCCGGTGCATCACACGTTGGTATCTATGTTGGCAATGGTATGATGATCCACTGCGGAAACCCCATTTCCTACGCTTCTATCGAATCGAATTACTGGCAACAGCATTTTTACTGCTTCGGCAGAATCAGAAACTAAAGGAGGGATGGCGATTGAGTGCCAAGTTAGACAGAATAGGTGCAGACCTTGAAAAAGCCCGTAAGAAACGGGCAGAATGGGATGCTAAGGTGAAAGACCTGGAACGCAGATACCGTGAGGAGGAAAATTCCGAAATCCATGAGATGGTTCATGCTGCGAACCTGAATCCCGAACAGCTTTCCGAGCTGCTCCGTATGTTTGCTGCGGATATGGCTCCGAAGCCTGATACGATCAATACTATGAATGAGGAGGAAACGCAGAATGAGATTTAAGAAAATTGGAGCCGCATTGCTGGCGTGTGCAATGTGTTTTGGCGTGTTTTCTACAACGGCATTTGCTATGTAGATGAAAGCGTAGCGACTGAAGAACCTGCGGTCGAAGAAAAAGTTCCCGAAACAGAGCCGGAGGAGCCGATGCTACCGCTTACTCCCGACGGCAATCTGACTTTGGTTGATGACGCTGGCTCGCCTACGAAAAGCGGAAAGCAGTTCATTACCGCTGTAACCAAAAACGGAAACTACTTCTATATCATCATTGACCGTGATGATAAGGCGAGGAAACCGTGCATTTTCTGAATCAGGTGGATGAAGCCGACCTGCTCAAGCTGATGGACGAGGAAGAAGTTGCAGAGTTCACCAAGCCGGTTGAGGAAACAAAGCCGGAAGTAGTTGAAACAGTTCCTGAAATTACAGAACCGACACCGGAGGAAAAGCCGAAATCCACAAATATGCTCCCGGCGATTCTTACTCTGATTGTGCTTGCCTGTGGTGGTGGATTCTTCGTATTTAAGAAAGTCCAGGAAAAGAAGAAGGCACAGGAAGCGGCAAAGCCTGACCCAGATGCTGATTATGTGGACGATGACGAGGACTATGGGTACGATCCGGAGTTTGAGGACGACGATGAAGATAGCTCCGTCGATGAAGATGATAATGAACCTGTGTAAACAGGATAGGCTTGATGCCTGGGGCAGCCTTCGGGTTGCCTTTACATAGTTTCCGCTTTCAAAAAATAAAAAAATTTGCGTTTTTGAAAGTGACATCTTGCATATACTATTAGCAGACAGTATAATAAGTACAGCGAAGCGGTTTCGAGAAATGAAAAAACTTCAATTTTTGAAAGCGGGTGACTATATGAAAACAATCACGAGAGCAAAATATCTCGATAGAATCATTGAACTGAATGGTACTCCTGACATCAAGATCATCACGGGCATTCGTCGATCTGGTAAGTCCAAATTGATGCAGGCGTATATTGCGTATCTGAAAAGCAATTTTGAAAACATCAATATTATCTTCATCGACTTCATGGATTTGGCGTATGAAGAAATCAAGGAATACCATGCCTTACACGCCTATGTGGAAGAACATTATCAGGAAGGAAAAACGAACTACCTGTTTGTAGACGAGGTTCAGATGTGTCCCAAGTTTGAGTTGGCAATCAATAGCCTGTACTCTAAGGGAAAATACGACATCTATGTAACAGGCTCTAATGCTTTCCTGTTGAGTGCAGATCTGGCAACTCTGTTTACCGGACGCTATATTGAAATTCATGTGTTTCCTTTCAGCTTCCAGGAATATTGCCAGTATTATGATGATATTAGTGACAAAGATAAGCTCTTTGATGAGTACGCTATCAAGGGCGGTTTAGCAGGTTCCTATGCTTATAGAACCGAAAAAGACAGAACAAACTATATCAAAGAGGTCTACGAAACGATTGTTACAAGGGATTTGGTACAGAAATATACTCTCCCGGACACTTTGGTTTTACAACGTCTGAGCGAGTTCCTTATGGATAATATCAGCAACCTGACTTCTCCGAATAAGGTCAGTCAGCTACTGACAGCAAATGAGACTCCAACCAATCATGTAACCGTCGGCAAGTACATTAAGTATTTGTGCAATGCTTTTGTATTTTATGATATTAAGAGATATGACATCCGAGGTAAGAAATACCTTGAAAGCTCTGAAAAGTTCTATTTGTGTGACAGCGGTATTCGATATGCAATACTGGGAAGCAGAAATATAGACTATGGCAGAGTATATGAAAACGTTGTTTGTATCGAGCTTCTTCGCCGTGGATATGATGTCTATGTCGGCAAGCTCTATCAAAAGGAAATCGACTTTGTTGCTCAGAGAGGTAGCGAAAAGATTTATATTCAGGTCAGCGACAACATTTCCGGGCAGGAAACATTTGAGAGAGAATGCTCTCCTCTGCTTCAGATTCGAGACGCTTATCCGAAAATGATTATTGCCAGAACCAAACATCCCCAATATAGCTATGAAGGAATCGAAATTCACGATATAGCCGATTGGTTGCTACAAGAATAAGCAAGGTGAAATATCTCCGTCATTCTCTTTTGAAATGATGGAGATATTTTTATTATGACGGAGATTGTAGAACAGAAAATTGTATCAGGTTGCAAAAATCCTTTCCGAACTTTTTACATAGCAGTCATGCACTACGGTGTGTGGCTGCTTATTTTTTTGTGAAAGGAGCAGATGCAAATGAAATTAGTTTTGGCTGAAAAGCCTTCGGTTGCACAGAGTATTGCCAAAGTGTTAGGTGCTGCCAAGCGTGAGGATGGCTACTTAGAGGGAAACGGATATGTGGTCAGCTGGTGTGTAGGGCATTTGGTGGAGCTGGCACAGCCGGAAGTCTATGATGCGAAGTACAGCAAATGGGCTTATGCAGACCTTCCTATCTTCCGATGGACTGGCAGTATGAGGTTCTGCCGGTACGAAAAAACAGTTTGGGATTCTGAAAAAGCTCATGGCCAGAGAAGATGTTGCGAGTCTTGTGTGTGCAACAGATGCCGGTCGTGAGGGCGAGCTGATCTTTCGGTTGGTGTACCACAAAGCCGGGTGCAGAAAGCCGTTTGAGCGGCTTTGGATTTCCTCGATGGAAGATGTAGCAATCAAGGAGGGCTTTGAAAATCTCAGGTCTGGAACGGAATATGATGCTTTGTATGAAGCAGCACTGTGTCGAGAACGAGCCGACTGGATTGTTGGTATTAACGCTACTCGACTTTTTTCGACCCTTTACGGGCAGACCCTGAATGTTGGTCGTGTTATGACCCCTACCCTTGCTATGGCTGTTATGCGAGAAGCTGCCATTTCCGCATTCAAGCCTGAACTGTTCTACACAGTTCAGATTGGATTGGATGGTTTTACGGCTGCAAGCGAACGCTTCAAAACCAAGGCAGCAGCCGAAGCTGTCAAACAAAGCTGTTCGGTGGCAATCGTTCAGAAAGCTGAATGTAAGGAGAAAACAGAAAAGCCGCCTGCGCTCTATGACCTGACCAGTTTACAGAGAGAAGCCAACCGTGTGCTTGGCTACACGGCACAGCAGACCTTGGACTACACGCAGAACCTCTATGAAAAGAAACTGGTCACTTATCCCCGTACCGACAGCAGGTTTCTGACGGAAGATATGGCACATAGCCTGACCGACCTCGTAAAGCTGGCTTTCCACACATTCCCCGTGGAGGATGTGGATAACATACCAGTTCATGCAGAGCAGGTTGTGAATAACAAAAAGGTCACAGATCACCATGCCATCATTCCGACCAGAGAATTGCAGAAATGCAATCTGAGCGAACTTCCCAAGGGTGAACTTGCAATTTTGCAACTGATCTCGAATCGGTTGTGCGTAGCTGTTGGCGATCCGCACCGATACGCAGAGACAGTTATTGAGCTGGACTGTGGCGGTACCGTGTTTTCCACCAAAGGCAAAACTGTTGTGCAGGATGGATGGAAAGCTCTGGTTCAGAAAAATGATTCGACAAAATCCGACGAAAACGTGCAGACACTCCCTTCTGTTTCCGTTGGTGACGAAATGACCGTCAGCGGCACGGAAATCAAGGAAGGGAAAACATCTCCCCCTAAACACTTTACCGAGGATACTCTGCTTTCTGCTATGGAAACTGCCGGTGCGGACGAAATGCCTGATGAGGTGGAGCGCAAAGGTTTGGGAACGCCTGCGACCCGTGCCGGTATCATTGAGAAGCTGGTTCGCATCGGTTTTCTGGAGCGTAAGGGTGATAAGAAAACCAAACACCTGATTCCGACCCACAAGGGTACGGCTCTGGTAACAGTCATGCCGGAACAGATTCAGTCCCCATCCATGACGGCGGATTGGGAAGAAAAATTGTTGCTCATTGAGAAAGGCGAATATGCCAGCGAGGACTTTATGGACGAGATCAAAGATGTGATTGCCGGTCTGATTCAGAACTATGAAGTAATCCGTGATTCCGAGGTTATGATGTCGAAAGAAGCCAATTCTATCGGCAAATGCCCGCTCTGCGGCAGTGCTGTAGAGGACAAAGCCAAGGCATTTTTCTGTTCCAACAGAGCTTGCAAATTTGCCCTCTGGAAAAACAATCGCTACTTTGCGAGCATCGGCAAGAGCATGACTTCTGCCACGGCGCAGAAATTGCTTGGTTCCGGCAAGGTAAAGCTCAAGAATTGCAAGTCCGAAAGAACGGGCAACACCTTTGATGCCACCGTCTTTATGGAGGTATCAGATGATGGCAAAACGAAGTTCAGTATGGAATTTGAAAATGGAGGAAAGCGCAAATGACAAATGAGTACAACCCGGATGGTAAGGAAATCCGATTTATCGACAGCCATTATAAGGATTTGTTTCATATCCCCGATGGCAGCTGTGTGCAGATTCACTACCCGGATGAAATGGTTGTGAAGCCCTGCACCTTCATTGACGAGTATCATACGCAGATCGGATACAATGTGTTTCATATCTGCCAGTTTGCAGAAATTATGGAGCGCAACGGCGCAAGCTATATGCCGGAGCCTGAGATTATGGGCGATGAAGCCGCATGGAAGGTCGGAAAGGATAGAATCCTTGCGGTGCAGACCTGCGAAGATGGTTACGACTACACCCTGTTGGATGAAAACTACAACGAGATTGATGGCGGTCAGGTTGATAACCCTGAACTGTCCATGCTCGAAGTCCGCCGGGATATTCTGGAATCCTTCGGGCTGGAGCGCCGGGAACTGCGGGCAATGTTCTATGAGGATGTCATGGAGCAGGCTTTTGAAGTCGGCAGACAGGCGGTGGTGGTCAATGACCCTATCGCTGAGCTTGCTTTTAAGCTCGACCGTTTTGCAGAGAACTTCGACCCCTATGAATATATGGATCAGGTCGATGATGTGCAGGCGCATATCCAAGAAATCAAGGCAGATCTTGCCGCTGGTAATACGGCTCCGTATCGTGAGTTCCTGAATACAGCCATTGAAGAAGCCCGTGAGGAAACTGCGGTTGAGGTTGCCAAAGTGCTGAAAAGTCAGCTGGATAAGCTCGACTCTCCGAAGCGTGAGTCGGTCATGGAAAAACTGGCACAGGCCGCAGAAAAAGCTGCGCCTGCCAGTCCCTCTCCCAAACGCAAAGAGCCTGAACGATAAGGAGGACACGGATATGAAAAACGAAAAATGGGATGATGTTCACGGAAATACCACCCCGGATGACAGAATGGTTGCTTTTCTGGAAAGCCCCACGGATTCCTATGCGATTCTTCAGCTGCGGGAAGATGTAGACGATAATATCCCGCTCATGTTTGCAAATTACAGCTACCTTCAGAAGAAAGAAATGGAGCCTGAGATTGACCGTTACGAGGTGGTCTATCATGGCTCCATTTCTATGTCCGAGGATGTGAATCGGCAGCTGGAAGATTTGTATGTAAAGTTCAATATTGACCACCCGGATGATTTCCGTGGTCACAGTATGTCGGTCAGCGACATCGTAGCCTTAAAGGTAGTCGGTGAGGTATCCTTTCACTATGTAGATTCTGTTGGGTTTCAGAAGCTGGAAAACTTTATGAAGTCCGAAAACTACCTGAAAAACGCAGAGATGGCAATGGAAGATGATTATGGGATGATTGACGGTATCATCAATAACGGAAAAGCGTCCGGATTAGAGGAACGTCCTTCGGTGTTGGAGCAGTTAAAGGAAAAGCCCGTGCCGGATGTTTCCCATAAGCCGCCCAAGAGCCACCCGGAAAGGGAGATTGAATGATGGATTTCACACAGGATGAGCGGAACATGATGATGCTTTACAGCCCTGGCACAAGGTCAGGGCTGTGTGAAGCACTGACACTGATGAAGGAACAGCTTTCGGAGGACGAGTCAGAGCTTTTTGCTTTGGCAGACTCGGTTCTCCGTAAAGTTTCAGCCATGGACGATGCCGCCTTTGAGAAGCTGAACCTTTATCCGGATTGATAGGATTGGAGGGATACAATGAACGCAAAAGAGCGATTTTATTCCGGATTAGCAAAAGAAACGATTGGGAAAATCACCTCGAACACAGATAACTGGACTTCGTTTTTGAGAACGATGTCCCGCAACTATGAGTTCACCTATCCGGAACAGGTGATGATTTATGCTCAGCGCCCCAATGCGACCTTTTGCAAGCCCTATGAGGACTGGAACGCTGAAAATTACCGCAGATATGTAAAGCGTGGCTCTACCGGCATTGCTCTGTTTGTGATGAACAGGGATAAACCGTATCTGCGCTATGTGTTTGATGTGGCGGATACCGGCGTTCGCCGTTCTTCCCCGGAACTGAAACCGTGGGAGGTGACGCCTGAAAACCGCTCCTATGTCATGGAAGCGATGGAGCGTACCTTCGGTGTTGCCGCTGACGGGGTACTGGAAGCACAGCTTGAAGATATTGCATCCGCACTGGCGGCTGAGTATTGGGACGATTACAAAAAGCAGTTCCTCGACATCGTTGCCAACAGCTTCCTTGAGGAGTATGATGAACTCAACATCGAAGTAGCTTTCAAAAATGCGGTGGCAAACAGCGTATCCTATACGATGTATTGCCGGTTCGTGGAAAGTCCCGACAACTACTTCGAGCATGAGGATTTCCAGAAGGTGTTTGATTTTAACACCAGACAGACGGTAAATGCCCTTGGTACTGCGGTGAATGCCATCAGCACAAGGATGTTTCAGGAAATCGAAAAAGCGATTGGAGAACATGAGCAGATTAAAGCTACCGAAAGGAGTACAGATTATGAGCGAGATGACTTACAGACAGGCCGGAGATTATCAGATTCCGAACCTTCAGTTGGAGAACGAGGGAGAGAAACCTCTGGGCAAGTACGGCAGGATGCGTCGAGCATTTTTGGAACAGAACAATCCGATGCTCCTGAACGACATGATTCTGACGGAGAGCCTGTTCCCGCACCTGTGGGAGATCGAGGAAACAGCGAAAGCCAGAGTGGAGTTTCTGATGGAGCAGTACCTGAAGGACAGCCCCGCACCGGACAAGGAAACGCAGCAGATGGCGTGGGTGCAGCACATGAACAGCCTGAAAGCACAGGCGGAGGAAGTCGTGATGACGGAGCTTATCAACAGCTGAGTCTGAACCTTTTCCTCTCCGAAAATGAACAAATCAGTTTTATCGACCGAGCAGAGAGCTTTACGCCCTCTGCTTTTTCTTTTGCCCAGGAAGAAATCGACCACTTCCTTCTGCTTGGTAGCAATACCGATGAAGCCCGAAAAGTCGTAGCGCTGGAATATATGAAGCAGAAGCCGTTGGAAGAAATCGTTCAGACCTTAAAGCAGGTCTATCACGGCGGCTATGGTCTGAAAGAAGATAGCGGGAATATCTGTGCGTGGTATGCCGAGGACGGTATCCACCTTGCCAAAGGTTCCTCTGCCATTGACAGCCCCAGAGCGCAGATCGTTTCTTGGGAAACGGTTGCCGAGCGCATTGGAGAACTGCTTGAAAATGGTCGGTTCGCAACTAATGTGGAACTGGTAGAAGCATCCGGATATGAGCGTCAGAAGTTGGCAGAATCCCTGTGGCATCTTTATCACGATTTGAGTGAAGAAGCCCGTTCCAGCAACTATCTGGCAATTCTTCATCAGGAACCGTTTCGTGGTTTCCCTGACGAAACCGCAGACTTGGCTGAAAAGTTGGATGACCCTCGTTTCCACGCAACCTTGGTACAGCAGTATTCGGAATTTAGAAAAACCCTTGCGGAAAATCCCGATCTGCTTCGTTTTCACTATCACAAGCTGAATCTCATTCAGAAACAGCTGTATGAGTTGAATATGCCTTTGCGTGAGTATCAGACCGATATGATGCAGATGCCCCTTGTCCGCCAGTTCATTACGGATGATGAAGTCAATGCAGACTTGACCCGTGGAAGCGGCTTTTCCGGTGGTAAAGCCCGTATTTATAACTACTGGCAGGAGAATCATTCTGCCAAGGAAAAGATGGACTTCCTGAAGCATGAATACGGAACCGGTGGTCATTCCCATGCCTGCTCTGGTGCAACGCACAGCGGTCAGGATCACGATGCCAAGGGTGTTGCTTACACCAAGAGCGGTTGCGATAAATTGCAGATGTCCTGGGCGCAGGTGGTGCAGAGAATCGACGGTCTGATACGAAAGGGACGCTACCTCAGCCCGGAGGAAGAAGCGGAACGACAGGCTATCGAAGAAGCTAAAACTGATCCGTTGGAAGATGTTTATGACCGTTTCGCAGTGATTGATACCGAGGATGGCGAGTATGCGATCTGGGATAATCAGACCGATGACTACTATGTAGACCCGGAAGGCGTTACGGAATACTTCACGGACGAATGGCTTGCCAATGACTATTTGGAGGAAGTTCGTCAGTCCGTAGCTGCGATGGAGTCGGTTCAGCCAGAAGCGCCTGTGGCAGAGCCTGCCGAAGTTGTGGAAGCATCTGCTTCCGAGGAACCGAAATGGAATTATCAGGTCGGTGACACGGTATATCTGGACGATACAGCTTTCCGTGTGGAGCAGATCACGGACAGAGAAGTTCAGCTGCGTGACCCTACGCTTGCTTATCCCATCTTCCGTGCCGAGAATCGTGAGAATTTCGAGCGTATGCTCTCTCAGGACGAAAGAAACCATGCGGTAAGGGTTGATGCCCAAACCGAAGAAAAGCCCGTTACAGAGGATTTTCTGGGCAAAACCGAACCGAGGGACTACACCCCTGAGTATCAGCTGTTAGACCGTCTGCGTATGGACTGCGAATACTTCCTTGGTGCAGGACAGCACAGCGAAAAGCATCTGTGGGCAGGCAACCGCCATGCACAGATTGCCAAGATGCGTGAGCTGTATGAAATGATTCCCGACAAACCAGAATGGCTGACACCTGAGATGATTAACAGCTACGAGGAGCGCATGGCTCCCCGCTATCTGGTTGCCGCCTACCATCACTTTGAAAACGGCTTCGATGATAAACTGGACTACTACACTCTGGAAGAAGCGGAAAAAGCTGCCCAGGGCTATGTGGACGGAACCATGGAGGATGACGGATTCAAGTACGATGGTGCTGCCGTTTACGATCAGCAGGAGCATAAGTGCATCCGTATCTATGGGGACTACCCTGACGAAAAGGCACACGCACAGGTCAGAGCCAGTGCGGAACCCGAACAGCAGGAACCGGAACACTTCATCGATCATTTTTATGTTGCCGAGGACATTCAGAAGCGGGGTGCGCTGGACATCAAGGAATACAGTTCCTTTGATGATGCCCTGCGAGCCTACTATGCACTTCCTGACACGCAGAGAAAAGCCCTGGGTGCAATGAATACCAGAGATCTGCCGGGTAGTCTGGACTTCGTACAGTGCGTAGATGGAAAGGACACCATCATTCAGGATTATGCCCAGGTGGACGGATGGCAGAATGCCGAAGTCATGGACATTATCGCTCAGCTTGAGCAGTCCATCACCACCAGAGAAATCCCACCTGTTCCTGCGGTGAACTTCCACATCACGGATGACAACATCGGTGAAGGTGGACCGAAGCAGAAATTCGCAAGAAACATCGCAGCCATTGAAACTCTGTTCAAACTGGAAAGCGAGAACAGGAACGCCACTACCGAAGAACAGGAGATTTTGTCGAATTATGTCGGTTGGGGCGGTCTGGCAGATGCCTTTGACCCGGACAAGGGAAATTGGGCGAAGGAGTATCAGACACTGAAAAACCTGCTTTCCGAAGATGAATATGCTGCGGCAAGAGCTTCCACCCTGAACGCACATTACACCAGCCCTACGGTCATTCGCTCCATCTACGATGCGGTCGGACAGATGGGCTTTGAAACAGGAAATATTCTGGAGCCTGCTATGGGTATCGGCAACTTCTTTGGTATGCTCCCTCCTGAAATGCAGAGCAGCCGTTTGTATGGTGTGGAACTGGATTCCATCACCGGCAGAATTGCTCAGAAGCTCTATCCCAACGCAGAAATCAAAGTAGCCGGTTTTGAAACGACAGACCGCCGAGACTTTTACGATCTGGCTGTGGGTAATGTCCCTTTCGGCAACTACAAAGTGTCCGACAAGCCGTATGACAAGCTGGGATTCTCCATTCACAACTATTTCTTTGCCAAGGCTTTGGATCAGGTTCGTCCCGGTGGTGTGGTCGCTTTTGTGACAAGCCGTTACACCATGGATTCCAAGAACTCTGACGCAAGGCGATATATGGCGCAGAGGGCGGAACTGCTTGGTGCAATCCGTCTGCCAAACGATGCCTTTAAGAAAAACGCAGGCACGGAAGTCGTGTCCGACATCCTGTTCCTGCAAAAGCGTGACCATCCGATTGACATTGTACCGGAATGGGTAAACCTTGACCGCACCGAAGAAGGACACACCATGAACAGCTACTTTGTCGCTCATCCTGAAATGGTTCTGGGCGATACGGTGGAAGAAAGTACCGCCTACGGCATGGACATTACAGTGCGTCCCATTGAGGGCATGGAACTGTCCGAACTTCTGAAAGAAGCAGTTTCCCACATCCAAGGAACCTATCAGGCTGTGGAGCTTCCCGAAGCTGACAAGGGTAAGGAAATCGAAACCATTCCTGCAACCCCGGATGTAAAGAATTTCTCTTATACCGTGGTGGATGGCAATGTGTACTTCCGTGAAAACTCCCTGATGCGCCGTGTAGACCTGAATGAGAAAGCAAAAGACCGTGTGATGGGCATGGTGGAACTTCGTGGTATCGTCAACGAGCTGATCGAATATCAGCTTGAGGATTACCCGGATGAAATGATTACTCAGAAACAGGCAGAACTGAATGATGCCTACGATGCGTTTGCCGCAAAGAACGGGCTTATCAATAATCGAGCCAATGGTCAGGCATTTGCTGACGATTCCTCCTACTATCTCCTGTGTTCTCTGGAAAATGTGGATGAGGACGGCAATCTGAAAAGCAAGGCGGATATGTTCACCAAGCGAACCATCAAGCCGGAACGCAGAGTGACGAGCGTGGATACGCCGTCCGAAGCTCTGGCAATCTCTATCGGTGAGCGTGGCAAGGTGGATTTGCCGTTTATGGCACAGCTGCTTGGAACACCTGGAGAATACGATGCGATTCAGGCAGAGCTTCGAGGGGTGATCTTCAAAGACCCGATGGCTCCCGATGCTGTGGAAGTTGGATGGCAGACTGCCGATGATTACCTTTCCGGTGATGTAAGAAGCAAGCTGCGTGTCGCACAGATGGCGGCAGACAGGGATTCTTCCTTCCACATCAATGTGGAAGCCTTGCAGAAAGCACAGCCGAAGGACTTGGATGCGTCCGAGATTGATGTGCGTTTGGGTGCAACATGGATTGATGCCGATTATATTCAGCAGTTCATGGAGGAAACCTTTGAAACGCCGTATTACTTGCGCCGTTCCATTGAGGTCAAGTTCTCCGAGCTGACCGCAGAGTGGCGCATCAACGGTAAGAGTTCTCCCAACTACAACGATGTGGCGGCGTATGTCACCTACGGTACAGAGCGAGCAACGCATATCGGATTCTGGAGGAAACGCTGAATCTGAAGGATATTCGTATCTATGATACGATTGAAGATGCAGATGGTAAGCAGAAGCGTGTCCTCAATAAAAAAGAAACTACCCTGGCACAGCAGAAACAGCAGGCAATCAAGGATGCGTTCCGAGATTGGATTTGGAGAGATCCGCACAGACGAGAAACCCTTTCCACCAAGTACAACGAACTTTTTAACTCCACCAGACCTCGTGAGTATGATGGCTCTCATATCCGTTTCGGCGGCATGAACCCGGATATTACCCTCCGTGAACACCAGAGAAATGCTATCGCTCATGTGCTATATGGTGGAAATACGCTGCTTGCACACGAAGTTGGTGCGGGCAAGACCTCGAGATGGCTGCATCGGCTATGGAGAGTAAACGGCTTGGATTGAGCCAGAAATCCCTGTTCGTTGTGCCGAATCACTTGACCTTACAGTGGGCAAACGAGTTCCTGCACCTCTATCCGAGTGCCAAGCTCCTTGTTGCCACCAAGAAGGATTTTGAAACAGCAAACCGTAAGAAGTTCTGCGCTCGTATCGCAACGGGTGACTATGATGCAGTCATCATCGGTCACAGCCAGTTTGAAAAAATCCCGCTTTCTGCCGAACGACAGGAACGGCAGCTGCGGGAGCAGATTGATGAGATCGAGGGTGCGATTGCGGAGCTGAAATGGCAGCGTGGCGAAAACTTCACGATCAAGCAGATGGAGAAAACACGAAAATCATTGGAAGCCAGACTGGACAAGCTCCTTGCCGCTGACAAGAAAGATGATGTCATTACCTTTGAGCAGTTGGGTGTAGACCGGCTGTTTGTGGACGAAAGCCATGCGTTCAAGAATTTGTTCCTCTACACAAAAATGCGAAATGTGGCAGGTCTGTCCACCTCCGAAGCCCAGAAATCTTCGGATATGTTTATGAAGTGCCGCTATATGGATGAGCTGACCGGCGGGCGTGGTGTGATCTTTGCAACCGGTACTCCAGTAAGTAACTCGATGACCGAGCTTTATACGGTCATGCGCTATCTCCAGTACAGTACGCTCCAGCAAAAGAACCTGACCCATTTTGATTCCTGGGCATCGACCTCGGAGAAACAACAACTGCGATTGAGCTTGCACCGGAGGGAACCGGCTATCGTGCCAGAACCCGATTTGCGAAGTTCTTCAACCTGCCTGAACTGATGAATATGTTCAAGGAGGTTGCCGACATCAAGACCTCTGACCAGTTGCATCTCCCTGTTCCCGAAGCAAAGTTTGAAACGGTTGTGGTTCAGCCCTCTGAGTACCAGAAGGATATGGTGGCTTCCCTTTCAGAGAGAGCAGCAGATGTTCATGCCGGTATTGTAGACCCGTCCGTCGATAATATGCTCAAGATTACCAGCGACGGACGAAAATTGGGACTGGATCAGCGGCTAATGAACACCCTGTTACCCGATGACCCTGACAGCAAGCTCAATGCCTGCGTGGGAAATATCCTGCGTATCTGGCAGGACGGTCAGGCTGACAAATTGACCCAGTTGGTGTTCTGCGACCTTAGCACACCGAAAAATGATGGAACCTTCAATGTCTATGATGATGTCAAAACCAAGCTGATTGCAAACGGTGTGCCTGCGGAAGAAGTTGCCTTTATCCATGATGCAGATACCGAGGCAAAGAAAAAAGACCTCTTTGCCAAGGTTCGTACCGGGCAGGTGCGAGTGCTTCTTGGCAGTACGCAAAAGATGGGTGCAGGAACCAACGTCCAGGACAAATTGGTGGCAGTTCACCACTTGGATGTGGGTTGGCGTCCGTCTGATATGACCCAGAGAAACGGTCGTATCATCCGTCAGGGCAACCGGAACAAAGAGGTTCAGGTGTATCAGTATGTGACCGAGGGAACCTTCGATGCCTACCTGTATCAGACCTTGGAAAACAAGCAGAAGTTTATTTCTCAGATTATGACCTCCAAATCACCGGTTCGCTCCTGTGACGATGTGGATGAGCAGGCGCTGTCCTATGCGGAGATCAAGGCGCTGTGTGCCGGCAATCCGCTTATCAAGGAAAAGATGGACTTGGACATTGATGTGGCAAGGCTGAAGGTGCTGAAAGCTGACCACCAGAGCCAGCAGTACCGTATGGAAGATAAGCTTCTGAAATACTTCCCGGCTGAGATTGAAAAGCAGACAGGCTATATTCATGGCTTTGAAGCTGATATTAAAACCGTGGAAGCACACCCGCAGATTGCCGATGGCTTTTGCGGCATGGAAATCATGGGCAAAGCCTACACCGAAAAGGCAGATGCCGGTGAAATCCTCCTTGCGGCTTGTAAGGACACGAAAAGTGCCGATCCGGTTCCTCTTGGCAGTTACCGTGGCTTTCAGATGGAGCTTTCGTTTGACAGTTTCCGGAACGAGTTCGATGTGACCCTGAAGGGCGCTGTGAGCCACAGAGTAGCCCTTGGAACGGACGCACGAGGAAATATCACCCGACTGGACAATGCCCTTGCAGGCATCCTTGAGCGCTTAGAACGAGCCAATGAGCAGTTGAATAATCTCTACAATCAGCAGGAAGCAGCCAAGGCGGAGGTTGGAAAACCGTTCCCGCAGGAAGCAGAGCTGACAGCCAAAAGTCAGCGACTGGCAGAACTGGATGCAGCCCTGAATATGGAGGACTCTGTGGAAAATCGTGACGAAAGAAGCGAGTCAGAGCGTCCTTCTGTGTTGGCTGATCTGAAATCCAAAGCGGAGCATATCCCGCCTGCAAAATACTCTGAAACCCGTGAGGAGGTGTTGTAATGGCAAAGCGAGATCAGGATGTTCATTTCCTTGCATCCAAGGAGGAGGTCGAGCGAATCCATGAGAAGATGGACGAGCTTGGCATCCGCAGCATGGGAGCCTATCTGCGGAAAATGGCTCTGGATGGTTACTGTATCAGACTGGATTTGCAGGATGTGAAAGCCCTGGTTTCGCTCCTGCGAATCTGCTCCAACAACCTGAACCAGTACGCAAAGCGAGCGAACGAAACAGGCAGCATCTATCGTGCTGACATTGAGGATTTGCAAAAACGGCTGGAGGAGATCTGGACGGACATGAGAGAAGTTCTTGTTCGCCTGTCCTCAATCCAGTAATCCGACAACTTGTTGGGAAGTCGCAGTTTCGGCTGCGGCTTTTACATAAGGGTTGACATCATTGCGTTATGGCAGATACCCTTGTACAATATAATTAAAAGAAAGGGGTTGAGCCTATGAAGCTGGTATTGAAGATATTGGCACTGCCGGTGCTGTTCGTTGTAAAAGTGATTTGCATTCTTGGAAATCTGCTTACAAATGTTGTGTCCTATGTAATTGGTTTATTGCTCTTGGTCATTGGCGGATCTGCGATTTACTGCATTGTAAAGGCTTTGTGGCAGTCCCTGCTTATTCTTGTGGTTCTTGGAATTGCGACAATAGCAGCGGTGTTCTTGCTCGTCTGGGCTGTTATGAAAGTCGAGAATATTGGAGAAAGTCTGGGAGCATTTATCAGGTCATAAGATAATATCAGAGAAAAGTCACCGACCGGTGGCTTTTTCTTTTTGGGAAGGAAGTGATGGGAATGGCAGCGACAAGATTGATTGCACTCCATGTGAATAAGGGAAAGACGGTCGCTCAATGTTTGGCAGACAGAACCGACTACTCACAAAATGCCGCAAAAACCAATGATGGCGAATTTATCAGTTCCTATGAGTGTGATCCAAAGACAGCAGATGAGGAATTTCTGCTTTCCAAACGGCAGTATCAGCATATTACCGGCAGACAGCAGAAGAACAATATCATCGCATACCAGATACGCCAGTCCTTTAAGCCGGGAGAAATCACCCCGGAAGAAGCGAACCAAGTCGGCTATGAAACAGCGATGCGATGGACAAAGGGAAAACACGCTTTCATCGTTGCGACCCACATCGACAAATCCCACATTCACAATCATATCATTTATAATTCGACCTCGCTGGATGCCACACGGAAATTCAAAAACTTCTTTCTTTCCGGTCTGGCGGTGCAAAGACTCAGTGATATGGTTTGCCTGGAACACGGGCTGTCCATTATTACACCGAAGCCGTATCGGGAGCGCCAGAAAAGAACTGTTTATCCCAAGAAGCGTACCCAGCGTGACGAATTATGTGATGCGATTGATGCGGTGCTGAAGCAGAAACCAAAGAGCTTTGATGGCTTTGTTCAGGCTCTGGCTGACATGGGATTTGAGTTCAAGGATGGAAAGCAGCCTGCGTTCAAGGGCGAGAATCAGAAGCGTTTCATTCGGCTGCGTTCCCTGGGCGAAGGATATAGCAAAGAGGAAATTCAAGCGGTTATCTCCGGCAAGAACCTGCACAAATCAAAAGGCGGCTCTGCCAAGCTCCTGCCCCGAGCAGTTCCAGATGCTGATTGATATTCAGGCAAAGATGGCCGAGGGCAAGACGGTCGGTTATGAAAAGTGGGCGAAGAAGTTCAACCGAAAAGAAGCTGCCCGAACGGTAATCCTACTGAAAGAAAAAGGCTTGGGCAACTACGACGATCTGACTGCTCATATTGAAAATCTGTCTGCCCGGTTCGATGCGCTTTCTGATTCTATCAAGGTCGCAGAGAAACGTATGGTTGAGGTTCAGGCGTTGCAGCAGCACATCAAAAATTATCGCAACACAAGGCAAATTTATATCGAGTACCGCAAGTCTGGATATAGCAAAAAATTCTTTGAAGAACACCGTCAGGAAATCACAATTCATAAAGCGGCGAAGCAAGCCTTTGATGAATTGCAGATTACAAAGCTCCCGTCCATGCAATCATTGTATGAGGAGTTTCATCAGCTGGCAGTCCAGAAAAAGCAGGACTACGCTGAGTACCGTCAGATCAGAAAAGAGAAAGAAGAACTGCTGATTGCCAAACGGACGGTTGAAACGATTTTGAATATCGACAGGCAGAAAGAGCAGGAAAAAGAGAAAGAGAAAGAGGAAAAGAAGAACTTCCGTTAAAGCAAAAAGCCACGGTCTGCACTCCCCAAAGGGTGCGGATCGTGGCTGCTTTTTTGCTTTTCGATTTCGGTGCTTTCAACCATGGGCAAATTTTTATTCTACTGTTCTTTGAGAAACGATTGAAAATCGTGTAGCCATCATCGGCAGATGATGTTCAAAGGGGATTGGGGATGCTTCCCCAACAAGCAAATTTGCGAAGATTGCACCGAAGGGAAAATCGAGAAAATGAGTGAACCTGTACAGGTTTACACTGCTTGCCAATTTGTGAGATTATGAATTTAGTATCGAGAATAGGGTACACCTAAATTTTGCAATGCTGCAACCCTATCATCGTTGCATGGATGAGTTGAGTATATTGCACTGAGAAAACCATCATGCGGAACATCTGAGATATGTTGGTCTAATACCGTCGCTAATTCAAGACCAAAACCAATTTTATAAGCAAATTCATCAGCCAGATACTCATTTTGTCTCATAGACCACATCAGAAAAAGCATACAGAACTTTACCCATAACCAAGAAAGTGCTGTTGATATTCCTGCGAAAACTGCGGTAATTATACCCATTACACCACTACGAGAGCATATTGCGAACAGCCCCATGATTGCAGAAAAAATCCAGTAGGATATTTTGATTAACAGGAGGCACCCGGATATAAATATATTGCCCCCGCCAATCAATAATTGGATAACAGTATGTCCGTATGAGAGATGTCCGATCTCATGGGCGAGAATTCCAAGTATCATATCATCGGAGAGTAAAAGCAATCCGTCAGTTATGCATAGTGTTTGCCTACCTAGAGCAAATGCATTTGGAGCAGGATCATGGATAATCTTCACTTTCACTTTTTTAGGACAGTATGATGTGTTCTCTTTTGCTTTATCTAAAACATATTGAACCAGCGGGACAACTCGAAGTTTTATATCTACTCTTTTTATATCGCTTGCTCCTGCGAAGGCAGCCAGGCACATTTCGCCTAATGGGGATAAGCTGATAGCTACTGTGAAAAAGTAAATACAAATCAGTTCAACAATGCTTCCTGACGAACCGAACACAGCAACAATCAGCAGAATATTAAGAGTAAAGAACAGAAGAGTTCCTAAGTTTGAGAAGCGAACAATTCTGCCTACACGATGCCAAATATCCATAATGCACCCCCCTTTTATCGTGTTGTTGGTTTGAGCTTGCATTGTTTAATTACTCAAATGTAAAGAAATCTTTGTTTCGCTCTTTGAACAGAGCAAAGACAGTCTCTAACACAAATTCGTTTTCAACACCAACATATTCTTCTGTTTCATCGTCAATTTCTTTCAGCTGCAAAATAACAACTTGCCCATCCGAATCTCCAATAGGAAGCAGGACAACATATTCGTTCTGGCGATACGGTATTAAGTCAAGAAATTCAAATTCAACTTCGTTCCCATTCTCATCATTCAAAGTTATAATGTTGTCTTCATCCATGTCGTCGTTCCTTTTCTTAATATAAATAATTATCGTTGATAATGATGCCTAATAGTTCAAAGAGATTATCCTTTTTGGAAAGAATGCATTTTTTCATGGCTTGTTTAATTTGTTCCGTTGAAATGCTATCAGGCAACATTTCCCTTGGGACACCATGACCGAATTGCCGAAAATACTGTTCTTCGATTTCATAATACTCATTATCAATTTTCGGTTCAGGTGTATTAAGGAAGCTATTCATAAAATCTGCAACGCTCTTGTTTTTGTCCATTGTATGCACCTACCTTTCTCTGCTCAAGACCCTAACATGATTATCTGGTCTAATAGAATCAATCATTGAAGAAAAAATACCAAACGCTGTAGAAAAGAAATTTGCTAATAGCTCTAATTTGCCTTGGTCTCCCATAGACGCTTCAAAAAAGTGGGCAAAGGCTTCTGCTTGTAGATTGCCCGGTCTCGTCCAATAGTTCCTTGAGTGACCATAATTTCCGTGCAATTGACCATTTGTTGTCGCATCAATTAAGTCCGAGAAGGAGTGAGCTGAATCCTGCCTAATACGGGTCAGAAAAGCAGTTTGCTTTTCCACTGGAAGATTGTTATATAAGCTCAGGATTCTTTGTCCGTCCTCAACCAGTGCCTCAGCAAATTCTGGAGTATTGGATAGATTGCTCCGATAGTTGCACGAAGCATGGTCGATCATGTGAGCAAGCTCGTGGAAATAAGTTGTTCCTGCACCTCTTGGATTTGTCATATCAGAAGCTGCATTGTAGTAGACTCCTCGTGAATGCCCTATATAATTTCCCGGTGAGTAATGTGCTGTCTGATCCGGTGGATATTCAGAATCTTGTATCATCAGTTTACCAGCGAAATGGTCAAACACTTCTCTGACATTCTGCTCTGCATTTTCATGGCGTTGTGATATAACAGCGATATATCCGTCTGGTGTGCTACCTTGGGTTAGCACGCCAAGGCAATACTGATAAGACGAATTACCAACATTAGGTGTTTGCAGACCCTGGAGGAAAGAATTTCGTGCAGAAGGAGTGTCCAAATTAACATTATCATATTCTTGTACACTTTTGGCAAGTGAAGCAACGTATTTTTCGGCCTGAAGCATAATCTGTAAAATATCATTCAGGGCTTTGTTGCAATCTTTTACGATAGTTCCCAGCTCATCGTACTTCTTGTCATTCCATCCAATTCCCAATTGCTGATATTTCATCTTCACAGAACTTCTTGTAGTTTCGATAGAAGAAATGGAGGTCCGCATATTTTTCAGTATTGTCAGTAATTGAGTTGCATCAGCATTTACGTTGCTCAAACACTCACCTCCTCATTTGTTAATCATTTCGAGTGTAGCTACCTGTTACTAAAACCGGGATATATGTATCAAGCGATTGAGCTGCAAGTGTTCGATGTCGCCCATCACTCTGAAATACATAATAAGAACCTACCTGCGCAACCTGGACAGGATTATTGTAATAGCTACGAATGGTATCATCTAACACTGGGTTTTGTGAAAGCTCATCCAAAGACATTCCTGACTCAGTATTTTGACGAACATCTTGGATGTGCGAAGCTCGCCTTAGAATGTTTTCTCTCGACCATCCCTCTCGACCATTCCGTGTCCAAAATCCTTCCGGGTTCCCAAGTTCTCGGTCACTGAGATAAACTCCTTCAATATCCCTTGCTCTAACGTATACGAGTTCTGGATTTTCATTTCGAGAAAAGGTATAGTTCCCGTTCTCCCAATAATCTCGATATTCTTCATAGTGATTTCCACGGGAAAAATATCGTTCAGCTGATAGTCTGTCTTGAACAAATGCAAGATTAGAACCAAAGGTATTTGACTCAAAGGTGGTTGTATCTGCACTTGATGGTGTAACAGCAAAACTACTGGTCTGAGGTGTGCTTGCAGATATTCCATTTGTAGATCCTAGTTGAACACTTTCGTATTCACTAAGGCTCTTGGCGAGTAAAGCCACATATTTTTCTGCTTGAAGCATAATTACCAATATGTCATTGAGAGCCTTGTTGCAGTCTCTTACAACCACGCCCAACTCGTTGTATTTTTTATCTTGCCATCCAGCACCTAACTGTTCATATTTCATCTTTACAGATTTTTTGGTAGTTTCGATGGAGGAAATGGAATCCTGCATTTTTTTCAGCATTGCGAATAGCTGAACGGAGTCAGCATTTACCATACTCATTTCATCACCTCCTGGCAGCGGATTTTGTGAAGTGCAAAGCGGCGATGTGTCAGGAAAGTCTGACACATCACTGCTTCGGCAAGATTTAATTTAGAGAGGAAAGAAATTGTTCCAACTCAGCAGCGGTCGGTGCAATGTACGGTTTCATCTGGTAACTATCCTTAACACCGTCTGTGAAGTATACGCTCCTTTCTTTTTTCGTTTTGTTGGTTCATTTTCGCCAGTGTGTTCGTGTCGTTTGCTGTGACGAGAACGCAACATAGACACAAAGAAAACACAAGGGCGAGCTTGCTCGTTTATATACCCTTGTGTTTTCGACTGGATATGTTAAGGTAACAAACAGTAAATGACACGTTACAGACTGCAAAATGTACCAACTGAAAAAAGAAAGAATACCGTTGTGTGCTTTATTTCTCGATCAGCTTTTCAAACATGAGGAAAGGTTTTTATAAAAAAAGAGTAGTTACCGTTTTTTGGTAACTACTCTTTTCCTTTTTTAAGGTTTAAAGTCCTGGAAGTTTAGGTGTTTTGGGTATTGGTGGTGTAGGTAGCTGCAAGCTTTCCAATTTTTGTTGAATTGCTTTAAATTCAGGGGTTTCTTGGTGTTGATTTTGAACCATTTTTTGCTCTATTCTCTCCAAAGTCGGTTGAATTTCTTTCCCTGATACTTTACGATTTAATTCTCTTTCTAAGGTCTCTTTCGGACTAATGGAAGGCGTTTCTAAACTTGAATAGAAGTTTCACTCCTTCTCTATTATAAAGCCTTATATCGCTAAATAAGCCCGTTTTATGAAGGGTTTCTAAGCTGAAATGAACGGGTTTACACCCGGCCTTGACCTCCGCCCGCTGTCCCGCTGAATGGGTGGACAAGGCGGCCAATCCCTCAAAGTGCTTGGACGCTCTCTTTCTGATTTTGGAGCGTTTCTTTTCTAAAAATTGAAATGGGCGGGAAGCCATTTTAGGGCTTTCCCGCCTTGATTACTTTTTAGCAAAGACGGGCGTGACTGTCAACGGCGGCGCATGAAATGCGCCGTTCATCTTGACCGTTGACTGGCTCGGCTGGCTTTGCTATCTTCCTGACAAATGGGAATGTCTAAGATAGTAAAGACGTCCCACATGCAACTCTTTCTTTTATTGCGGAAACCGTATCTTTAATTGTGAATGTAGTTGTGTCTATGACATTTGATTCATATATCCCCAAACCGGAAAATTGCTCCCACATTGTTTCCACTAATTCAATATTTGTTTTTCTATCTAATTTTGAGCGTTCCACAGCTCGCTTCATAGTTTCTTTTTTACTCGCTCTTAATACAATATAGTGTACCTCGTAATCTTCTTGGGCAAGAGCTTTCCATGGCTCCAAAAACCATGGCCCGACAATCCCATCTACAATTACATCATATCCGCCACGAGCATATCGCTTTGCAGCTTCTAAAAAGGCTTCAATGACAACCAGATTTTGCTTGTTGGATTCTGGCAAATGTGGTGGTATTGCGCCTTTGCTTAAGTAATGAAAAAAGTCATCGGTGTGCATATGCACTGATTTATCCATATCTGATTCCTTTGCGACAATTGACGCAGTTGTTGTTTTTCCTGTCCCCGGTGAGCCTGTAATCACAATAATTCTTCCTTGATTCATCTGTATTTTCCCTCACAATTTGAATTTATCACTTTGTTCCTGCCTGCTCAATCATCTTCTTCGCAAACTGGTTTTCCCTGACCCTGATTGCCCACCAAGTAAAAAAGCGGTTGGCGATTCAACCGCTTTTTTACTTGAACCAATTCTTCTAAATTATCATTTAAGCGATTCTCAAACTGTTTGTCAGTAAAATTGACTATATTTGCCATATTAAGCCACTTTCTCTTTATTCAAAACTTGTTTTGAGTAACGATTCATTGACCGCCAATACTCATGAACGGCTTGTAATTCTTCTAAAGAATAATCAAAAAGATTTACACGTTTTGCAAGCTTTAATTGGTTTAATAAATTGACTTCCAATAATTGAGAGTCATTTTTATTTAATTCATGGTTCAAAACATAGTTTAATACTCGATTATAAACGCTTGCCGATAATTCGTTAATGATCTCTATTTCAAATGTTTTTTCATACGTAACTGCCATTTCATTTTCACTCCTTTTAAAGTTTGTCAGGTAAATATTTCCGTATATATTCTTCTAAGGCTTGATCCATAACTTCTTTTACGTTTCCGCCATTCTTTGCTGTTTCGATTTTTATGATATGGTGCAAGTCAGCACGAACACGAACCGTCTTATCTCCCATTATATCTTTTTTTGCACTGATTGGTGTATCATTTCGTTTTGCTTTTTGTGCGCCTAAATTTCCCACAATCACTCACTTCTTTCTATTTCTTCTTATTCTTATTTTATCATCAACAATCACAAATCACAAGTGATTTGTGATTAATCACTTGTGATTTGTGATTCTATTCTTTTTCGTTTTCTAATTGAATGATTCGCTCAAGCATTTCAAAAAATACGTTCTCATACATGGATAAAACTTTTTTGTCATAGCCTTTGTGTTCTGTAATTCCGTTTTTAGACCAGGTACTTACTTTATTACTTCGCTTGATAATATTTTGGAAAACCAAGTTATCTTCTTTATGTTGCTTGTACAGTTCTTCCAGGTTTGATTTTATCGTTGCGCTGTCCGTATCAACTAAATAAGGAACAAAACCGATCATATCTAGTCCAGGGTTAAACTGTTCTTGTAAATCAATCAAATAGGAAATATAGTTTTGAATGTTGTTTGTACTTTCTTCTTCTGCTTGTAAAGGGATCATAACGTAATCACTTGCCACGATTGCATTATTTGTATAAACGCTTGGCGTTGGTACAGTATCAATAATAATGAGATCATAGTCACTTTTTAAAGGTGCTAAAAGAGTAGCAAGCAATCTACTTTCATTTTCAAAAGTCCATGAGCGAGTTAATTTTGGCAGTAACATCAAATCAAACGTGCCAGGGATCAAGTCTAAATTATCAGTCAAATGAACAATAGAAGAAGCCAAGTTTCCATTTTTCAGTCCTTCATAAAAATTAACACGTGGCAATTCTACCTTAAATGTTTTTGCTAAGTCTTTTGTCAATGTTGCTTGTAAGTCCTTATCGATCATTAAAACTTTTAAATTAAATTTGTCTGTCAAGTAAGCAAACATAGTCGATAATTTTGACTTTCCAACACCACCTTTAAAATAATTGTTTAAGATAACAATCGCTTCATTTTTACTGTTTAAAATACGTCTTAATTCTTCAAGTATTTTGAGTTCTTCCTTCTCCATAACTACGCCCCATTCTTTTTTTGTATAGTAATATTGTATCATTAGGAATCACAAATCACAAGTGATTTGTGATTAATCACTTGTGATTTGTGATAAGTGATTTGTGATTAATATATAAAAGCCCTCTTTAAAGGCTTTTATGCTTATTTTGAAAAAGAGATAAAATCAATATATCCCTTTTCTCCGATTTTTACAACGGCATTGTAGGACTTTCTATCTTTCGTTTTGATTCCTTTTACCAGGGTTTCTTTTCCCTCTAGTAATTCTTTTACATTTGTTTTGGTGAGTTTTTTCTTTCTAAAATGTTCAGCTAAAGTGAAGGTACATTCAGGATAATTTGAACAACCATAAAACGATTTTTTTAATACAATATTGTTGCCACACTTAGGACATTTTCCTACAAGGGGTCCCGAGCGCTTAGTGGGAATTTGTACCCCTTATCGATACAAATTCCCCGTAGGCGCTAGGGACCTCTTTAGCTCCTTGGAAGCTGTCAGTAGTATACCTAATAATTTATCTACATTCCCTTTAGTAACGTGTAACTTTCCAAATTTACAAAAGCGACTCATAGAATTATTTCCTCCCGTTAAATAATAGATAACTATTAAAAATAGACAATACTTGCTCATAAGTAACGGTACTTAAATTGTTTACTTTGGCGTGTTTCATTGCTTGATGAAACTGATTTTTAGTAAACAGTTGACGATATTCTCGATTGACCCATTTTGAAACAAAGTACGTATATAGCTTCCAATATTTATCTGGAACATCTGTGGTATGGCGGGTAAGTTTTATTAAGACACTGTTTACTTTTGGTTTAGGATGAAAGCATTCCGCTGGCAGCTTAAGCAATTGCTGAATCGAGACTTGAGTGTGCAAGAGCAACCCTAGTGTTCGGTGAATATCCAAGGTACGCTTGTAGAATCCTTCTTCAACAATCAGATAGATGTCAGACGCATGGCTTTCAAAAACCACTTTTTTAATAATTTGTGTGCTTAAATGGTAAGGAATACTCCCAACAATTTTATACCTCTGTTTGTTAGGGAATTGAAACTGTAGAATATCTTGGTGAATTAAAGTGACACGAGTATTCAGTTTTAATTTTTCTGACGATAAGTTGAATAGATGACTGTCTAATTCAATAGACGTTACCTGTTTACTTATTTTAGCCAGTTTCGTCGTTAAATGCCCTTTACCTGTTCCAATTTCGTAAACGGTATCGGTTTCTTTTAAATTCAATTGTTTTATTATTTGGTTGAGTACTTTTTCACTCGTTAAAAAGTTTTGAGAATATTTTATATTTTTGTTCATGTAATCACTCCTTCTTAATTACAAATTTTTAGCATCTAATTTAACTTCAATTCCTATTATACAAAATTTTAAGATACTGCACTATCAACACACTCTTAAGTTTGCTTCTAAGTCTTATTTCCATAACTTCTTTCATTTGGGAATAATTCAAGCTGGCGAATCATATAATGTGTACTTGGAATGTAATCAAAATAAAACAATAGTGCTAGATATAAACTCCATGGAATTGGGCGTGTCCGATTTTCGTAGGCACTATAAGTTTGTCGTGAAATACCAACAGCCGAAGCAATTTCTTCTTGTGATGCACCAACTTTTCCTCTGAGTGCGGGTAACTCAATCGCCAATTGAGTGGCCAAGTTCTCTTTCTCATCTTTACTAAAATTCCAAAACTGCTTATAAGCATCTCGCCCTACAAATTGAATCAATAAATCTCCTCCTGGGTATACTCTTTCGTAGAGTAATGTACTCTACGAATTTTTTATTTTAAAGAACCTCAAGATAGCTCATATTGTCGTCTTGGGGTTCTTTTCATTCTATCATTTAATGCAATCTGCCTATAAAATTTTATCATATTGCATTTATAAATGCAACTTGCACCCGATGTTGGTTGTTGAGATTTTTGGTACATTTTATAATGTATAGCAGAATCATACACAGCATGGAGGTGATTGAAACGCAACCGGAAATTGATTACGTTAAGATTGGTCAGCGCATTAGAGCTGCCCGACTGGAAAAGGGTTATAGTCAGGCTGATTTGGGTGCGTTGGTTGGTTGCTCGAACAATCATATGAGCCATGTTGAAGTTGGACAGACGAAAGTTTCTTTGGCAATGCTTCTAAAACTGGCATTCGTCTTGGAAAAGAACTTTGACTATTTTTTACTGGATACCCCATATGCAAAATGCGACAGCATCATTGATAATGAGATTGCTGCAAAACTGAAAAAGTGTAATGTAACAACATTGATAACCGTAGGAAAGTTGATTGATGTCTTGATTGACCAGCAAGAGATGATAAAAAAAGCGGAGCTTGATTGATATAATGAAAAAGAAGCCCATTGACGGTACAGAGTGAACTGCTATGGGGTTCTTTTTTGCAGCACAATATACTGATTCTTTAAGAAGCAAAAAGTCCACCAGTCATGATGCACTACGCATCGTACTGGTGGACTTTTTCTGTAAAGATATAAAAATAGATATTCATATATCGCCATAACCAATGTCGTTATCGTAGGCATGAAGATCTTCTTTCAGGAAATCTGCTTTACGAATATACATCGAATTTACCAGCTCTCCTTTTTCGTGGAGCAGGCTGAATTTGTAGTCTAATAATGCTGCCGGTACATAGAGCATTTTAGCCGTTTCAAAAAATGTGTGTTCCGAAAGGCATTCCAGGACTTTCCCATCTTCTAACAGAAGCTCCGCCGCAAAGAAGTTTGCTTCATTTTCTTCGATTGATCTATCATCAAAAACTTCCATTTCTTGAAAGCCGTGCATCATAGCGATTTTTGTATGCAGGACAGCGTGTCCTAATTCATGTGCGACTAATATACGCTCCAGGATACCGTTCACATTGTGATCTATCACGATATTCTTTTGTCTGGACTGGTAATAGAAGAAGCCCTTCAATTTCTTCTGTAAATCGTAATAGTGGATTTTGATACCTAACAGCTGACATAGCTCGTAAGGGTCTCTGGTGTGATATTTTCGCACAAGCTTATCGACAGTTTCAATGATATGCTCTGCCGTTTTCATTTGCTTCACCTCCGAATCGCACACAGAAAACATATTCTGTGCTTGAGGATTTTACTCTTTATCTTTATGCTTTCTGTATTTCTTCGGAGTGTACTTTTCCCGTGCTGTTTTCTTAGAGTCCATATAAACTGACATAATCGCCTGGAAGAATACATCTTTTGCGTCCTCGTCCAATTCTCCACCGGCAAACAGAGAATTTACACGACCCAACACTTCCTGAGCTTCTTTTGCTCCTTTTGAACCGAAGTTTTCCTTTGCCTCTAAAATAAACATATCCTGATCTATATGGCTCTGGCTATCCGTTTCAGATTCGTCCAAAAGATAGGACACAGAGATATGCAGTGCTTCAGCAAGTTTTCTGATGTTGCTTTTTCTGGGGAGTGTTCCGAGCTGCTCATAGGTGTAAAGGGATCTTTCGGAAATGCCGGTCATCTGGGCAAGCTCCGTTTGAGATAGGTTCATAGCCAAACGAGCTTCTTTAATTTTTTCTCCAAATGTCATGGTAGTATCCTTCCTTTCAAAAAATATTTATTCGTAACTTCCGATTATTTGTTGACAAACTTCTGGAAAATGCTATAATAAGAATCATAACAGAAGTTTTAATTCCACTTAATTATATATCGGAACTTTTATAAAGTCAAGAACTTCCGATTTCACTTCTGTTATTTTAATCAAATATCGGAAGTTATAGTCATTCTTGTCCCATGGTATTTGTTTCCCTTTAGCCAAGTGACAGGAGTTAGAAAGGAATTCTTATTTTATGGATTAGGCTGAAAGGAGATTCTGAATGAGCAGATATAATACACAGGTATTAAGCAGTATTCGAATGCTTTGCCGGATGCAGAACATTGACGAGAAGGTTCTGTATGAAAGAGCAAAGCTGATTTTATCCATATATCGAGAGGTGTGCTGGTCTACCATTGATCGTGCGAATGATGTATGTGATACCCTTATTTGTACTTACGGTGACAGCTTAGATGGTGCATTGATTTATCTGGAGAACTTTGCTCCGGATGAAGCGAGAGAACGATTTGAAGAACGCATTCGCAGCTTATTTGAGACAAAGTGGATCATTGAACTGGTAGATATGGCTATGTTGAAAATCAGAGAATATCCAGATAAAGGCGCTCTGTACTGTGAGATTATCTCAAAGGCATATCTCAACCGCTTCAAGTACAGGGAATCAGAAATGCTGGAGGTTTTGAATATGGAACGCAGCACCTACTATGACCGAAAGAAAGAAGCGATACTGTTATTTGGTCTGTCACTTTGGGGAACAGCCATTCCTAAATTGAAAGATTTCCTGGAAAGTGCCCGGGAGGAAGAAGCATTGTGTTATTGTGAATGCTAAGACAGGATTTTAGTCCGACTAAAATCCGATGAAAATACGACGGTTCCCCTACTGAAAGTCCGACTTGTCCAGTGTTAAAATGGCTATGCTGGGAGATAGCGGCATAAAATTGAATAGAGAGAGTTACGCCTCGTGCCTGTAATGGGTACGGGGCTTTTTTTATACCTGCCTATTTTCCCCCATAATTAACACAAAGGCATGAACGAGAGCTTGGAGTAATTTACTCCGGCTCTTTTTTTATGCCTGCAAGGAGGACAGGCAGATGGCAAAGGGTATTGAGAATCGGGCACGATCTCCTCCCGCTGTTTTTGATTTTGCAACTTCACAAATTCAAAAACACGGAGGAACGAAAATGTATTACGACTTGGTTGAAAGCGGAAAAAGAATTAAAGCCTTGAGAAAGGAACATGGGCTTACACAGGAACAGCTTGCGGAGCAGTTAGGTGTTGCCGCAAACACCATTGCACGAATTGAAACCGGCAACAGAGGTATCTCTATTGATTTGGCAATCGAACTGGTTGTGCGCTTTGAGACAACCCTTGATTACATATTTTTAGGTCGTGAATAACCTCAAAACTATACCTACGAGGCAATAAAAACTTGCATGAGGAACAGGTACAATTTAGATACAGCCAAAGAAAATCGGCTGCTTGATCCTTGAAAACTGAATACACAGTCATCGAATACGTTCCTGTTGCCGGTGCGAGAGCATCAGCCACATCAGCGGTACGCCGAGACGTATCGGATAGAGAAACAGAACGACTTTCTTCTATAAATTAAGCGCTTGTCTCTCTCCCGATGCCAGCGATCAATACTGGCTTGTAAATATTGGGTTGCTCCCAATACGGCCATGAAAGCAACAGGATTAAAGATACTTCTCTACGGAGCTGGCGGAGAACCCGGCAGAGGTTAGATTCCTATGGAACTGATTCGCAATCAGTCGTTCGGTGATTCCCTGAGGGCGTAAGCCTCTTTCCCAGGGGTGCGTGGCAAATATGGGACACATAGACTTTTGGACTGACTGCCTGATTCCTTTCTGGCAGTCAGTTATTACATAGCCAACGAAAGGAGGTCATGGCACATGATGAAAGAAAATTGGGTATATTGCCGTGGTGATATTTATTGCGCCAAGCTGGACCCGGTAGTTGGGTCGGAACAAGGCGGCATCCGTCCGGTTATCGTCATTCAGAACGATACCGGTAATAAACACGCTCCCACATTGATTGTGGCAACGGTCACCACCAGAATCCATAAGAAAGCGAATATGCCGACGCACTTTGTTATTTACGACAATCCTGCATTCAAAGAAGCGTCCGTTGTTCAGCTGGAACAGATTCGTACCATTGATAAAAGCAGGATTGATAATTACTTAGGTAAGGTAACGCCCCGTGAAATGGTAGCGATTGAGAAAGCCTTATCTGTCAGCCTGGCAATGGAACAGCTGAAAAAGCGTTCCCCAAAACATAAAGCAAAGAGAGCGAAGGAGTGAACATAAATGTTTGAAGAAAGAATCGCTGCCATGAATCAGCGCACCGAAGAAGCGATGGCTGCTAACGCAGTTCAGTTTGATAAGAGAACCTATACGGTTGATGAGATTCAGGATATTCTGGGCATCAGCAGAACCAGCGCATACAACCTTGTGAAAAAGAAAGTTTTCCATAGCGTCCGCATCGGTGGCAGTATCAGAATCTCCAAAAAGAGTTTTGATGAGTGGTTGGATCATCAAATGTAAGATTTGTCAAGGGCGTCGTACAACCCGGCGACAAACTTCAAAACATATTGAGAGTTCGATAAAATGTAGCCATGACAAGAAACACATGGCTACATTTTTTACATAGGAGGTTGTACGATGGCGGAAATGAGAAAACGCACGAGTATGTCTGTTCTGGAAATGGGCAGGATGCTCGGTCTTGGTAAAACGGAGTCATACTGGCTCATTAAGAAGAATTACTTCAAAACCATTCTTGTCGGCAACACCATGAGGGTGATGATCGACAGCTTTGAAGAATGGTATGCCAATCAGTTCAAATACCAGAAGGTCGATGGAACCCCTCCCGGCGAGGAATTGAAGAAAACTACATATTCAATGGAGGAGCTTGGACAGCGCCTTGGGCTGAAAGAAGCGACTGCTTACGAACTGGTTGCCAAAGGGCATTTTGATGTGGTCGATGTCCTGGGCAAGCGCAGAGTGACAAAGGAGAGCTTTGAAAGATGGTATGCTTCTCAAACCGATTACCGCACGGTAGAGGATCAGGAACTGGATGCAGATATTATGGCATCCACCTACGGTCTGCCGGAAATGGCAAGAATGCTTGGGGTACATCGTCAGACCATTTACTATATCGTTGCCAATGAAGATTTTGAGCTTATCAAGGTTGGCAGGTATAAGCGAGCTACCAAAGAGAGCTTTGAAAAATGGTATCACAATCAGACCCGCTACCAGTTAGCGGAAGATAGACAGGAAAGGAGCTGATTACATGGCATCTATCGTTAAGAGAAAAAAGAAGTATTCTGTGGTTTATACATACACCGATGAGAACGGCAACAAGCGTCAGAAGTGGGAAACCTTTGAAACGAATGCCGAAGCAAAGAAAAGGAAGTTGCAGGTTGAATATGAGCAGGAGTCCGGAACCTTTATTCCCCCTTCTGCTAAAACCGTCAATGATCTTTTGGATGAGTATATGTCAATCTATGGTGTGAACACCTGGGCGATGTCTACCTATGAAAGCAGAAAGAGCCTGATTGCAAACTATATTCGTCCCCTCATCGGTGATATGAAGCTGGAGGATGTCACGCCGAGAATCATGGACAAGTATTACCGAGATTTGCTTTCTGTCAAAGCGGTTTCTTCTAAGTATGTAAAAGCCCGTACAGAATATCTGACTCCGCATACTGTCCGAGAGGTTCACAAGACATTGCGAAATGCTTTCAATCAAGCGGTCAAGTGGGAATTGATGACCAGAAACCCTGTGGAGCACGCTACGCTGCCGAAAGAAGAACACAAGACCAGGGATATCTGGACAGCAGAAGTGCTCCAGAAGGCTCTGGAAGCCTGTGACGATGATATTCTTCGTCTGGCTATTAACCTTGCCTTCTCCTGTTCCCTGCGAATGGGCGAGCTTCTGGGGCTTACCTGGGACTGTATTGACATTTCCCCCACCAGTATTGAACTTGGTCAGGCAAGCATCTTCGTTGAAAAGGAGTTGCAGAGAGTAAATCGTGAAGCGATGGCAGATCTGGACGGTAAGGACATCATGTTCAAGTTCCCACCGACCTTCGCCAGTACGCATACCGCATTGGTTCTCAAAACTCCTAAGACCAAAACAAGTGTCCGCAAGGTGTTCTTACCGAAAACCGTAGCGGAAATGTTGGTACAGCGAAAGGCTGACATCGAAGAACTGAAAGACCTTTTCGGTGACGAGTTCGTAGACTTCAATCTGGTTTTCTGTTCTTCCAATGGCAAGCCGATTGAGGGGCAGGTTATCAACCGTGCTTTCAATAAGCTGATTGAGGAGAAGGGACTGCCGAAAGTGGTTTTCCATAGTCTCCGACATTCCAGTATCACTTACAAGCTGAAGCTGAACGGCGGCGATATGAAATCCGTTCAAGGCGATTCCGGTCATGCACAGGTCAAGATGGTAGCGGATGTTTACTCCCATATCATCGACGATGACCGCAGACTGAACGCTGAAAGAATGGAAGCTGCGTTCTACTCAGGCAGACAGGCAACGCCTGAGCCGGTTCAACCAGCCGCAACGGAAAGCTCCGCTGATGATAAAGAACTTCTTCTGAAGCTTCTGCAAAATCCGGAAATGGCAGCACTCCTGAAGTCGCTGGCAAAAACATTATAGTAACTGCAAGGGCAGATCCTTTTACATAGCTACAATAGCTGTAAAAGGGTCTGCCCTTATTTTTTTGTTATGGAGGTCAACGAGTATGGATAGAATCTTTATGGACGAGTATTACGAGCATCTGAGAGCTGACAATATCGAGGCATTTTCCAAGGAAAGGAACGACGAATATGTTGGCAGAGCTGAGGAATACAAAGCAGCAAAGTCGGCATTGCTTGAAGGATTGGGACTTGAGCATTTGTTTGACCATAGCCATGAACTGACTCCGAAAGAGAAAGAAATATGGATGCTGTTCGATAGGGTTGATGTAGCAGAGCTTCTTGCAAGGGATGCTTTTGCCAAGGGTGCTTATATGCTCGGCGCTGAGGATAGAGAGATTATGCTGAAATAAAAAAAGACCTGCTTCGGCGGGTCTAAATTACATAGAATCATTGAGTCTGAAAAACCTTTGAAATTCTTAATAATTCTGGTTGAAAAATTCATTTTGAAATGATATATAAAACAGACTGAAATCTGTGTCTAAGGACACCCGCACCCTCACACGAGAATGAATAGGATTTCCTATCATTTCGCATCACGAGAAGTTACATAGTGACATTTACTTGCACTTGCAACGTCCACCAAAAATCGAAAGACTTGCTAATTTCGAGCCAATCGGACGGTGTAAAATCCCTCTGAATTAGCTATCACAGCGTAGTATCAGATGGGATTTGAAATGCTGAAAAACCTTGTATTTCCAAGCATTTTTAAGCATTAGATGCCACTTCCCGATGTCGTATCGGGTCTACTCCTAAGCACTAGTTGAGGGTTCGATTCCCCCTGGGAACGTGCATTTTTTGCAGCAATGATCGTAAAAGTTCATTGCTGCTTTTTCTTTTTTCCGGTGCTCGTGAGCACCGAGAGAACACTTAAACGCAGATATTGAGCACCGAAATTTCTTAACGGGCACCAATGCAATAATTCAATCCTGGTACCGAACGGAGATAACTACAGCGTAGGATAAGGATTGGGGTGTCAATGAATGTAAATATGGTTTTCTTGCCTGAACAAAACAGGCCTGACGGATCTATCCGCTCAGATTAGATTAAGAATCTATTCTGGGCGGATTTTTTCGTTACAGATATTTTAGAGGAGGATAGCTTATGGATAAAAAAACGGATGTAAGAGATCCGGATGAAAAAGTTGTTGAGATTGAAATGGAACGGTTAAGAGCATTTCCAAATCATCCATTTAAAGTGATCGGAGACAGTCAGATGATTGAGCTGCAGGACAGCATAAAAAAGTATGGTGTACTGAATCCATTGATTGTTCGTCCAAAGATTGAAGGCTACTACGAAATTATTTCTGGCCACAGAAGAAAATATGCGGCTGAGAAGCTGGGATATAAGAAAATTCCGGTAATCATTTGTATGTTGCAGGATGATGAAGCAGTAGTGATCATGGTCGATTCCAATTTGCAGAGAGAGCAAATTACACCAAGTGAAAAGGCCTATGCCTATAAGATGAAATATGATGCCATCAAAAAAAAGGCAGGCAGAAAGAATTGTAGTCAAGTTGACCACAATACAGGAAAGAGGAGTATTGACGTAATCGGAGAACTTTGTGGTGACAGTGCGAAGCAGGTGCATAGCAGTATCAAATCAAAAAGGTGGAGTTGGAAAGACGGTATCGTGCGTGAATTTAGGAATCGGACTGGCACAGGAAGGGAAAAAGGTTCTTCTGATAGATGCAGATCCGCAGGGCAGTCTCACAATTAGTTTAGGGTATGAGGAACCGGATGAAATGGAGTATTCTCTTGCAACGCTGATGCTAAATATTGTGAATGATGAAAAACTGAACATGGAAAAAACAATCCTTCATCATAAGGAAGGTGTGGATCTGATACCGGCCAATATAGAATTATCAGCGATTGAGGTATCTTTGGTAAACGCAATGAGCAGGGAACTGATTATGAGGTCACTTATTGAGAGATTAAGGGAATTTTATGATTTTATCATTATAGATTGTATTCAGAAGTAGTAGATACGAATGGAAGCGGACATGGTGCATTGGCAGGAGTTCTTAATGCATTAAATGCCGATGTTTTGATCTGCGGCGGAATAGGAGGAGGTGCCCAGACTGCGTTAGCGGCAGCAGGCATTAAGCTTTTTGGCGGAGTTTCAGGAGATGCAGATAAAGCAGTAGAAGCTTTTATCAATGATACACTTGATTATAATCCAGATGTTAAGTGTTCTCACCATGAGCACAGCCACGGAGAGGGACATACATGTGGTAAACATGGATGTGGAAACCATAGCTGTCATTAAGAAGAATAGCAAAAAATACAATACGAAAGGATGCGTCAAGGTAATGGGAGAATTATCGTGATACATCCTTTTGTATTATTTGATAAGATGGCAGATTACATTTTCAATAAGGCGGTTAAAAACTGTGAATGCTATATCGATCTCTACATGGATTGAGTATTTTTCTTTTCTTACTTGTAGAAAGTGATGAATGGAAGGTATAATATTGTTAATGATCCAGAGATATTTATTTTGGAAACAGCTTAATCAATTTGGAGGTATAAAATGAAAGCACATAAATATTGGTCAATCGGAGCAATAGTTACAATGGTTGGAACTTTTTATACAGGATATAAAGGGTTAAAAGCAGCACACAAATACTTTGCATTTGGCTCTCTGATATGCATGATTATGGCAGTCTATTCTGGTCATAAAATGATTTCAGGTAATAAAAGAACAAGAAAACAGGTGGAAAATACAAAAGCGGAGGAATAGTAAATGTTAGAGATAGGAACAAAAGCACCGGATTTTGAATTGCCGGCTCAGAACGGAGAAGTGCATAAATTAAGTGATTATTTAGGTAAAAAAATAATTTTATATTTTTATCCAAAGGATAATACACCAGGATGTACGAAGCAGGCATGTGGCTTTTCTGAGCGTTATCCACAATTCACCGAGAAAGGTGCGGTGATCCTTGGAGTCAGTAAGGATTCTGTAGCCTCTCACAAGAAATTTGAGGAAAAATATGGATTGGCATTTACACTTTTGGCAGATCCGGAGCGTAAGGTGATCGAAGCATATGATGTCTGGAAAGAAAAGAAAAACTATGGCAAGGTTTCTATGGGTGTGGTAAGAACCACATATCTTATTGACGAGCAGGGAATCATTAGAAAGGCAAATGATAAAGTCAAGGCGGCAGATGATCCTGAAAATATGCTTAAGGAATTAAATTGATGAAGATTATATTGTCACCTGCAAAAAAGATGATTGTAGATACAGATAACATAGCACCGGTTGAACTGCCTGCCTTTATTGATAAGACAGCAGAGATATTAAGCTGGATGAAAAGCAAATCAAAAGAGGAACTGAAAGCTATCTGGAAATGTAATGACAAGATTGCAGAGCAGAACTTTCACAGATTGGAAAATATGGATCTTTATAACAGACTTACTCCGGCTGTTTTAGCATATGAAGGAATTGCATTTCAATATATGGCACCAGCTGTGTTTGAAATCCAGCAGTTTGAGTATCTGCAAAATCATTTAAGAATCCTGTCTGCGTTTTATGGCATTTTAAAACCACTGGATGGTGTGACTCCTTATCGCCTTGAAATGCAGGCAAAAGCTGAGATTGAAGAAACAACAAATCTATATGATTACTGGGGGGACCGGTTATATCATTCAGTAATTGATGACAGCAGGATTATCATTAATCTTGCATCAAAAGAATACTCGAAATGTATAGAAAAGTATCTGACACCACAGGACAGATATATTACGATTGTATTTTGTGAGTTATCCGGAGATAAATTGGTAACAAAAGGTACCTATGCCAAGATGGCTCGTGGTGAAATGGTCAGATTCATAGCGGAAAATAATATTGAAAATCCGGTGGAGATTCAGAAATTTGACAGACTCGGATATTCGTTTAGGTCTGATTTATCTTCAGATTCAGAATATGTATTTGAACGCAAAATAAAATAGTTATTCAGGTAAAAGATGCTCAGTTTAGCACCTTTTATAATAATGAGAATCATTACTATTTTTATTGACAACAGGATGATAGTGGTATATAATCCTTATTAAGAACTAATCCTAATAAGGAGGACGGATGACAAGTAGGAGAAATACCATTCAAAAAGATCTCGTAAGAAATACCGTATACGAAATGAGAAGACACGTTACGGCAATTGAAGTGTATGAATTTATAAAAGAAGCATATCCATCAATTGGAAAAGGAACTGTATATAGAAATCTTGATATATTGGTAGAGGAAGGTGCATTAAGAAAGGTTGAAGTTCCGAATGGACCGAACCGATTTGATTTTACATTGAAAAATCATTACCATGTAAGATGTATAAAGTGCGGTGAAATTTTTGATGTGGATATGGATCAAATACCGGATTTGCTGGAAAGAATTCATAACACTCATGGAATTGAATTTGTGGATTACGATATTTCATTTAAAGGCATTTGCCCGAAATGCAGGGAGAAGGTAAAGGAGGAACAGCATGGATAGGAAAGCAATGTATAAGTTGAGTTATGGACTGTTTATATTGACCGCTAAAGAAGCAGAAAAAGATAACGGATGCATCATTAATACAGCCATTCAGGCAGCTTCGGAACCAAACCAGTTAAGTATCTGTGTAAATAAGGCAAATTATACGCATGATATGATTCAAAGAACCGGAAAATTTACTGTATCAGTCTTAAGTCAGAAGGCACAATTTGAATTGTTCAAACATTTTGGCTTCCAATCAGGAAGAGATACCAATAAGTTTGAAGCATTTGAGCAGTGTGCCAGGGGCACGAATGGTATTTATTATATTACAGAAGGTACAAATGCATACATTTCTGTGACAGTTACTAAAACAGAGGACTTAGGTTCACATACGATGTTTATCGGTGAGATAACCGATATGGAAGTTTTAAGCAATGTTCCTTCAGTAACATATGATTATTATCAGAATAACATTAAGCCTAAGCCACAGGAGGTTGGAAAAACAGAGGACAGTCAGACAATATGGCGTTGCAGAATTTGCGGATATGAATATGTAGGCGAGGAATTACCGGATGACTTTATATGTCCTTTGTGCAAGCACCCGGCATCAGATTTTGAAAAAGTAGTAAAGAAAACGGAGGTAAAAGAGATGGCAGAAAACAAATATGTAGGAACACAGACAGAGAAGAATTTACAGGAGGCATTTGCGGGGGAATCACAGGCAAGAAATAAGTATACCTATTTTGCTTCTGTAGCGAAAAAGGAAGGTTACGAGCAGATGTCAGCATTGTTTTTAAAGACTGCAGATAATGAGAAAGAACATGCAAAGATGTGGTTCAAGGAATTAGCAGGAATTGGTGATACAAAGGAAAACCTGGCGGCAGCGGCAGAAGGCGAAAATTATGAGTGGACAGATATGTATGACGGCTTTGCTAAAACAGCTGAGGAAGAAGGATTCCCTGAGCTTGCAGCAAAATTCAGGGCAGTAGGTGAGATTGAGAAGCACCATGAGGAAAGATATCGTGCACTTCTTAAGAATATTGAAACTGCACAGGTATTTGAAAAGAGCGAAGTTAAGGTATGGGAATGCCGTAACTGCGGACATATTGTGGTAGGAACAAAGGCTCCTGAGGTATGTCCGGTATGTAACCATCCACAAAGCTATTTTGAAGTACATGAAGAGAATTATTAAGGAGATAAGATTATTAGCAGTCAAGAACAGTGCTTATGAAATAATAAATAAAAAGCACGCTACATATTATGGAATGGCAATGTCTGTAAAAAGAATCTGTGAAGTAATTATGAGAAATGAAAAATCAATACTTCCGGTATCGCACATAATTCATGGCGTATATGATATTGACGGAGTATCGTTAAGTATGCCAGTTATTGTAGGTGTTGATGGTATTGAGTCTAATATACCTATTAATTTAAGTGGTGAGGAAGCATTAAAGCTTAAGAAATCTGCAGATTCTTTGAAAAGATTATAGAGACGATTGAACTATAAATTATACACATGGAAGGAGATAAAAGCATGGAAGTAAAGTATTATATATGTAAGCATTGTGGAAACATTGTTGAAAAGGTAAAGGATAAAGGTGTTCCTGTAATTTGTTGCGGAGAACCTATGCAGGAATTAAAAGCCGGTGTGACAGATGCGGCTGTTGAGAAGCACGTGCCTGTATATACAGTGGAAGGCAATTATGTTCATGTCGTGGTCGGAGAGACAAAACATCCAATGCTTGAAGAACATTTCATTGAGTGGATTACATTAAATACCAATCAGGGAATATACAGAAAACAGTTAAATCCAGGGCAGGAGCCGATAGCAGATTTTTGTCTTTGCGATGGTGAACAGGTAGAAGAAGTATATGCATATTGTAACCTGCATGGATTATGGAAATGCTAAAAGCATTTATACATATTAAGATTTAAGAACAACACAAATATAACCGTAATATAGGCTGTGTATTAATGTATTTACAAGGAGGAACAACAAATGAAATATGTATGTGATGTTTGCGGATGGGAATACGATGAGGAGAAGGGATATCCAGAAGGTGGTATTGCACCTGGTACAAAGTGGGAGGATATTCCGGAAGATTTTGAATGTCCGTTATGTTTTGTAGGCAAAGACCAGTTTTCAAAGGCTGAATAAAAATGAAAGCAGGACTAATGGATGTATGAAATGAAACCAGAATATTATAATGGAATAAATATGATAGAATTGATATAATATTGGAAAATCTTCGTGATTATACAGTAAAACACTTTACTGATGAAGAGCAGTATATGGAATCTATTAATTATAAGAAGTTATTTACACAGAAAGTTCAACATCTGAAATTTATACACAAACTTGATGAATTTATAGAACATCATAATGATGAGATAGAAGATCAAGATGAACAGATTATGGTTATATGTGTAGAGTCTGCGGATAGAGGATAGGGGAATGTGCAGCATGTTTCCGTATTACTCCCATGTTGTTACCAATTGCTATCCTTTTGCTACCATTTTACCTCTTTTTTTCAGAATTGACCTGTGCTAATATTATCATAGACAAATGAGACATGAGCTACAAACTTACATTTCATTTGTTTCTCTTTTGCAAAAGAATACGGACAAAATATAAAGCGTCTGCTCATTGCCGGAATGGTGATGAGTATGGCGCTTTTTTTGATGCCGAAAACCGGGTGATGACCTGAAAAATGAAACAGGAGGAAATAGCATGGCATATGAATATGGCCACGATTGCCCATTTGAAGCTTACATCACGAATCTCGGAAAATATAACGAAGGGGAGTTGGTAGGCGAATGGGTAAAGTTTCCTACCACATCAGAAGATCTGAAAAAAGTATTTGAACGAATTGGAATCGGTTCAAAAGATGACTTTGGTAATCCTTATGAAGAATGGTTCATAAGTGATTATGACTGTTATGTCGATGGACTGTATGAAATGCTGGGAGAATACGAAAGTCTGGATGAACTCAATTATCTGGCTTTCTTTAAAAAGAAGCCGGTCATATTTTTTTATGAAAAATAAATTTTGTTGAGGTTAAATTGAGATTGACTTTGTATTGTATAAGTATGAAATAAAAAGGAATCAGGTGCTGTACAATGAAAAAGCATAAAATATGTAAAATCCTTCTTGTTATACTGGCAATTTTTTTATGTGTGGCTTTTTATGAATTGCTCGGAATCTGCGTTGCATATAAAAAGCAGCCGGAAGTGTCCAATACAACCAAAAAAGAAACAAAAAATGGGTCATGGAACGAATGCAGTGAAAATACAGAACGGGCAGTAATCATAGAAAAGAATCCAGAAGCGCTTTTACAAAGAGTGCGTTTGATCAAGAATGCAAAAGAAGACATTATTCTTTCTACTTTTGCATTTCAATCCGATGAAAGTGGAAAATTGATCTTAGGAGCACTGCATGATGCGGCAGACAGAGGTGTGCATGTTCGTCTGTTAGTAGATGGAATGGAGAGCTGGATTGATATGGAAGGAAATCCGTATTTCTATGGATTATCTTCCCATGAGAATGTTGAAATTAAACTGTATAATAAGGCCAATCCGTTGAAACCATGGAAGATGATGGGGAGAATGCATGATAAATATTTGATTGCAGATGGTAAGACATATATTCTTGGTGGAAGAAATACATACAATTATTTCCTGGGTGATTTTCCGGGACATAAGAACTATGACAGAGATGTGTTAGTGGTTTGCAATGAACCTGAGAAAGAAAATTCAGTTAACCAGTTGTTAGAGTATTTTGAAACGATATGGGAACAAGAAGACAGTGGTTATTTTCATGACAATAAAAAACTGGCAAATAGAAAATCTGTAAAGAACGCAGTTTTAGAGCTGCAGAACGGCTATCAGAAATATTTTGAAGAGAATAAGGAAAGAATCTGCGATACCGATTACACGGACGAAACTTTTGAGACAGAAAAGATTGCATTAGTGTCAAATCCTATCCACACAGGTCCCAAGGAACCAGTAGTCTGGTATCAACTGGGAGAACTAATGAAAAATGCAAAAGAGCGCGTGAAAATTCATACACCATATATTATCTGCAATGATATGATGTATAATACATGGAAAGAGATTGCGGAGAGAGTTCCGGATTTTTCTATCATGACCAATTCGGTTGCCAACAATGGAAATCCGTTTGGTTCTGCTGATTATGCGAGAAACAGAAACAGAATTTTAAATACAGGAATTGATATCTGGGAGTATGAAGGCGGCTATTCTTACCACGGAAAAAGCATCCTGATTGATGATGATCTATCCGTAATCGGTTCCTTTAACATGGATATGAGAAGCACGTATCTGGATACGGAACTGATGCTTGTAATACGTAGCAAAGAGATTAATAAACAGTTGGAAGAAGGTATGATGGAATATGAAAGAGTGTCCCGACAGGTATTGGAAGATGGAACCTATCGTGATCCGTATCATGTAGAGCCAATTGAATTGACAAAGAAGCGTCAGAGAAACGTACTTTTGGTACAGCATCTGCTTGGATGGCAAGATATCTGTTCTGATAAAGGAGGAAGAAGATCATGTTTCAAATATTAATTGTAGAAGATGATAAAGAATTAAGCCAGCTATTCCAAAAAGTGCTTGAGAAGAATGGATATCAGGTCAAAAGTGCATCGGATGGAGCACTGGCATTAGAAATATTGGATAAAGAGTATATTGATCTGATCATTTCCGATATTATGATGCCGGTTATGGATGGTTATGAACTGGTGTCGAAACTCCGTTCAGCAGGATATCAGATACCGGTACTTATGATCACTGCGAAAGGTTCCTTTGATGATATGCGCCAGGGATTTCTTTCGGGAAGTGACGATTATATGGTAAAACCGGTAAATGTGAATGAAATGGTTTTAAGAGTCGGAGCACTGCTTCGCCGTGCACAGATATTGAATGAACACAAAATTGTGATCGGTTCAACAGAGTTTGATTATGATGCAATGACGGTTACAACTGATAAGGAAAGTCTTGTTTTGCCTAAAAAAGAATTCCTGCTTTTATATAAGCTTGCAGCTTCGCCAGGCAGAACATTTACAAAACAACAGTTGATGGATGAAGTATGGGGATACGAGACGGAGGCAGACCCACATACGATAGAGGTACATATAGGAAGAATCAGGGAGCGTTTGAAAGATAACCCGGATTTTGAAATCGTAACAATGCGTGGAATTGGATACAAGGTGGTGAAAAAATAATGGAACAAAAGAAAGAAAAAGGATTGCGGATCCGATCCTGTCTGACTGGTGCAATCTGGCTGGCACTTGTATTTTCAACAGTCATATCTGCGTTATTATTTGCTTTTTTGAATCATTTTTTTAATCTGCCGGGCAGCATACCTGTGCTTGGCTGGCTTTTGATTTTCAATACATTGATTGCAGGGCTGATCACTTCCTTTATCAATGCAAAGTTACTGGAACCAATTACCAGACTCAGTAAAGCAATGAAGAAAGTTTCGCAGGGAGATTTTGAACAGCATTTGGAAACGAACAGCCGTATCGCAGAAGTTGGAGAATCTTATCAAAGTTTTAATGTGATGACAAAAGAGCTTCGTGCAACAGAAGTACTGCAGATGGATTTTGTCTCCAATGTTTCTCATGAGTTTAAGACTCCGATCAATGCCATTGAAGGATATACAATGCTGCTTCAGGGAGAAGAACTGTCTCCGGATCAAGAGGAATATGTAGAAAAAATCTTATTTAACACCCAAAGACTTTCTGGATTGGTTGGTAATATTTTGCTGTTATCCAAGTTAGAGAATCAGAACATACCAATGAAAAAAACAGAATATCGTTTGGATGAACAGATCCGTCAGGCATTTCTTTCCCTGGAGACAAAATGGACAGAAAAAGAAATTGGTTTCCAGGTAGAGCTGGAGGAAGTTAAATATACTGGGAATGAAGGACTTTTTATGCATATATGGATGAATCTTTTAGATAATGCGATTAAGTTCAGTCCTGCAAAGGGGACAATTATGATGTTTCTGAAGCAGAAAAAGGATTCTGTAATGTTTATTCTGGAAGATGAAGGACCGGGAATAGAAGATGATGTGAAAACCAGAATATTTGACAAGTTCTATCAGGCAGACGGTTCTCACAAAGCAGAAGGAAATGGTCTCGGCCTTGCACTTGTGAAACGGATCGTAGATAGTGCTGGCGGGACGATCAAGGCAGAAAACCGGGAATATGGAGGATGCAGATTTGTTGTAGAGCTTCCAATACAGAAAGATGAGGCCATATAAGTTTAAGAAAAACAGATAGAGGAGGAATTACATGACATTTTATCAGGAATTGCAGTTAAATCAGGCAGGTTCTAAAAATCTGTTGAAAAAGAGTGAAACAGTGAAAGAAAAATTATATCATATGTGGGTATATCTGGTGAAGATAGCTGTTACAATGGCATTTTGTTTTTTATTTGTTACTATTTTCAGTATCTTATTTGGAAATGAGAATAGTATTGTGGGTGTAGTAGTTTTATTATGCCTTATGGTATTTCGGAATGCGGATCTGGGGATCCACACCGGACAATCTACGATGCTTTTGGCTTTGTTCTTTGTAATTATGACTGTATGTCCGCATTTAGCAAATCAGTTTTCACCGGTATTGGGAATGCTGTTAAATATTGCGGCACTGGCTGTGTTGATTCTGTTCGGATGCCATAATCCATTCATGTTTAACCAATCCACATTGGTTCTTGGTTATCTGTTATTGTATGGATATGATGTAACAGGAAAAAGTTATCAGATGCGATTAACCGGAATGGCATTAGGTGCAGCACTTACCTGTTTCGTATTTTATCGAAATCATAAAAACAGAACGTATAAAAGAAATTTGAATGATTTGGTACAGGAATTTGATATATCTTCTTCCAGAACAAAATGGCAGATATGTCAGATTTTATGCGTACCGATTGTCCTTTGCATTGCAGAACTTTGTAATATGCCACGTGCAATGTGGGCTGGTATTGCGGCCATGTCCGCGATTTTGCCGTTTATGGAAGATATGCACTACAGAGTCCGTAAAAGGATTGTCGGAAATATTGCAGGTGTTATATGTTTTACAGTACTATATTTTCTGCTTCCTTCGTCAATCTATGCATATATAGGAATCCTTGGCGGAATTGGTGTAGGACTTTCTGCAAAATATGGCTGGCAGGCAGTATTTAACACATTTGGTGCTTTGGCCATTGCTACAGAGAGTTATGGACTAAAAGGAGCAGTTGGCCTTAGAGTGATTCAGAATGTTTTTGGCGTTGTATTTGCATTAATATTTTGTGCTGTGTTTTATTGGCTTATGTCAAAAAAAGGAAACGTGGTAACCGTAGATGCAGAATAACGTGGGATGGAAAGAAAAAGGGTTAATCCGGAAATGGCAGCTTTGCTGACGAGTCTGGCGAAGAGTATGAAGATGTAAGGGAAAATGTAAGATCTGTTGGCTTTGGGAAGAATCCTAAGGGTGACAGATCTTTTTTTATACCTGCCTATCTTCCTTCATTTTAACACAAAGGTATTCTTCGTATTTAAGAAAGTCCAGGAAAAGAAGAAGGAACAGGAAGCGGCAAAGCCTGATCCGGATGCTGATTATGTGGACGATGACGAGGACTATGGGTACGATCCGGAGTTTGAGAACGATGATGCAGATAGCTCCGTCGATGAAGATGATAATGAACCTGTGTAAACAGGATAGGCTTGATGCCTGGGGCAGCCTTCGGAGTGCCTTTACATAATTTCCACTTTCAAAAAATAAAAAATTTTATGTTTTTGAAAGCGACATCTTGCATATACTATTAGCAGACAGTATAATAAGTACAGTGAAGCGGTTTCGAGAAATGAAAAAATTTCAATTTTTGAAAGCGGGTGACGATATGAAAACAATCACGAGAGCAAAATATCTCAATAGAATCATTGAACTGAATGACACTCCTGACATCAAGATCATCACGGGCATTCGTCGATCCGGTAAGTCCAAGCTGATGCAGGCGTATATTGAGTATCTGAAAAGCCATTTTGAAAACATCAATATCATATTCATTGACTTCATGGATTTGGCGTATGAGGAAATCAAGGAATATCATGCCTTACACGCCTATGTGGAAGAACATTATCAGGAAGGTAAAACGAACTACCTGTTTGTAGACGAGGTTCAGATGTGTCCCAAGTTTGAGTTGGCAATCAACAGCCTGTACTCTAAGGGAAAATACGACATCTATGTAACCGGCTCCAATGCTTTCATGTTGAGTGCGGATCTGGCAACTCTGTTTACCGGACGCTATATTGAAATTCATGTGTTTCCTTTCAGCTTCCAGGAATATTGCCAGTATTATGATGATGTTAGTGATAAAGATAAGCTCTTTGATGATTACGCTATCAAGGGCGGTTTAGCAGGTTCTTACGCTTACAGAACCGAAAAAGACAGAACAAACTATATCAAAGAGGTCTACGAAACGATTGTAACAAGGGATTTGGTGCAGAAATATGCGCTCCCGGACACTTTGGTTTTACAGCGTCTGAGCGAGTTCCTTATGGATAATATCAGCAACCTGACTTCTCCTAATAAGGCCAGTCAGCTGCTGACAGCAAATGAGACTCCGACCAATCATGTAACCGTCGGCAAGTACATTAAGTATTTGTGCAATGCTTTTGTATTTTATGATATTAAGAGATACGACATCCGAGGCAAGAAATACCTTGAAAGCTCTGAAAAGTTCTATTTGTGTGACAGCGGCATTCGATATGCAATACTGGGAAGCAGAAATATGGATTACGGCAGAGTATATGAAAACATCGTTTGCATCGAACTTCTTCGCCGTGGATACGATGTCTATGTCGGCAAGCTCTATCAAAAGGAGATCGACTTTGTTGCTCAGAGAGGCAGCGAGAAGATTTATATTCAGGTCAGTGACAACATTTCCGGGCAGGAAACATTTGAGAGAGAATGCTCTTCTCTGCTTCAGATCCGAGATGCTTATCCGAAAATGATTATTGCCAGAACCAAACATCCAAAATATAGTTATGAAGGAATCGAAATCCATGATATAGCCGATTGGTTGCTACAAGAATAAGCAGGGCGAAATATCTCCGTCATTCTCTTTTGAAATGACGGAGATTACAGAAAATTGTATCAGGCTGCAAAAATCCCTCCGGAACTTTTAAATCAGATGACAAATAGCACCACGGATGACGCTATTCTTGACGCTGATGGCGCTAATCATGGCGCTGATAATATGGAAGGCAGCTTCGTTATCTATCCCTATCAAGAATATAAATCACGAGAAATGCAGATTATATAAGACACGATAGATGCGATAGGAGGAGTGAACAATGGATCAGAAAATGTTTTGTTATCAATGTCAGGAAACGGCCGGATGCAAGGGCTGTACGGTGGTCGGTGTCTGCGGTAAGCAGCCGGATGTGGCGGCAATGCAGGATTTGCTTGTGTGGGTGACGAAGGGTATCAGCGCGGTGACGACACGGCTTCGCGAGGAGGGACGTGCGGTGGCAGATGAGGTCAACCATCTGGTTACCGAAAATCTGTTTACGACGATCACGAATGCCAATTTTGATAAGGCGGCGATTGAAAAAAGAATTGAAAAGACGCTGGAAATGAAGACGGCACTGTGGGAGCAGCTGGAACGTCGGGACAATCTGCCGGAGGCGGCTGGCTGGACAGGTGAGCCGTCTGAATTTATAAAAAAAGCGTCGGAAGCGGGCGTTCTGATCGGGCAGAACGAGGATATTATTTCCCTTCGCAGCTTGATTACGTATGGCTTGAAAGGTTTGTCTGCCTATACCCGGCATGCGAACGTCCTGCTGCAGGAGGACCGGGAGGCGGATGCATTTTTACAGCGGGCGCTTGCGGCGACGCTGGATGACGGTCTGAGTGTGGATGATTTGATTCACCTGACGCTGGAAACCGGCGAATATGGTGTCCGGGGAATGGCGCTTTTGGATCGAGCAAACACCGAGACTTATGGAAATCCGGAGATTACTACGGTTGATATCGGTGTCGGAAGTAATCCGGGCATTCTTGTTTCAGGACATGATCTGCGCGATATGGAAATGCTTCTGGAGCAAACGCAGGGAACCGGCGTCGATGTATATACACACTCAGAGATGCTTCCGGCGCAGTATTATCCGGCATTTAAGAAATATCCGAATTTTAAGGGTAATTACGGCAATGCATGGTGGCGTCAGAAGGAGGAATTTGAGACGTTCAACGGACCGATCCTGATGACGACGAACTGCATCGTGCCGCCGAAGGATAGCTACAAGGATCGTCTCTACACAACCGGTGCGGCGGGATATCCGGGCTGCACGTATATCAACGGTGGAATCGGAGGAAAGAAGGATTTTTCAGTGATCATCCAGCATGCGAAGCGCTGTGAGCCGCCGACCGGGATTGAGCAGGGGCAGATTGTCGGAGGCTTCGCCCATGCACAGGTGCTGGCGCTGGCAGATAAGGTAGTGGATGCGGTCAAATCGGGAAAAATCCGAAAGTTTGTCGTCATGGCGGGGTGTGATGGGCGTGCTAAGAGCCGCATTTACTACACCGATTTTGCAAAGGCGCTGCCGGAGGACACGGTAATTCTGACGGCTGGCTGTGCGAAATACCGCTACAATAAGCTGAATCTGGGCGATATTGAAGGAATTCCGCGTGTCCTGGATGCGGGGCAGTGCAATGATTCATATTCCCTGGCGGTCATTGCGATGAAGCTGCAGGAGATTTTTGGGCTGGATGACATCAACGACCTGCCGATTATTTACAACATTGCCTGGTATGAGCAGAAGGCGGTCATTGTTCTTCTGGCGCTACTCTCACTCGGTATCAAGAATATCCATCTTGGACCGACGCTTCCGGCATTTTTAAGTCCGAACGTGGTAAATGTATTGGTGGAAAAGTTTGGAATCGCGGGAATTGACAGCGTGGAGAGCGATGTGGAATTATTTTTCGGGGAGAAGTGATAAATACAGGACGGAACTGGATAAGAGGGAATCGAACAAAGCCGGGATTTGGATCTGAAATCTGGAGATAGATTTGCAAAAAATCTGTGTTGGTTTTACAAAAAGCGGTCGGAACGATCTTGAAAATGGCAGTTAGTGAAATAGGGGGCGGTTCTCTGGCAAATGCAGGGAACTGCCTTTTTCGTGTAATAGGAAATTCCTTGGAATTCCCTATTACACAAAAAGACACTAACGTGCCAATGATGTGCATTCTTTTTTATTTATAGAAATATTGATATGGAAAATGAAAGTGTGATATGATGGGAAAGATGAATGAGTTCTAAAATATAAAAGAAATTGATACGGCAGATCAATCGATAGAGGATACGGGAGGAAAACAACCATGTCACTGGAAAAAGCAGAAAGTTACTTAAAGGAAGCCGGATTTTTGGATCATGTTATTGAGTTAAAAGAGTCCACAGCGACGGTTGCGCTGGCAGCGGAGGCATTAGGCGTGGAGCCGGGGATGATTGCGAAAACGATGTCTTTTTTGCAGGGAGAACAGCCGGTATTGATTTTGACAGAAGGTACTGCGAAAGTGGATAACCGGAAATATAAAGATACGTTTCACGTGAAAGCAAAGATGATCCCGTTTGAGCAGGTGGAGGAGGTTACCGGTCATGCGCCGGGTGGGGTCTGCCCGTTTGGTATCAAGGATGGAATCGAAGTGTATCTGGATGAGAGCCTGAAGCGTTTTGAGACGGTTTATCCGGCAGCGGGAGACGACCACAGTGCGGTACGTCTCACGATCCCGGAGTTGGAAGAAGTGTCCGGAGCGAAAGGCTGGGTGGATGTCTGCAGGGAGCCGGAGGATCAGCAGCGCGAGTAGGTGTGGGAGATTTTAGGAGAATTCATATGAGAGATGTGAAAGCAACGGGGAGAAGCAGGGGAGAAAATGAAAACGGCGGAATCGGGGTGGGTTCCAGATTGGGAAAGAAAGGTCGCCTGTGCCGGAAAACGTTCGTCCGCCTGCTTTGCCTGACAGCAGCCATGATGGTTCTTGGATCTTTTACCGCCTTTGCCAGAGCGGGAGGTGCTTCCGGCGGCGGAGGCGGCGGAGGTGGTGGAGGTGGTTCTTCCCATCATCATACAAGCAGCAGCCGGGGACAAGGCGGACGGGCGGGTGCGTTTCAGGCGCTTTTGCTTACGGGAACCTTTGTGATGCTGGGAAGTGCCGGAACCATTACATACCTGCACCGGGCAAAAAAGAAACAGGCGGCAGCCCGTGAAAAATTGAAAGAATTTTCCATCGGAGAAGATCATTGGGATCGGAGTGAGATACAGGAGCGGGTGCGGGAATCATATTACCGGATTCAGGAATGCTGGCGGGATCGTGATCTGGAAAAAGGGCATCCTTACCTGAGCCAGAAGATGCAGCAGGAGTTTCAGACGAAATTTGAGTGGAGCAGGATGCGCCATGAGGTGTTTGTCATGGAAGGGATCCAGCTTCTGGATGCGATTTTGGTGGAAGCGGAGAATGAGGACGGCGACGACCGCGACTATATCTGGTATTTGATCCATGGAAAGATGATCGACTATGTGTATCACGAAGAAACCGGAGAACTTTTGAAGGGTTCCCGGAAAATGGAAGATTTCTTCGAATATTGGAAGTTTGTTCTGGAAGATGGAAACTGGGTGCTGGATGAGATCTGCCAGAAGGAAGAAGTGGATAATGGGCGGAAGTTGTGCTGAGAGGTGCTTTGAGTGCTCGAACACGGCAGCTGCGGATGCTGTCCGGTAGATATGCTTGAAGAGGAAAAGTATAGAACCTAAAAGTGAATGGAGCAAGGAAAGCGGAGCAGCAGGAAGAGTGAGGAGACTTTAGCTGCGGCGCAGAAATGCCAGAATTGCGCGCAGATAAGGCGCCGGTGTCCGGAATATGGAAGTATGCCGCCCCCCGGTCATTAAAAGAAGCCGACTGGTTGGAATCTGCCTTGCTAACCAGCGGGAGTGTGAGGGCTTAATGAGATCCCGGGTTCCGGCGATCAGCAGCACAGGAACGGAGATGGTTTGCAATTTCCGGGCACTTAAACGGGGCGAGTGAAGTAAAAGAGAAGTCAGATTTCGACGGCGGAGGACGCGGTGCGTCAGCCGGGTAAGAAAGTCAGGCTTCTTTTTTTGTTCTGCCGGAATCCGGGGGAAAATTGACCCGAAATGGCATTGCCTTTCTTTGTCGGCACAAACTGCGGATGTGGCGGAAACAGAGAGATTCTTCTGAAATGGCAGGGAAACTTTCGGGGTGGACAGTGCAGAGACCGCAGAGGACCCGGAGGATGCAGAGGCAGAAGAAAAGCTGCATTTTAAAACAGGCAGCAGGAGATTCCCCAGGAGATTTAAAATGCTGTGCAGCATTTGGGCGGCAAGGTGCAGCGGCGTGAGCAGCCCGTCCGGTGAGGCGTTGGCGCTGATACAGATGAGCGTTTTCAGCCGCTCCGGGTATTTGCATGCGATCTCCAGCCCGATATTGGCACCATCGCTGAATCCCAGCAGGTGGACGGAGGAAAGATGTAAGTGGTTAAGCAGGGCGATAACGTCGTCTGCCATATCCTCTGTAGAGAACCCGTGGAGCGCTGTGTGGACAGACAGCCGGGAACGCCCATGTCCCCGGCTGTCCATCAGAATCACCTGAAAATCGGGCAGAAACGTGCGCAGAAATGGGTAAAAGACGGCAAGGGACTGGCTGTTTCCATGCAGGATAAGGAGCGGTGTGCCGCTGCCGTACTGTTCATAGTAGATTTCTGCGCCGGAGGTGGTGAGATAGCCGGAACGTTTCATCGTAAGAGCGCCTCTTTTCTGGTAAAAAAATGAAATTTATCAGGCTGCATCCAGCATGATAAAAGCTGAGTTTAGTCTGCCTTTTTATCTGCATCTGTCTGCTTTCTTGTGTCGGGCTGCTTCGTGCTGGAAGAAGCAGCCCAACTTACCTGGCGAGATGGTTTACTCTGATGTGTCAGGGAAGTCCTCTTGTTTCTTAGTCGCTGAGCCCATCCTTTTACCAGATCCTCCGCTGCCTCGCGGATCTGATGCGGATTCTGAATCGTCACAAGGGCATAAAACATGTCTGGTGTTGGAATCTTCGGCAGGTAAATATAATAAGAAGGAACCCATTCGGTCGGGCTGTATTTTTCCTTGGCACGGTAGAGGTCGCGGAATCCATAACAGTCGTTCAGGTGGTTGTAAGCGAAGCAGAGCAGCTTTTCGACCGGATTAGAGCTGTCATTTTCCAAGCCAGCGAGCGGGGCAACACCGAGGCTGCCATACTCAATGCCCTCGTCTTTGAAAACCTGAAATGCGTCGTAAAGAATCGTCTCCATCACGCCGCTCGGTGCGCCGGTTCCGTGGCGGGTGACGTCCGCCATGTAGCCTCTTTTGCCGAGAAATGGGACAAACACGATGAATGCCACGATTTTTCCGTCGGCGTCGGTGGCGTAGAAATATCGCTTGTCCATCGGATTTTCCAGCCCGACAGTTCCCATAACGAAAGTCAGCATCGAACTCTTTTTCTGTTGCAGCCATTCGTTCGTGATGCGGTTCAGATCTGCCTCAATCTGTGCATCCCGCTGCTTCAGCGGGCAGTATTCATGGACGACGACCCCGGCTTTCCGGGCGTGGTTGATGTTCATCCGCATCTTGGCGCCTTTCTTGCCAGAGATTTCATAGTCCGCAAGGTGGAAACGGGCTTCCTCCCCGTTTTTGACCCATCCAAAGCCTTGCTTCTTATATTCTTCCAGAAAATGGTCAGTGACGCTGATAAAAAACAGGTTGTGAGCGCTGCGCTGGCAAAATTCTTTAAATTCTGCCAGGAGAACCGGAAAATCGCTGTCCGCGCAGATGGGATCGCCGTTGATAACGATGGTGCTGCCAACGACTCCGTAGGGGATGACGCCGTCCACCTTCTGACCGAAATATAGGAGCTTGTCATCTTCCAGCGTCAGGTAGGCGCTGGGATTCTGGCTGTACAGGTTGACGAGGGTGCGGGCATGCATCAAATCCGAAGCATGGCTGACTGGACGAAGCAGCCATGGGCGGACCGCATACAGAATGGAGGCGAGGATGCAGCCCCAGCTGAACCAGAATGTAACCAGTTCGACTACATGTGTTTCACGTGAAACATTGCCCGGATTTCCCATGCCGAAAATCATGGCAGTTCCCTGAATGAGACTATCCATCAGCGAATCAAGAGAGGTTTCTCCCAGCGGTTTTACCGAAAAATGATAGCTGATACCGGCATTGACGATGATGCCTGCCAGTGCCAGCAGTAGAAACAGGAGAGAGCGTCCGAGGCTGCGCCGGTCAGACGGGCAGCAGAAGTCCTTCCGAAAACACAGGAGAAGCAGAAATAATACGGCTTCTGCCAGGTGAAACGGAAGATACAAAGGCGAAGAAAGTGCTGTCAGCCCGCGTAAAAAGCTTAAAAACAGCAGGAGAACAGCAATGTTCCAGGCGGCGCGCTTCCGTTTCCAAAGCTGGAAGGTCAGGATGAAGAGCACGACAGAAAAGGCACGCTGTACCATGTGCCCCATTTCCAGAAGGATACCGACGCGGTTTGCCAGTCCCAGCTCTGGCAGGAAGCTGAGAATAAAAAGTACAAGGGAAAGAACGCCAAGTGCGCCGATCAAGGTGTTTTCCAGTTGGATTCGTGAGTTCTGTTTCATATTATAATGTCCTCCGTGTCAGTCTTGTACAGATATAATCTGTAAGGTGCTATGAAACGGGCATAAGCGCACAGGCGGCTTATGCTTGCCCTTGTTATAGTACGGAAAAACAGGGATGTCAAGATAAGATTTTGCATGGAAATAGGCGTGGAGAAATTCCGTTACTGTTTACGGGTAGGCACTTTTGGAAGCGAAGGTGCCGTAAGAAAACATGGTGGCAGCAGGAATTCTTTATGATAGAGGCAAAGGCACAGGGGGATTATGCAGACAGAAAAGGAACGGTTCAAAATGGAGAAAAGAAGCAGTTTGTTGGATGATTGACAAGCGAAGAACGCAGTTCTATGGAAATCAAAGTAATAAAATGTAAAATTTTTGAAAAATACACAAATATATCAAAAGTGAATAGTTAAAACAGTTGAAATCCACCAGAATGCGTGCTATAATCTGGGTATAGGGTGGTTAAAAAATTAACAGGAGGTAGTATCAATATGGCTAGATTTACATTACCGAGGGATCTCTATCATGGAGAAGGATCTTTAGCGGAACTGAAAAATCTGAAAGGCAAAAAGGCAGTCGTTGTCGTTGGCGGTGGTTCCATGAAACGCTTCGGTTTCCTTCAGAAAGTAGAAGATTATCTGAAAGAAGCTGGCATGGAAGTGGCTCTGTTTGAGGGAGTAGAGCCAGATCCGAGCGTTGAGACCGTTATGAAGGGCGCAAAGCTTATGCAGGAATTTGGTCCGGACTGGATCGTAGCGATCGGCGGTGGTTCTCCAATTGATGCAGCGAAAGCGATGTGGGCATTCTACGAGTATCCAGATACCAAGTTTGAGGATCTGATCACTCCGTTCAATTTCCCGACACTGCGTACAAAAGCAAAATTCTGCGCGATTCCGTCTACTTCTGGTACAGCAACTGAGGTTACGGCATTCAGCGTTATTACCGATTATCATAAGGGTATCAAATATCCGTTAGCAGATTTCAATATCACACCAGATGTAGCGATCGTGGATCCGGAGCTGGCTGAGACCATGCCGCAGAAGCTGACCGCAAACACCGGTATGGATGCGATGACCCATGCGATCGAGGCGTATGTATCCACACTTCATTGTGATTACACCGACCCGCTGGCACTTCACGCAATCAAGATGATTCATACCTATCTGGTTAAATCTTACAATGGCGACAAAGAAGCGAGAGCACGTATGCACAACGCACAATGCCTGGCAGGTATGGCATTCTCCAATGCACTGCTTGGTATCGTCCATTCCATGGCACACAAGACAGGTGCAGCTTACTCCGGCGGACATATCGTTCACGGTGCAGCGAATGCGATGTATCTTCCGAAGGTTATTAAATTTAACTCCAAGGAACCAGAAGCAGCTTCCCGTTATGCAGATATCGCGAAGTTCATCGGTTTACAGGGAGACAGCGACGAGGCTCTGGTTGACGCTCTGATCGCCGAGATCAAAGAGATGAACAAGCAGTTAAATATCGCTCCGAGCATTAAGCTCTATGAGGGCGGAATCATTGACGAGAAAGAATTCAATGACAAACTGGCAACCGTGGCAGAGCTGGCAGTTGGCGATGCATGTACCGGTTCCAACCCGCGTTCGATCAATCCGGAGCAGATGGCGAAACTTCTGACCTGCTGCTTCTATGATACAGAGGTTGATTTCTAATTTAAGAAGCTTCTGAATTTAGAATGCAAAATTAGAATGTAAAACATCGTGTTTCGATGTTGGAAGCGGTTCTGAAAAGAATCAAATATGTAAAATAAAGAAGCCATCCGGCTAAAAACTGGATGGCTTTTATCGTTGTGTTTTTTTGCTATCTGGTGTTTTGCATTTTTGGTGATTGGCGCGTTTGTGTCCTATGTGTTTTCTGCATGGCTGTTTTTCTCACCGTTTTCTCCGTCTGCCATTGCGTCATGCTGTCCGGTCAGCTGTGCCAGAAGTGCTTTCGCTTCCTCCGTACAGCGGAGAATCTGTGCCTGGTCCGGCAGCTCGATGTCGTGGATCAGGACATTCCGCAGCTTGCGGAGCTGGACAATCTGGTTGATCATTTCTTTGTCAAAGAGATCCATCCGCTTGAGTGTATTGATATTGAAGGCACCGCGGGAACGCGTCGAGGTGCGCCGTGCAGTCTTGTTGAGCAAGCGCTCTAATGGTACCCACTCATCGAGGAACTGGTTGACTGCCTGCAGGGTTTCCGGTGAGGCGGTCTCCGGTTCCGTCCGCAGCTCCTGGTAGCACTGGTAGCGCTTTTCATTGCCGGAGATAATCTGATCGATGATCTGCTGGGAAATGGTGCGCCGATCCTTTTCAAATTTGACAGACCGCAGAATCGGGGTAATATCTTTGAGGCCGGTAAGCTGTAAACGCTGCAAAAGCCGGTAGAGCAGGGCAATATTTCCCATTCGAAGCTCGATGTCCTCGGTTTTGAGATGGCTGCTCAGGAAATTATAGAGATAGGACGCCAGCTCGTACTGGCTTCCAAACGCGGCATTGCGGCTGCGGAGCCGCTCATTTCCGGCTGCCTGTAGGCGTTCCAGCGCGATCTCGCCGGCAAGGACCAGACCATTTAACTCATCTAAGATCGACAGCTCTTCCTCGGATAAAGTTCCCTGCATTGGCTTGTAAATCAGATCATGTTCAACCTCGGACCAGGCGTGCATGATCAGGGACGCCACCTGGATCTCGATGCGCGCCGATCCGTATTTTTTCTGTGATTCATTCAAAATTTCATCGCGCATCCGCGCGCGGTAATGGTTCGCCCAATAGCCGGAAAACCGTTTGTGGTAAGTCGGGGGTTTCGACTGTTCCGGGAACTGTTTAAATTCCAGGATGTTGAAAAGCTCCGAGATGATCGCATCTACCTTGCCGCGGTCACCGGGGAAATACAGGGAGACGCGTACACCGGACAGATCGGCAATGTCGTCGTAGATTTCCTCGAGTGTCTGGTATGGTTCTTCACGTCTGGAATTGCGCCGCTGCACTTTTGTGCGGAGTCTGGCGGGATTCTTGGCGCGAGAGGTCACGATCGCCCGGATACCGGCATTTTGCAGGGCGAGCTGGAGTTTCTCTGCCGCGAGCCGCCCGGCTGCGTCGTAGAACGTCCATTTCATCTTGTATGTATCGATAAATTGTTGTATTAAATCCATAAGCAGCCCCTCCCAAGGTGCATAATAAAGCTTAGAAGAAAGCATTCTGATAAAAGAAATGCTTCTTCTTTCTATCATGAAGTATAGCAAAGATGGAAGCACTCTGCCAGTGGTTCTATGTAAAAAATATGTTACTGTACACGCATACGTGTCCAGTAACGGAATTTGCCGTGGCTTCGCATTTAAATACGGCAAATTCCTGCTGCCACCACGTTTTCTTACGGCACTTTCGGTTCCAAAAGTGCCTACCCGTGTATAGTAACAAAAATATTACTGTCCCCGCATGTGTGCCCGGTAACCTAATATGGACTTATACACAGATTTGTGGTAAAGTTATGGACAGTGACAACGTGAAGAAAGAAAAGTAAGAGGTAACGCGGAGAAAACGGAACCGTTACAAAGAGACGAGAATTATGGGACAGTTTATAGTATTGGATCTGGAATGGAACCAGAGTCCGGCGGGCAAGGAAGGCTCGATGAACCGGCTTCCATTTGAGATTATTGAGATAGGCGCGGTAAAATTAAATAAAAATCTTCAAATCATTTCGGAATTTCGCCGTCTGATCCGCCCGCGGGTGTACCGGCAGATGCATTATAAGATATCAGAAGTGACGCATATGTCGATCGAGCAGCTTGACACAGAAGGCGAGGATTTTGTGCGTGCGATGACCGAATTTTTAGAATGGTGCGGGGATGATTACCGGTTCTGTACGTGGGGCTCGATGGATCTGACCGAATTGCAGCGGAATATGGTATATCACGGGATGGAGCTGCAGTTTCCATCGCCGCTTCTCTATTATGATTTGCAGAAAATCTATGCTCTGATCCACGGCACCAAGCAAAAGGAGTCGTTAGATACCGTGGTAGAGGAATTGCACCTCACGGAAGACCGCCCGTTCCACCGGGCGCTGGATGATGCGTACTACACGGGGCGTGTCATGAGTGAGATGGACTTTTACAGCATGATGGAGTATGTTTCAGTGGATTATTACCAGCCGCCGCTGACGGAGGAGGAAGAGATCTACCTGGAATTTCCAGAATATGCGAAATTTGTGTCGCGTGAGCATGAGACGAAGGAAGAGATTTTGGAGGAACGGCGTGTGGCGGAGATGGTTTGTTACAAATGCCGCCGGACCTTGCGGAAAAAGATCCGCTGGTTTTCCTCAAACCAGAAATTTTACTTCTGTCTGGCGGTCTGCCCGGAGCACGGTTATATGAAGGGAAAGATCCGGATGAAGAAGTCGGAGGACGGCTCGTTCTTTGCTGTTAAGACGACGAAGCTGGTCGGTGAAGAGGGAGCGGCCTACGTGGAGCAGAAGAAGGAGGAAACGAAGAAGAAGCGCGCGGAACGCAACAAGGCGAAGAAGTCTGGAAAGGCGGCAGAAGCAGCCGAGTAGGGTGAAGGCAGCCGAGCGGATGGAGCGTATGAAATAGAAATTAGAGAAAAGAAAAAATTCATAGAAAAGAGTTACTGGATATGGAAATGTTTCTCCTGCCTGTTTAGAGTAAGGTAAAAGAAGAGAATTTCCACATCTGGTAACTCTTTTTGTGTCAGTTATGGGATTTTATGCGATCGTTTCTTCCTTTTTTTCGCCAGCGCCGTTCGGCGGTCCTGCATCATCAGGTCGAAATCTGCTTCGGACATTCCGCTGTCGCGCAGACGTTCCGCGCGCCGTCTGCGGCGTTCTGCGAGGGCGTCCTCCTCCTGGCGGCGCTGCATCTGGAGAAAACGGATGCCGGCGGTGACCGCGCCGATCACGACAAGAATGGCGGTCAGTGCGGCGATGAATGCCGGTGGAACGCGGACGGAAATATGAAACAGCTGTCCAAAGGATTTACCGGTGGAACTATTTTCCTGATTAGCAGCCGATTCGGGCGGATTGGAGAGCGGCAAGGCCTCCGAGGAGCCGTTTGAGAGGGCAGTGTCGGAGCTGTCCTGCGCGGCAGCTGTTGCCGCCTGGGATACAAGCTTTTCGGGAATATCTGCCGCTGTCTGGCTGCTGTCGGTGAGGGTCAGATATGCCTGGCCAACCTTGTGATCCCCGAGCGAATAAGTGACACAGGCGATCGTGCCGTCCGGTGCGCCAGCCGGGATCTCATAGTCGAAGGAGGTCGTTGTCTCCGAGAAATCCGCTGTTTTTGGAAGTACCACGCGGCTATCTGGGTCGATGGACAGGGATTCGCCTCCGGCGGTAGACACATCTGAAATTTTCAAATCTTTTCCGATATTTGAAAAAGTTTGATCATAATCTGCAATTTTGACCGACTGGAAATTGTTAAATCCAAAGTCGAGCAGCCGGCTGGTATCCTCATACTGCGTGTTGTTGCTGTGCAGGATGACGGTAATCAGTGTCGTATCGCCCTGTCTGGCACCATTGACCAGTGTGTTGAGGGCGATGGAGGTATAACCGGTTTTGCCGCCGAGGACGTCCGGACGGTAGTACTGCGGCCAGTTCTTTTTGACCAGCTTATTGCCCGGGGAGATGCCCTGTCCCTCGGGATTTTTCTGGTTCGGCGGCAGTTTATAGTAGGTTGTCTCGACGATCTTGGCAAACGTAGGATTTTCAAATGCCGCCCGCGTGATGAGCGCCATGTCGTAGGCGCTGACATAGTGTTCCTCGTTATTCAGACCGCTCGGATTTGCAAAATGCGAATCCTGGCACCCAAGCTCGGCGGCTTTTTCATTCATCAAAACAGCAAATGCATCAGCGGAGCCAGCTACGTGCTCGGCGAGTGCGTTGGCAGCCTCATTGGCTGATTTTAAAAGCAGGGCGTAGAGGCAGTCCTTGACGCTGGCAGTATCGCCTGTATCGTATCCGGCGCTGCTGCTGTTGGATTCCACGTTGTAGACCGCGCTCTCGGAAAAGGTGACTGTCTCATCGAGGGAACAGTGCTCCAGAACGATGAGGGAGGTCAGAACCTTCGTGATACTGGCAGGAGAGTAGGTTTCGTGGATGTTTTTTCCATATAAAACGACTCCAGTGTTGGCGTCCATGACGATCCCGGCATCGGAGTCAATCGAAATGTCCGACGGCCATTCAGTGGAGGCAAGCGCCTGCATCGGGGCGGCGAGCAGGGACAGCAAAAGTGTACCAATTAAAAACAAGGACAACTTGCTGCCTGTGCTGCCAGCTATTTTCGTCTTCAAATCCGGAGCAGCCGGGTGGCTGGAACTACCTGGAGAGCTGACACCTCCGGAATTTCCGGAATTTTCTGCCCCTGATTTGCCCCTGCGGTGTTCCCGCAGGATACATGCAAGGCAGAGAAGAAACAGGGCGCCGGTCATCAGGCAGAAGGTGATGCCGATCCGGGCGGCGGTGTCCATGAAAAATGGTTCCGGCACGATGTTGATCAGAAGATCGGTCCGCGGATCGAGCTGCCAGAGATCGTTGGTAAAGAAGATTTTGTGGAAAATAATAAAATATTTCGTAAAATCAGTGGAAATGATCCCGGCAAGCAGGGCGGTCACGCCCAGAAATAAAACCGTCCCGGCGCAGAGCATCCGTGGCAGCAGGTGTTTTAACGGAACCTTTAAAAGTGCCAGCAGTGCAACCGATGCCGCTGCCAGAAACAGGCAGAGGCGGCGCAGCGCCAGTCCTCCGAGAAAGAGGTTGCGGACATCCGCCATGTGCGCCTTTTCCCTGGCGTTGAAAAATTCGCGCGGCGTCCCGTCTACGACGGTGTCAATGTTCAGATCGTCGCGGCTGCCGCGCAGATACGCCATCATCTCGTCCGTCACGTAAAGCAGGTCGTCCATCTCCATATGGACATCATCGGCAACCTGGTAGCGGGTGTATTCATTTTCATAATAATGCGGCGTCCAGTAAGCGACGGCTTCCACCGAGGTGATCAGAAACATGATCATCAGACTGAAAGCACAGATAAGCCCCAGAAGCCAGCTTAAATATGTTTTTTTCTGTGTCATATAAAACCTTTCGCGGCTGTCAGATTGTGGTACAGCTGCAGCCTTTCATTTTATGTGATAAATTTGTAAAGAGGTCGTTTGTTTTATTTTCCTTGAAACGGCTCTGTATGTTAAAGTTTCCGTTTCGTTATCCAGTATAACAGTTTCGGGGAAGCATGAAAAGGCGCGAAATGGAAAAATATGTGAAATTTTTGTTACTGTTTACGGGTAGGCACTTTTGGAACCGAAAGTGCCGTAAGAAAACATGGTGGCAGCAGGAATTTGCCATATTTAAATGCGAAGCCACGGCAAATTCCGTTACTGGGCACGATGCGTGAACAGTAATAAATTTTTCGAAAGAATGGCGGGAGGGTGGAATAGGGGCTTGTCAGCTGGCGGGGGATTCCTGTATACTGGGGGAAGATGTTATAATCTGGAGCAGAAAGAGAGAGGATACGAATATGATAAAGGCAGTCATCTTTGATATGGATGGGGTCATCATTGACAGTGAAGGAATTTATCTGAATTATCTGTATGAATATGCAAAAACGAAAAATCCGGAGGTGACTCTGGAGAGTCTGCACGGGACGGTGGGGACGACGAAGCAGGACTGCTGGATGGTTGTGGAGAAGGCGATCCACAATGGTCAGACCTGGCAGGAGCTGCATGACGAGTATCTGGGGCGCTGGACGGACATTTTTAATTCGATTGATTATCTCTCGATCTTCCGCCCGGAGATTCTGGATGTGATGGATCGCCTGAAAGCAGAGGGCTTCCGGCTGGCGGTCGCATCCGCGACGAATATTGAGCAGGTGGAGCGCATTTTAAAGGAAAATGGCGTGGCGTCCCGTCTGGAGCGGATGATCAGTGCGAGTACGTTCAAGCGCAGCAAGCCGGATCCGGCGGTTTACCTCTATACGGCGGAGCAGATGGGCCTGCAGCCGGAGGAGTGCCTTGTGATTGAGGATTCGACGGTCGGCATTACGGCGGGGCACTGCGCGGGAATGACAGTGGCGGCGCTCATCGATAACCGTTTTTCCTTTGACCGGAGTCTGGCGGACTATGAGTTAAATTCGCTGGAGGAGATTGTGCCGCTGGCGGAGAAAATTCGGGATTTAAAGTAAAATTTGAGTTGAGTAAATTCAGGGATTCATTGCGGAAAGTATAATTGCGAAAGTGATGAACCATTGTACAAAGAAAATGAAAAGGAACCATATATGTCAGGGAGAAGAATCACTGCATGTATGGTTCCTTTTTGGCTGATTACTGCGAAACCTGCCGGATAAAGTCTCTGGAAACGTAGGCTTCCTGTCCGTTGTAGCTGATTACCGCCCATTTTTCGTCGTAATCACGGAGATATTCCACATCGGTATCTGGTGCTAGAACACCAATTCTGTCGGTGTCGGTGGATGGTTCCGGACGGACATTGACTGTGTCGGTGGTCCGGTAAACGGTCGATTCTGCGGCAACGGTCTCTGCCTCGGTTTCTGGAGCCAGCGATTCGGTGCTGACGGCTGCAGTAGAATCCGGTTTGGCATCCGTCGCAGGGCGTATCATCTTGATGATCAAAAGCAGCAGGATGATAATAATAATCAGAAGCACTGGTTTAATAATGCTTCGAAATTCAAAAGACGGACCGCCTGCATAGGCGCGCGGACGGCGTCCCTCGGAGCTGCCGGAACGTGTGCCGGCAGGTTTTCCGTTTCCAGAGCCGGCAGAGGGATGGCGGCTGTTCCCACGAAGGCGGGAAGAAGCGGAGGTTGGAGCTGCACTTCGGGAAGCCCGGGTGGATTTTTTTGTGTCATTGTAGTCATTTGCGAAGGTGTAGACCTCCTGCGACAGAAGGTGATGCGCCTGATTGGCGTTGTAGGCGCTGTTGTCTCCCTCATGGATCGCCTTGTTGCCGATCGTGCGGATCTTGTGGTAATGTTCGCAGGTGGTCTTGCTGATTTTTCCGGCGCTGTAGAGGGCATCGATCATTTCCAGAAGGCCGGTCTCCAGGATGCCATACCGCTCGCAGAGGCATTTGACCATGTATTCAAGGGTCTGGCGGGCTTTCACCATCGCCAGGTTATAATTCTTCTGTCCGATCAGGCGCTCGGTCTCGCGAACCCCGCCGTGGATTTGTTCCCAGGTGCTCTGACCTGTGTTAGCTGTTGTTCCCATAGGCATATCCTCCTGTGTATATGATGCAGGTCCGAAACCGGCGTGCCGACGGCTGTTCCCGGACGGATCCTGACTTTTGAATGTCCGGCGAACGGGTGAAAAGACGGCAGCCATTTCGTGACCGTATGTTTGGTTTTGCTCTAAAATTATTATAATATAATCGCTTGAATTATTCATCTATAAAATGATAAAAATTGGAAAAGTTATGAAATTTGTAAGAAAAGAAGGCAAAGTCGGACGGATTAGAATGGGTGGCATGGAGGAGAGCGGTTGCTGTTCACGGGTAGGTATTTTTGGAACCGAAAGCGCCGTAAGATGATGTGATGGTAACGGCGATGTTACTGTTCACGGGTAGGCATTTTTGGAACCGAAAGTGCCGCAAGAAAACGTGAGGGCAGCAGGAATTTGCCGTATTTAAATGCGAAGCCACGGCAAATTCCGTTACTGGGCACGTATGCGTGAACAGTAACACGGGGATCGTAAAATGGTGTGAAAATAGAGCACCTTTGCTTGCGAAATGGGGGCTTCAATGGTAAGATAAGGATAGATCCGGCGGGTAAGCCGGGGCGTCTCAACGGAATGATACGGTACGGAAGAAAGTCCATCCGGGACGGCGCAGATTGTAGACAGCAGGAGGAACGAAGATGAGATTACGCCATATACCGGGCGCAGAGCAGATGATAGAAGAAACCCCGCATGTGGTTCATGGGGCGAAGGAGAAGAAGGGAACCTGGCAGCAGATTTTTGGAAATGACCATCCGATCCGCATCGAGGTGGGTATGGGTAAAGGTCAGTTTATTTTGGAGCAGGCGTCCCGCAACCCGGATGTGAATTTTGTGGGTATTGAGAAATATTCGACGGTTCTTTTAAAGGCGATCCGCAAGAGAGAACAGATGGAACTGTCCAATATCTATTTCTTATGTGAGGATGCCAGAGAACTGGCAGAGATTTTTGGACCGGGGGAAGTAGAGCGGATTTATTTGAATTTTTCGGATCCGTGGCCGAAGGACCGCCATGCGAGACGGAGACTGACCTCGCCGCCATTTATGGCAGTGTACGATCAGATTCTCCAGAAGGATGGAAGAGTCGAGTTCAAGACGGACAACCAGGATTTATTTTCCTATTCCCTGGAAGCTATCCCGGAGGCGGGCTGGCGCATCATAGAATATACCCGTGACCTGCACCACAGCGAGATGGCAGAGGGTAACGTCATGACCGAGTACGAGGCAAAGTTCTCGGCGCAGGGCAAGCCGATCTGCAAGCTGGTAGCAGTGCGGTAGGAAAATCGTTACTGTACACGGGTAGGCACTTTTAGAACCGAAAGTGCCGTAGGAAAACGTGGTGGTAGCAGGAATTTGCCGTATTTAACGGTTATCTGAGCTGGCAGAGCCGGAATAAAGAAAATAAAAGCTGCATATATTTACTATAATATAAAGAAGGATGGCTGGATGCGCGGCGGTGCTTTTTGTGAGAAACCTGGGATCACATGAACGGTGACGATGCGCGCCGTGTGTTTGCCAGAAGTCAGGAATGGATATTAAAAAGCAGCTCACACGGAAACTTGTTCAGGCGACCAGCGATAAGGTGGAACTGAATAAACAGGCGTTAAAATGGAAAAAATCGATGGAAGAGGCAGCAAAGGCACTGGGAGGCGGTAAAAAGAAGCCGTCGTAAAGAGAAACAGGGCACTTCTGTTGACTGCCTGTATGGATAGAACGAAAGGAGGAAATGAGTGATGGAGATGAAGTTTACGACCGCGAATTTTGAGGAGGAGGTACTGAAATCGGAGATTCCGGTACTGGTTGATTTTTATGCAGACTGGTGCGGTCCGTGCCAGATGATGGCACCGGTGATCGGGCAGCTGGCGGGCGAGTATGAGGGAAGAGTGAAGATCGGAAAGCTGAATGTCGATGAGAACCCGGATATTGCAGTCCAGTATAAGGTTATGTCGATTCCGACGATGATTATTTTCCGGAATGGGGAAGTGTTCAGCAAGGAAGTCGGAGCTAGTTCAAAGAAGGAAGTGGAGAAGGCGATTGGGCGGGCGCTGTAAAAGCTGCGTCTTTAGAGTCCGGCGTGGGGCAGTTTGAAAAGAATCGCATCTTTGAAATCCGGCGTGCGGCAGCTCGAAAAAGCTGGCGCTTTTCCTCGCTGTCGGGCATTCGCCCTATAAAGAAAAAAAGAGATAACGGATGCTGCTTATGTGCAAGCACAACGCGTCATCCGCCATCTCTTTTTTTCTTTGCACGCCTCATTGCTAACGCACAAAGTGCCTGCCCCACAGCTCTCGGTCTGCGAAACAAGCACTTGATAGTGCGCCTTCAGGGACTCGAACCCTGGACAAATAGATTAAGAGTCTACTGCTCTACCAACTGAGCTAAAGGCGCTTGTTTTGTTTTCTTGCGGATGCCTCATCCGTAAGACATGTGTTATTCTACTCCATCCAGAATAAAATGTCAACAGTTTTTTAAATATTTTTAAAAATATTTTAAAAGCATTATTTTCGGTATTTTTAAAACAGATAAGGGTATGGGCGAAGGAGACTCAGAGGGTATATGGGATGCAGCCATGGGAGAAATGACGAGGTGGGTTTTGCACATGGGACGGTGGATAAGTCTGGAAAGAACGTCGTGGAAAGGGGATCACAGATTTGGGTGTTTGTAAAGGGAGAAAATGATTTTTGTGCAAAATTCTGATTCGAAAAAATATAGGGGAATCCTCTTCCATTTTTAATCTAATTGGTGTATGCTTAAATACGTCACGACGAACACACTATATATTGTGTTATGAAAGAAAATGAGTTCAATATTTTGTGTGTAATTCTAAAAATTACCTAAATACAAATCAAAAATAAAGCCAATCGTAAGACAAGTCGGAACGGAAAAGAATCCTGTCAGTGAAGGCATCCGGACATGAAAAATAGCCTGTCAGAAGAAGGCGCTTCTCTCATGAATGAGGAAATGAGGGTAAGCTGGGGGACGGGAAATGGATACAGATGGATGTTCGATGTATGCCATACAAAGTAGAAAGAGAAATCACAGAAACAGGAACCGGCGAGTCAATTTATAGATTATAGAAGACAAGTCATAAAACGGGCTTAAGGGTAAGGAGAGGGAACAGGGATGGAAGACACAGTAACAACCAATGTAATCAAACGAAATGGAGAAGAAGTACATTTTGACCGGGCGAAGATCGTAAATGCGATCACGAAAGCGAACGGCAATGTGGAGCGTATTCACCAGATGAACCCGTACCAGATTGAAGCGATTGCAGATACGATCGCCGAGCAGGTGCAGGAGACGCCGCACGCGGTGAATGTGGAAGACATCCAGGATATGGTAGAGACCAGCATTATGGAGATGCGTGGTTATGAGGTTGCACAGAAATATGTGCGCTACCGCTACCGCAGGGAGTTAAAACGCAAGTCCAACACGACCGATAACGGCATCCTGGCACTTTTGGACCATATTAATGAAGAAGTGAATCAGGAAAACTCCAACAAGAACCCGGTCATCAACTCGACCCAGCGTGACTACATGGCGGGCGAGGTCAGCAAGGACTTATCCAAGCGTGTGCTGCTGCCGGAGGAGATCGTCCGCGCGCATGAGGAAGGCATCATCCATTTCCATGATACCGACTATTTTGCACAGAAGGAGCACAACTGCGACCTGATTAATCTGGAGGATATGCTGCAGAATGGCACTGTGATCAGTGAGACGATGATCGAGAAGCCGCACAGTTTCTTTACGGCCTGCAACGTGACCACCCAGATCGTGGCGCAGGTAGCCAGCAACCAGTATGGCGGACAGTCCTTTACTCTGGCGCATCTGGCACCGTTTGTGGACATCAGCCGTCAGAAGCTGCGCAAGAACGTGATTGCAGAGCGCACCGAGTGCGGCGAGGCACTGGATGAGGATATCATCAACCGCGTGACCGAACGCCGTCTGCGCGAGGAGGTTAAGAGCGGCATCCAGACGATCCAGTACCAGCTTATCACCCTGATGACCTGTAACGGACAGGCTCCGTTTGTCACGGTATTTATGTATCTGGACGAGGTCCCGGAGGGACGGACCAGAGATGACCTTGCGATGATCATCGAGGAAGTGATGCTGCAGAGAATGCAGGGCGTCAAGAATGAAAAGGGCGTCTGGATCACACCGGCGTTCCCGAAACTTATCTATGTGCTGGATGAGGACAATATTACGGAAGGTTCGAAATATTGGCACCTGACTGAGCTGGCAGCGAAATGTACCGCGAAACGGATGGTTCCGGACTACATTTCCGCTAAGATTATGAAGGAATTAAAGAAGGGCGAGGTTTACCCGTGCATGGGCTGCCGTTCTTTCCTGACGGTAGAAGATTCCCAGATGCTGCCGAACGGTAAGCATAAATTCTATGGACGTTTCAACCAGGGTGTTGTCACGATTAACCTGGTCGATGTGGCTTGTTCTTCGGAGGGAGATATGGACCGTTTCTGGCAGATTCTCGATGAGAGACTGGAACTGTGCCATCGTGCGCTCCGCTGCCGTCATGAGAGGCTGCTCGGCACGATCTCCGATGTGGCGCCGATTCTGTGGCAGAATGGTGCGCTTGCCCGCCTGAAAAAGGGTGAGACGATCGACAAACTCCTGTACAACGGCTATTCTACGATTTCTCTGGGATATGCAGGTCTGTATGAGATGTGTATGCGGATGTTAGGAAAATCCCACACCGATCCGGAGGCGAAGCCATTTGCACTGAAAGTTATGCAGCGTCTGAATGATAAATGCAAAGAGTGGAGAGAGGCAGAGAATATCAGCTATTCTGTATACGGCACGCCGATGGAGTCTACGACTTATAAATTTGCAAAATGCCTGCAGAAGCGCTTCGGTATCATTCCGGGCGTTACGGATAAGAACTATATCACGAACAGCTACCATGTACACGTATCCGAGAAGATTGACGCGTTCAGTAAGCTGAAATTTGAGGCAGAGTTCCAGAAGCTCTCCCCGGGCGGTGCGATCAGCTACATCGAGGTGCCGAATATGCAGACTAATATTCCGGCAGTTCTCTCTGTGATGCAGTTTATCTACAATAACATTATGTACGCGGAGCTGAACACCAAGAGTGATTTCTGTGAGAAGTGTGGCTATGACGGCGAGATCAAGATTGTTGAGGATGAGGCTGGCAAGCTGGTGTGGGAGTGCCCGAACTGCGGCAACCGTGACCAGAACAAGCTCTTTGTCGCACGCCGTACCTGCGGCTACATCGGAACCCAGTTCTGGAATCAGGGACGTACCCAGGAGATCCGCGATCGGGTGCTGCATCTGTAGGATGTGGTGAAAGCCTTGGCTTGCCAGGTTCGGACGGTTATAATAAATGGAAAATGAGATGGTCTAGGGGAGGAAGATATGTATTACGGAACCATCAAAAAGCATGATATTGCCAACGGTCCTGGCGTGCGCGTCAGCTTGTTTGTGTCGGGGTGCCGCCATCACTGTAAGGGCTGTTTCAATGCGGAGACGTGGGATTTCCGATATGGACAGTTATATACAGAAGAGACGGAGAAAGAGATTTTAGCGGCATTGGAGCCGGGATATATACAGGGCTTTACGCTGCTCGGCGGAGAACCGTTTGAGCCAGAAAACCAGATGGAACTGGTACATTTACTCCGGAAGGTGCGCGAGACGTATCCGGAGAAGGATATCTGGTGCTACAGCGGCTATCTCTGGGATCGGGATCTGGCAGCCGGCGGCGTTGTCCATACAGAGGTGACAGACGAGATGCTGTCCTACGTGGATGTGCTGGTGGACGGCGAGTTTGTCGAGGCAGAGAAGGATCTGACGCTCCAGTTCCGCGGCAGCCGGAACCAGAGGATTCTGGAGCTTAAGAGAATAGGAAGAAAATAATAAGAATGAGATAAAAAGCTGCTGCAGATCGGAAAAAAACTTTCTGATCTGCGGCAGCTTTTTGCATTACAAGGGAGATACAGCAAGCATATACGTGCCTTTGTAATCCGGGGCAGGCTATCATAAGTGGATATTTTCTTCAAGGGGCATAAATAACCCACCTAAGCATCCGCATTTGTGGTAAGATGGACTTAATAGGGGGTATAGCTATGGAGTCTGGAATTCTGATGATTGTGATAGTGGTTATTGGTGTCTTTTATCCGGTATATACAGCCTGGATTTCTCTGGTGGCGGCACCGGTGTATCTAAAGATAGGTTTCCTGTTTGCGATGGCAGGAGCACTTCTCGTCATGAGAATCCTGCGGAAAGAAAAGCAGATAAAATGGATAGTTCTGATCGGCATTCTGGGGGCATATGCCTGGAGTCTGTATAGTTGGTATGACGAAGAGTGCCATTACCAGTATGCGAGAAGCGTGCATGGAGATTCGGGCAATGCTTTGATGCTGTTTGTTGGCACCTTTACATGTCTGATACCGTTGTTTTTGCTGGATGCCGAACTGACCTGGTGGATGGAGTCCCGGAAGAAAAAGAAAGAAGAGAGTCCTGAATCTGAGAAGGAAACAGAGAAAAAAGAAAACCGTCTGGCAGCAGGAATGAAAAACTGGTTTGGAAAGCATCGCCAGACTCTCTGTACGCTGCTTATCTGTGCGATGGGCTGTGGACTTCTCGTGGTTCTGCTATATCCGTATAAGTGCCGGGAGGAAGGATGTTACAATCTGGCCTCGATGACTTATACTGTGAACAGCACTGGGCAGAGAAGATAGAAGAAAGTAAACGGGAAGAAGAGGAACGTAAAAAAAGAGAACGGGCTGAGCTGATAGAATTACAGAAGAAAAAAGAAGAAGAGGAATCCAGAAGCCATGAGGAATATCTTAAACGGATAGAAGAGGATCCCTTGTGGGAACTGAAACAACGGAGTCGTAAAAACACACCTGCGCAGAGGGGAATACCACCGGTGCAAAAGAAGCTCCAGAATCCATATGCAGCGTATGATGCGGGATATGATGATGTTATGGAAGGCGATGATTATGACTGGGATCGCTACCGCCGGGATTCAGAATATGCCGATGGTGTAGATGATGCCCTGGATGAGCGGGAAGAGTATGGACGGGATGACTGGTAAGGTATCTTGCTGGTGGACACCTTATATATAATATTCGGATAGGTTAAGCGGTACTGTCTTTTCAGAGGCGGTACCGCTTCTGTTTTTAAAAATAGGATCACCAAAAAGAGCTGTCACAAAAGCCGGTGCAAACCGTCGGTTGACAGCTCTTTTTTGGCGTGCGATCCGCACATGAAATCACTTGTTTCCGAATGTTTAATACATTCCATCGTAAGGATCTTCTTCCTCATGAACTTCAAATAGATCGCCGGGCGTACAGTCCAGTGCGGAGCAGATGCGGGCGATGGTGCTGAAGCGGATGGATTCAGTTTCATTGTCCAGAATTCGGCTGGCATTTTTATAGCCAAGCCCGGTCATGGCGATAAAACGGTATTTCGTCAGACGCTTTTCAGCCAAAAGTTTATGAATGCGAAGTTTAATCGTGACAGTTTTCAATTCGGAATTTCCTCCTTTGTATACACACAGTGTTACCTTAAATATAAAGGATTTTCAATGTGCGGATAACTGGCTTAAACAATAGCTGATGTAGAGGAACTGATAGATACATTAGAAACGATTCACTGGTTTGGGTATAAAAAAAGAACTGCCACGCTCATGACAGTTCTTACGAAAACAAATAGTATAGTAAAAAAACATCAGCGGTGAATCGCCTCTAAGGCGTCTCACTCCCCCCATTCTCTTCTGCGTAAAACATCCGGTACTGCGCCGGGGTGATGCCGATCTCCTGCTTAAATACGCGGATAAAATAGGAGGGGATCCGCAGTCCTACCATCTCACCGACCGACTGGATCGCCGCGTCGGAGTGGAGGAGAAGCTGGGAGGCGTGTTCGATGCGTAGTTTTTTCAGGTACTGCATCGGGCTGGCGCCGTATGCCTGGTGGAAACTGCGGATTAAGTGGGACGGGCTGTAGGAATACTGGCGCGCCAGATCGTTTAAGGAGATCTCCTCCGTGTAGTGGGCATCCAGATAGTCGCGCAGCGTCCGGGCGATGCTTTCCTTCTCGCGGCTGTAGCAGTACGGCGCATAGAGAACCTGGAGAAATTCAATGAAATCATTCTGGATCTCAAACGGTGTCCGCACGGAGGATGGAAAGCTCTTTTTCTGTGTGTATTTGCTGAAAGAAACCAGGTTCATCCGCTGCAGATACTTTTCCAGCTTCTCCCGGTTGGCTTCCGGCACGGTGCCGGTGCGCGGCAGGGAGAGAATGAAATTCTGCGGCGAATAGTAAAATTTCGGCGCGGCGCGCCGGGTTATGTTGTCCGGGTAAAATTCATCGGACAGGCTGTATTTGCCGTTGGTATAGAAATGCACCCAGCTCGTCGTGGTCTTTTCCTGGCAGACGCGGCTGCCGCGGTGCGGGGTATCGGGGGTAATGATAAAAAACTGCCCGGCATTCAGTTCAACGCGGAACGGATCCTGTTCGAGATATAAAGTTCCGCTGTGAACATAGATAAGATCAAAGACATTTCGGATCGTCCGGCGCTCATGGATATCGCCGGGGCGGTAAACACATCCGCCTCCGACGATAAAATAAGGAAGGGGCGGACAGTTTAAATTAATAAAATTCATGATGTATGTACTCCCGTTAAAAAAAACAGCCACGTAACAGGAATCCTGTCTGAACCGCAGAGAAGCAAACGAAAAACAGGACAACTTTGTCAGGTTGTTAAACAAATTTAAAATATCAATTTTATTATATCAAATAGAGAGAAAAACAGCAAGAATCTGTTTGGAAAATCTCTTATATTTGCAGAAACAAAACACTCTACTTGGGAAAATAAGAGGGGATGAATGAAGAATAAAGAAAAATCAGAGAAAAAGAAGGAATGAAATCAGGCTGATTTTGTTCTATAAAAATACGCGTATTCTTTTCTATAATATGCAAAATGTGTTAGATCGCTTTTCCACTATTTGAATGGTATACTTATAAGAAAACATACAAAAAAAGAAGTCTTTTTCAGATTATTGATAGGCGCTTACGGATAAGTGAATAATAAATCAGGAGGTTTTCTGTGAATGATAAAAAAGGAGACAAGTTTCATTGATTTGAAACAGGTAAAGATAGACGACCCGTTCTTTTCGCGGGTACAGAATGTGGTAATTCACACGATGCTTCCGTATCAGGAACGGGTGCTTCACGATGAGGTGTCCGGAATCCGAAAGAGCCATGTGATTAAAAACTTCCGCATTGCAGCGGGAGATGAGAAAGGAACGTATTACGGGCGTGTATTTCAGGACAGCGACCTGGCGAAATGGCTGGAGGCGGTGGCGTACTCACTGACCGTCGAGGCAAATCCAGAGCTGGAGGCGCGTGCCGATGCGATCATCGACCTGATCGGGCGGGCGCAGCAGCCGGATGGCTACCTGGATACCTATTTCATTGCGGCGGAGCCGGAACATAGGTGGCAGAACCTGACGGACTGCCATGAGATGTACTGTGCCGGACATATGACGGAGGCAGGCGTCGCGTACTATCAGGCGACGGGAAAGACGCAGCTTTTAGATATCTGCTGCAAGCTGTGCGATCATATCGATCGGCGGTTCGGACGGGAAGCAGGCAAAGTAACCGGCATTCCGGGACATGAGGAGATCGAGCTGGCGCTGATGCGGCTTTATCAGGCAACCGGGGAAGAGAGATACCGGAAGCTGGCGGCATATTTTATCGATGAGCGCGGACGGGATCCGGAGTTCTTCCATAAAGAAGCGGCGGCTAGAAGCTGGAGCCGCACCGATTACATGGACAAGCAGCCGCCGTCCTACATGCAGAACCACAAGCCGGTGCGTGAGCAGGATACGGTGGAAGGACACGCGGTCCGTTGTATGTATCTTCTGACGGCGGCGGCAAACCTGGCAGCGCAGAATCATGATGAGGCGCTGATGGCGGCCTGCCGGAAGATGTGGGACAACATGGTAGACCGGCGGATGTACATAACGGGTGGAATCGGTTCCACCTATTACGGCGAGGCATTTACCGTGGATTATGATTTGCCGAATGATACCGCTTACGCGGAAACGTGTGCGGCGGTGGGGGTCTGCTTCTTCGCGAAACAGATGCTGGAGGCGGATCCGGACGCGCGGTATGCAGATATTCTGGAGCGGGAGATTTACAACGGAACCATCAGCGGCATGCAGTTAGACGGAACGAAATTCTTTTATATCAATCAGCTTGAAGCCAATCCGGGCATGCCGACCAACGCATATGGCGAAGAAGAATACACACCGGAGCGGATCGGCTGGTATGACTGTGCATGCTGTCCTCCGAACCTGGCGCGTCTGATGACCTCACTTGGTTCCTATGTATGGTCTTCAAGTGAAAATACGATCTATTCCCATCTGTTTGTCGGGGGAACGGCTACCTTTGAAACAGCGGGCGGCGTGAAGATAGCGCTTACATCGAAATATCCGTGGAACGGCTCCGTTACCTACACGGTAGAACCGGAGCAGGCGGGAGCAGAATTTACTTTGGCAGTCCGTTATCCGGGCTGGTGCCATCAGATGCAGGTGAAGGTCAATGGCATACCGGTTTCCGGGGCAGTCAAGACAGACAAGGGCTACTGGATGATCCAGAGAAGCTGGCAGCCTGGTGATACTGTTTCCTGCGAGATGGAGATGGAGCCGGAGCGGGTCTATGCACACCCGATGGTGCGGGCGGATGCCGGATGCGTGGCACTCAGACGCGGACCAATCATCTACACCTTTGAGGGCGTGGACAACGGAGAGGATCTTCAGACACTGCGGATTCCGCGGGAGGCGAAGATTGAAGCGCTTTCGTATCAGGCGGATCTGCTGGAAGGTATCGTGGCGCTGCGCGTGACGGGCTGCCGGAAGAAAGCGGCGGTTAATCCGGCGCTTTATGCAGAAGATGCGGCACCGGAAAAGATGGTAACCCTGCAGGCAATTCCGTACTATGCATGGTGCAACCGCGGCATGACGCATATGCGCGTGTGGATGCAGGAATAGAGAGATAAAACCGTTTGTCTTATTTTATACTTCGGAGTTGAAAGAATATCCGGGCTATAAGAGAAGGAGAGAGACGTATTATACTAAGAAAGAAGGGAGTACGGACATGAAGAAATATATCGGAAAACGTATCATGATTTCTCTTGTCACGCTTCTGATCATCATCCTGGTACTTTTTATGCTGCTGCAGCTGATGCCGGGATCTCCGTTCAACGATGAAAAGCTGACCGCGGATCAGATTGCGATGATGTCGAAGAAATATGGACTGGACAAACCGTTGATCGTACAGTTTTTCACGTATGTGAAGAACCTGCTGCAGGGCGATTTTGGTGTATCGTATGTTATCTCCAAGGATACCTCCATCTCGGTTCTGTTAAAGAACCGTGTGCCGGTCAGCTTTGGAATCGGACTGGAGGCAGTTTCCTTCGGTGCGGTAGTCGGACTGATTTTAGGTATTCTGGCAGCGCTCAAGAAAAATAGCTGGCTTGATACCATCTGTACTGTGATTTCAGTTCTGGGCGTCAGCTTCCGTCCTATGTTTTTGCATTGGTTATGGCATATTTCATCGGCTACAAGGCACAGTGGCTGCCGCTTCTGTTTGACGGCAAGAAGTTCTTCGCATCGTCGATCATGCCGATGCTGGCGCTGTCGATGTTTACGGTAGCGACGGTGGCTCGATTTACGAGAACCTCCCTTCTGGAGGTGCTGGACAGCGACTACATGCTGCTTGCGGAGAGCAAGGGAATCACGGGACGCCCGCTTCTGGTGCGCCATGCACTTCGAAACGCGCTGATCCCGATCATTACGGTACTGGCGCCGCTGGTTGTCGATCTGATGATTGGTTCCCTGGTTATCGAGAAGATCTTCTCGATTCCGGGCATCGGAAGTTTAATGATTGCAGCGATTCAGTCCAACGATTACAACGTGACGATTTCGCTGGCATTTATCTACAGTGTCATGTACATTGTCCTGATGCTGGTGGTTGACGTCCTGTACGGAATTATCGACCCGAGAATCCGTCTGGCGAAGAAATCGGATTGAGAGGTGATGGCATGAAAAAACGGAGTGACGAAAAGACAGATGAGAAAATGACAGTCGGGGATGTGGCTTCCGTTCGGGAGCATGTGTTATCACCCGAAGAATATTTAAGCCAGATCGAATTTCTGGACGATGATTTTGAATTCCAGCACAAAGACGGCTTTGAACATGTCGATACAAACTTTGCAAGCCAGAGCTACTGGAAAGAGGCAATTGCACGGTTTAAGAAAAATAAGGGCGCAATGTTCAGCTTTGTCTGTATTCTGTTTCTGATTGTGATGGCGCTTGTCGGACCTCACATGAACCAGTTTACCTACGATCAGCAGATTATTACCAACCAGAACATGGCGCCGAGAGTGCCGGGACTGGAAAATATGGGTATCTTAGATGGTTCTGAGACGATCCGTACATCCACCGGAAGCAAAGAAATCAACTATTATGAGAGCAACGATCTGACCGATACCTACTACTGGTTTGGTTCCGATTCGCTGGGACGCGACCTCTGGACCAGGACCTGGAGCGGAACGCGGATCAGCCTCTATGTAGCGGTTCTGGCGGTATTCATCGACCTTGCGTTTGGTCTGACGTATGGACTTGTATCCGGATATTTCGGCGGAAAAGTCGATATGATCATGCAGCGTATCGTCGAGATACTAAACAGTATTCCGTACCTGATCACGGTTACCCTGCTTTTGTTAGTTATGAAACCGGGGCTTATGTCTATCACGTTCGCCCTGATGTTTTCCGGGTGGCTGGGCATGAGCCGAATCGCCCGCGCGGAGGTCTTAAAGCTGAAAGAGCAGGAATATGTGCTTGCTTCCCGGACGCTGGGAGCAAAGAGTTTCCGCATTATTTTCAAAGAGATTTTACCAAATATTTTTGGTCCTTTGATCACACAGACGATGTTCTCGATCCCGCATGCGATCTTTACCGAGCATTCTTAGCCTTTATTGGCCTGGGGGTGCCGGAGCCGATGGCTTCGCTGGGTTCCCTGATTTCGAGTGGATATCAGAACTTTACAAGCCATCCGTACATGATCGTGTTCCCGTTAATTGTCATGGGACTTCTGATGCTGTGCTTTAACATGCTGGCGGATGGTCTGCGTGATGCATTGGATCCGAAGATGAAGGATATGTAGGAGGAAATGGCATGGAGAAAAAAGAAGAAATTTTACGAGTGCGGAATCTGGACATTTCCTTCGAGACGACAGCCGGAGTGGTCAATGCCGTCCGGGGCGTCAACCTGACGGTAAACCGGGGCGAGACGGTTGCAATCGTTGGGGAATCCGGTTCCGGTAAATCGGTTTCTGCGAAGGCGATCATGGGAATCCTGGCAAAGAACGGAACGATCGACCGCGGACAGATCACATTTTCATATTATCGTAACCCGGAGGAACGGGTCACCAGAGAAATTCTGCAGATGAAAAAAGAGGAAATCCGCCGCCATATCAACGGAAAACGGATCGCGATGGTCTTCCAGGATCCGATGACCTCCTTAAACCCGCTGATGCCGGTTGGGAAACAGATCATGGAAGGCATGATCTGGCATTACCATACACCGAAGGAAGAGGCATATGAGAAGGCGCTGGAGCTGATGAAGCTGGTCGGCATCACCGACGCGGAGAAGCGAATCAAAAACTATCCGCACCAGCTCTCCGGTGGTATGCGCCAGAGAATCGTCATTGCGATCGCACTGGCGTGCGATCCGGAACTTTTAATCTGCGACGAGCCGACGACGGCGCTGGACGTTACGATTCAGTCGAAGATTCTGGAGCTGATTCAGGAGATTCAGAAAAAACGGCAGCTGTCGGTTATCTATATCACGCACGATCTGGGCGTCGTTGCGAAGGTTGCCGATTATGTCAACGTCATGTATGCAGGCAAGATCGTCGAGAGCGGCACGGTCGAGGATGTATTCTACGATCCGCGCCACCCGTACACATGGGGACTTCTCTCCGCGATGCCAGATCTGGGAACGGACGACGAACGTCTTTACACAATCCCGGGCAGCCCGCCAAACCTGCTTCACAAGGTAACGGGTGATGCGTTTGCACCGCGGAATAAATATGCGTTAAACATTGACAGTCGTCTGGAGCCGCCGATGTTCAAGATATCGGAGACACACAGCGCCGCGACATGGCTGCTGCATCCGAAGGCGCCGAAGGTCGATATGCCGCCGGAGCTTCGGGATCGAATTGAGAGAATGAAGAAAGAGGGGGGAATCGCATGAGTACAGTGACAGAGACAAACAAAAAGCCCCTTCTGGAAGTAAAAGGACTCAAGCAATACTTTCCGGTCAGCCGGAAATTTACCGTAAAAGCGGTTGAGGATGTCAGTTTTTATATCAATCCGGGCGAGACCTATGGTCTTGTGGGGGAATCCGGATCGGGAAAGACGACGATCGGGCGGGCGCTGATCCGCCTCTACGATCCGACCGCAGGACAAATTACCTTTGACGGGATGGATATTTCCGGAAAAATGAGCCGCCAGACAGAGGCGAGACTCAGAAGTGATATGCAGATGATTTTCCAGGATCCGATGGCATGTTTAAATCCGCGCCAGAAAGTAGCGGATATCATTGCACAGGGGCTGGATATCCATCACCGGTACCATTCCCAGAAAGAGCGGACCGAGATGGTGGCAGACATCCTCCACAAGGTAGGTCTGGCGCCGGAACATGCAAACCGGTACCCGCATCAGTTTTCCGGTGGTCAGCGGCAGCGTGTCGGCATCGCCCGGGCGCTTGTCATGAACCCGAAGCTGATCATTGCCGATGAGTGTATCTCGGCGCTCGATATGTCCATTCAGGCGCAGGTTGTCAACCTGATGAAGGACATCCAGGACGAGACGGGGCTTGCATACCTCTTCATCGCCCACGACCTCTCGATGGTTAAATATATTTCCGACCGCATCGGCGTTCTTCATCTGGGCTACCTTTTGGAGACGGGCACGACGGAGGAGATTTTCTCCCATCCGGTACATCCGTACACCCGAAGCCTGATTTCGGCGATCCCGAACCCGAACCCGGTGGTAGAGCGCAGCCGGATTGCACTGCACTATGATTATAAGACGAGCGGCCTGGATTACGGCGCAGGTACGATGCATCAGATTGAGGGCACACATTTTGTGCGCGGAACCGATGCAGATTTGGAAAAATGGGTGTAGATTTAAAAGAAAGCCGATGCATTCCGGCACAAAATCAACCATAATAAATGTGATAAAATGACCTGTTTAGCGGGTGATTTTATAGATGAGCCGAACCAGCAGACAACTGAGGATAGACAGCCGGGACCAGGAAATGCAGCATGAAACGGGAATGGTTTGGTTTTATTAAAAAAACAAAAAAGGAGGAAGTATTATGAAGCTAAGAAAAGTAATGGCGTGGACGCTGGCTTCTGCCATGTTTGCTGGACTTTTGGCAGGCTGCGGCGGATCGACCCAGACAACAGAGACAGCAGCGGTTGAATCTGGAAGCGAAGAGGGCGGCAGCTCGGCTGAGGGCGGCAAGGTGCTTCGCTATCAGGCAAGCACTCTGGTAGACTCCCTGGATCCGGCACTTTCCAACGACTACACATCCAGTGGTGTTATCTCCCAGTTTATGATGGGTCTGATGACCAAGGATGAGTCAGGTGCTCCGGTTTACGGCGTGGCGGAGAGTGAGGAGAAGTCCGAGGATGGTCTGACCCTGACCTTCAAGATCCGTGACGACGCAAAATGGTCCAACGGCGATCCGGTAACGGCAAACGATTTCGTTTACGCATGGAGACGAGTAGCCGATCCGGCAACTGCAAGTGATTACCAGTTCTTTATCACAACCGCCTGCATCGCAAATGCGGAAGAGGTAACAACAGGTGAAAAACCGGTTGAGGAACTGGGGGTAGAGGCAGCGGACGATAAGACATTAGTCGTAACTTTAAGCTCCCCGTGTGCTATCTTTGATTACCTGATGGCATCCGGCGCATGCTTCCTGCCTTTAAATCAGAAATTTGTAGAGAGCTGCGGCGGCAACTTTGCAACTTCCGCAGATACCCTGCTAGCAGATGGTCCGTTCAAGGTATCTTCCTATGAGCCGTCTGCCATGAAAGTAGAATTAGTAAAGAATGATCAGTTCTTCGGTGCATCCGATGTCAAACTGGACGGTGTTGAGTTCTCGATCATTACCGACAGCCAGACAGCAGCCCTTTCTTTTGAGAATGGCGATCTGGACGTTGTAACCTTAAGCGGTAACCTGGTAGAGCAGTATGAGGATGATCCGAGATTCTCCACCAGAAGTGACGGTTACAACTGGTATCTGACCCCGAACATGAAGAAAGAGGGGCTTGACAATGTAAATATCCGTAAGGCACTGGCAAAATCGTATGACAAAGAAGCGATCACAACCCGTGTTCTGAAAGATGGTTCCACACCGATGGATTACTTCGTACCGCAGGGCCTTGCAACCAATGAAAAGGGCGAAGATTTCCGTGAGGCAGCAGGCAGCGCATACGACAGCTGGACCTACGATGTAGAGGCAGCAAAAGAGCTGTGGAAGACAGGTCTTGGCGAGCTTGGCAAAGATTCCTTATCCTTCACTTTAATGTGTGAAGATACTGATTCTGCACAGGCTGTTGCACAGTTCTTACAGAGCGAGTGGCAGAACAACCTGCCGGGTCTGACCATCGAACTTCAGGTACTTCCGAAGAAAGCCCGTCTGGAATACATGCAGAAAGGTGAATATGATATCGGTCTTACCCGCTGGGGTCCGGACTACGCAGATCCGATGACTGATCTGGATATGTGGATAACCGGCAGCTCCACCAACTACTCCCAGTTCTCCGATGCAGACTACGATGCAACCATCCAGTCCGCAAAGAAGGGCGATCTGGCACTCGACCAGGATGCTCGTTGGGAAGCTTTAGTTGGCTGTGAGAAGACGCTGGCAGATCAGTGTGTTCTGTTCCCGATTTACGGACAGTCTGTAGCCGTTATGACCAATCCGGATGTAAGCGGTATCCAGTACTACTCCGTAGGGCTTCCTTATCTGTTCATCAATGTAGATAAAAAGTAATAAATAAAAACAGATGGATCAAAATCTGAAATGATTTTAGATTCAAAGCGGACCGCAGAGTGAGAAAATGTACCCTGCGGTTCGTTTTTTTTGTTATTTTATGGCATTTTCGCTGTCAAACTGCAGCCTGCTTGTAACGGTTCACAGGTGGGAATTTTCTGAACTGAAAATTCCGTACGATACAGTAAGGGATGATTTACACGAATCGGAAATGATGATACAATCATAGAAATAGTACAGAGTATTGAGGTGGAAAGATGGCAGGGAAAAAACGAAACAGCAGCTTTGAAATACTGACAGCCATGCAGGACTTAAACACCCCGGCGGGAGCACTCCAGCTGGCGCAGATCCTGCATCTTCCGTCCGCCAGCATTGGGCGGGAGCTTCTGGATCTGGAGAAAGCAGGGCTGCTTGTCAAGGTGCAGAACAAGGGGCGGATCCTGACGCCGCAGGGCGAACGCTTTTTGGAAGAAGAACGGTCACGCCGGGAGAAGATGAAGGCGGCGAATGAGCTTATCGAGGCGGCGTCGATGGAGACAGAAAGCGGGCTGGAGGATATTCTTTTGGTGCGGAAACTCCTGGAGGGATATGCGGCGGAGGCATGTGCAGAGCGGATTGAGCCGAAGGAACTTCAGAAATTAAAAGATCTGCAGGCAGACTATCTCTATGCAATCCGCCATGGAAGGGCGGGAAGCGAGGAAGATCTGGCGTTCCATCTGAAAATCGCGCATCTCTCAGGCAGCCCGTCTATCTTGCGGATGTTAAAGCTCATCCTGACCGACCAGGACGCTTATGCGCGCTTCAACCAGGCAGCAGTCCGCTCTGACGAAGTCCGGGAAAATGAACACGAAAGCCTTCTGGCAGCGATTGAAGCCGGAGACGGGGCACTGGCGCGCCGGGAGATGGAGCGGCATCTGGAGCATGTAGGGGAGAACCTGCAGGCGTATTTTGTGGGGAGAAAGTAGGATTTGTACGGATTATAAATAAGAAAAAATTTATGCAAATCACATCTTCGATGCGGAATTTGTATGTGCAAGAATTCTGTTCTTAAATATGCTTGCGTTATCTGAAATAAAAAATAATGGTTTGCAGAATAAAATTTAAAACAGAAAAAGAAAATGAAAAAAGGATACTTAAAAATGTGAGGATTTATAGCGGATAAATAACAGATATTCATGTTTGATTATGAATCAAAAAGATATAAATTTCATATAAGTGAAATCAAAGTGAACAAAATTCACGTTTAAACAAATGAAAATGAAAAATTATGAAAGCGTGTGAACCGTTATTTTTTTAAAAAATACTCGATCAAATAGTAGAAAGGAAGAATACAAATCTTCAAATAATACAACATTTGAACGGAAGTTATGCTGAAATTCTGTAAGTAAACAGATATTACAAGGGTAAAATAGCATGTTGAAAATCCCGTATTGAGGTAAAATAAGGGGCGAACAAGTATCCTGTCGATGTAAAAAATTTCAAAATTATGAAAAATGAGATTGACTTTCGATGAAAAGCAGAGTACCATAGAGGTATCAAAACCAAAATAGAAACAATCTGTTTTTCGAGCCGAAATTGCTAAGCGGGAAACCGTATGCAGTCAGGCCAATGGGTACATCTGGAAATGGAAGTGCCTTCCGCATTTGAAAAGAAAGAGAGATTCGCTTTACATCGATGGATACGAGAAGCTGTCAGGCTTCTTGTATAGATAGGGTATATATGTGCTGACAGATAGGTATAGATATAGGTGTATCCATATCTATAGGTGCAGATGTATATACAAACTCGGATACGTTAAGCGGTACTGTCTTTTCAGAGGCGGTGCCGCTTTTCTTTTTGTGTTTCTAAGAACAGGAGGTGCGGATGGAGCCGGATATTAAAAAACTGAACCAGCTGCTTTTATCGGGAAGCTGCTGCAGTCAGGCATTTGTTTCGCTGGGACTTACCCTTAAGGGCGAGGAGAACCCGAGCCTTCTGAAGGCATCTGCAGCACTCTGTCTGGGAGTCAGAAGCGGGCTGACCTGCGGAGCTTTGACCGGTGCGGCGATGATGATGGCGCTCTTTGAGCCGGAAGCGGCATACAGCGAGATGATACCGGAACTGGCAGACTGGTTTCAGGAAAACTATGGTGAAATCTATGGAGGAAGTGATTGTCATTCGATTTTAGGAGATAACATGGCCAACAAGGCACTTCGGTGTCCCCAGGTGGTAGAGAATACCTACCGCAAGGCCAGAGAACTTCTGGAGGACTATGGCGTGGATCTGACGGATCTGGCAGAGATGCTGGAAAACGCGGATGACTAAGGAATCGTAAGTATTGGGTATGATGCGGAAGGATAGTCGGAAGCATCAGGGCTCTATTTATTTTAAAGAAGGAGGACGAAACAGCATGAAATTAAGAAAAATGATGTTGAACATCAACGGTGTTGATCGTATGTTTATGTGCGATCCGGAAAACGATAAACTGTCAGATGTTCTGCGCCGGATCGGTCTGACCGGTGTTAAGGTTGGATGTGGAACCGGTGTCTGCGGTTCATGTTCCATCATTCTGAACGGACAGGTAATCCGTTCCTGTACCAAGAAAATCAGCCAGGTAGAAGAGTATTCCAAGATTACCACCATCGAGGGTATCGGTACTCCGCAGCATCTGCATCCGTTACAGGTTGCATGGATGAACTGCGGTGCTGTACAGTGTGGTTTCTGTGTACCAGGCTTCATCGTTTCCGCATATGCTCTGTTAGAGCAGAACCCGGATCCGACCCGTGAAGAGGTTCGTGACTGGTTCCAGAAGACAAGAAACGTATGCCGTTGTACCGGATACAAACAGATTGTAGATGCAGTTATGGCTGCAGCTAAGGTTATGCGTGGCGAGTGCAGCATCGAGGATATCAAGTTCCACAATCCGGAAGATGGCAACTACTACGGAAAACCGGTTGTTCGTCAGGATGCACTTGGTAAGGTTTGTGGTCTGACCGACTACGGCGATGATCAGGCTCTTAAGATGCCGCAGGGCGTTTTATATGCAGCTATCGTTCAGCCGAAGGTTACCCATCATGCAAAGATTCTGGCTATCCATACTGAGGAAGCTGAGAAGATGCCGGGCGTTGTTAAGGTTATCACAGCAAAAGACCTCATCGCAGCAGGCGGAACTAACATCATGGCTGAGGGTCAGTTCCATGAGAGAAGTACTGTTATGACACCATCCCGTAAAGTTCTTCAGGATGAGAAGATCTATCGTTACGGTGATGTTATCGCTATGGTAGTAGCTCATACACATCGTCAGGCTCGTGCAGCAGCCGCTAAGGTTACGATGGAATACGAACAGCTGCCAGAGTATCTGACATATCTGGATGCAGTTATGCCGGATGCTATCCGTATCCATGAGGATACCCCGAACATCTTCTGCGAGCAGCCGGTATTAAAGGGAGCAGGTCTGGAAGATGCAGAAGAAGTAAGAGACTTAATCGACAAAGCACCGCACGTAGTAGAAGGAAGCTTCTCCTCCTCCCGTGAGCCGCATCTTTCCATCGAAGGTTGTGTACTTCAGTCTTACTGGGGCGATGATGGTCTGCTGACCATTCAGTGTAAATCCCAGTGTGTATACTCCTCTATCGGACGTCTGGGTAACTGCCTTGGTGTACCGAAGGATAAATACCGTATCATCATGAACCCGACCGGCGCAAGCTTTGGATGGTCTACCAACGCAGGCGATATCGCACTGTGTGCAGCTTGTACCGTAGTTACCGGCGAGCCGGTATCCCTGTCCATGTCCTATGAAGAGCATCAGCACTTCAGCGGCAAACGCTGCCCGGCATACTCCAATGGCCGTCTGGCATGTGATAACGAAGGCAAGATCCTGGCTGCTGAGTTTGATATCGGTATGGATCACGGCGCTTACTCCTGGGGCGGTGACGACGTTATGACCAAACCGGCACGTTTCACCTTCTTCCCGTACAATGTACCGAACGTAGCAGGTCTGGTTCGTGTAGCCAACGTAAACCATGCATTTGGTACTGCTTACAGAAGCTATGGTTCTCCGCAGGCATATACACTCAGTGAGCCGCTGATGGATATGATGGCAGAAGAGCTGGGCATGGATCCGTTCGAGTTCCGTTATAAGAATATCTGCCGTGAAGGCGATAAGAATATCAACAGCTATGTATATCCGCAGTATCCGATGGAGAAGATCATGGATACTATGCGTCCAATCTATGAGAAAGCAGTGGCTGATGCGAAAGCAGCTGACACACCGGAGAAGAGAAGAGGCGTTGGTATCGCATGGGGCGGCTTCAACGTTACTGAGGGCGGCGGCGATAGTGCTGAGGTTGCTCTTGAGCTTATGCCGGGCAACAAGATCCGCAAATACGACACATGGCATGCAATGGGTCAGGGTGCTACAACCGGTTCTCTGGTAGTAACACTGGAAGCTCTGAAAGAGATGCATCTGACACCGGAAGATATCCAGCTGATTCAGAATGATACCAAGACCTGTCCGGATACCGGTATGGCTGGTGCCAGCCGTTCCCTGTACATGGATGGTAATGCAACCATCATCGCAGCGAACAAGCTTCTGGCAGCTATGAGAAAAGAAGATGGTACACTTCGTACCTATGATGAGATGAAGGCAGAAGGCATCGAGACCAAGTATCTTGGCCGTTATGAGACCAACACAACTCCGGGTCTGTGCCGTCTGGATCCGAATACCGGTATCGGCGACCCGACTCCGGCATTCACATACTGCCTGAACCTGGCAGAGGTTGAGGTTGATACCAAGACCGGTAAGACTACCGTTCTGAAATTCGCCTGTGTTGACTTCGTTGGACGTATCGGTAATATCGATGCTGTTAACGGTCAGGCATACAGCGGTATCATGCATGGTATCGGCTTCGCCCTGAAAGAGGACTACGCAGACGTTAAGAAACATGCGAACATGTTTGGCGCTGGTACTTCCTACATCAAGGATGTTCCGGATGATATCAACCTGATTCATATTGATGGCGCTATCTCTGATGGTCCGTTCGGTTCTTCAGGTGCTTCTGAGGCATTCCAGGCATCTGGCCACTGTGCAGTTCTGAATGGTATCTACAATGCCTGCGGCGTACGTATCCATGAGATCCCGGCACTTCCGGAGAAGGTAAAAGCTGGTCTGGATGCAATTGCAAAGGGCGAGAAACCATACGAGCCGAAGAAATACTTCCTTGGTTCCGATATGTATGAGGAACTGGAGAATATCAAAGAGAATCCAGTACAGGTAGGAACCCAGAGCTTCTACGTATCCCTGGATGATCCGACAGCTGAGCGTCCGTTCTAATCCGATTAGGAAGAGGAATGCGTGGCTGCACATAAAGCGGGCAGCTGCGGCAAGGCGTATCGCGTGATTGTAAATAAGAATTAAATAAAAGCTGCTGCGAACCTGCAGAATCTATGTTTAGAGAGGTAGGTTTTGCAGCGGCTTTTTTGTAATAGGAAATTCCTTGGAGCAATGATGCGTACTCATGTGAAGATGCAGGTTGCCGCAAGCGGCCGCGCGAGACGCCCGAATGTGCCAAGACACATTCTTTCGTTATGGTGTATAATAAAAAATATTAAAATGGGTTTCTGGAATTTTTACTTATCGATTGAGGACGGGATAAATGATTCTGGGAGAGGATAAATGGTTACTGTTCACGGGTAGGCACTTTTGGAACCGAAAGTGCCGTAAGAAAACGTGGTGGCAGCAGGAATTTGCCGTATTTAAATGCGAAGCCACGGCAAATTCCGTTACTGGACACGTATGCGTGAACAGTAACGATAAATGCAGGAGAAAAGAAGGGAGGTCCGCCCTGTGAGCTATTTGGAAGATTTTGAAAAGACGCTGGCGGAGAAATGCCATCAGAACGAGCCGCCGTTCTGCCAGGCAGCCTGTCCGTTCCGGCTGGATATCAAGGGGCTGGAAGAAAAGTGGAAAAAGGGACGTTTCAACGCGGCGTACCGGACCTATCAGAATACGGTGGGATTTCCGGATATTGTGTCGAAGCTGTGCAGCCATCCGTGCGAGAAGGCGTGTCTGCGCGCGAAGCTGGACGGGGGAATCGCGATGGGGCTTTTAGAGCGGGCGACGGTCAAGTACGCGAAGCGGAAGGCACCGAATGCGTATAACCTGCCGTCGAAAGGGAAAAGGATCGCGATCGTCGGAGGCGGTCTTTCGGGGCTTGGCTGTGCGCTGCGTCTCTGCAATAAAAAGTACGATGTAACGGTTTATGAGCGGGAAATGGTTCTGGGCGGTCAGGCGAGAAACCAGATGGATCCGGCGGAATTTGATGCGGAGATCGAAGCGCAGTTCCAGTTTGAGGAATTTTCACGCCATCTCGGTGAAACGGTAACGGATCTGGAGGCACTCCGGGCGGACTATGATGCCGTGTATGTGGCAACTGGGGCAGACGGCGCGGACTTTGGTCTGGAAATGGACCCGGACGGCGCATTTGCGACCCGGACCCAGGGCGTTTTCATTGGCGGTTCTCTGACGGGCGGCGACAGCATGAAGGCGCTGGCGGATGGGCTGGCGGTTTCGCTTGCGATCGAACGGTATCTGAAAACGGGCGGCATGAATGAGCCATTTCGAAAGGAAGGGACACTTTTAAAGCTTCAAACGGATGGGATTGAGCGTGCCGAGCGGGTGGTTCCGGCAAACGGGGAATCGTATACGGAGGAAGAGGCGATGCAGGAGATCGCGCGCTGCCAGAAGTGTTCGTGTGATGCCTGTATGCGTGCTTGTGATCTGATGCGCCTGCATGAGAAAACACCGCGCCGTTTGTATGAAGAGGTTTACATAACAATTCATCCCGGTACGTTATCGCGCGATGGTACGTGGGCGACGAGACTGATCAGCACCTGCGATCACTGCGGGCTGTGCAAGGAGGTCTGCCCGCAGCATATTGATTTTAGCCAGTTTTTGCTCGAAAGTATGCGGGCAATGCGGAAAAAGGGCGCGATGCCGTGGCCATTTCATGATTTCTGGCTGCGCGACATGGCGTATGCCTCCGGAAAAGCGGGGCTTACGCGGAAACCGGAGAATGTTAAGCAGAGTTCCTACGCCTTCTTTCCGGGATGCCAGCTCGCCGGTTCGGATCCGCGCTATGTGACGCGGACATATGAGTGGCTGCATTCCAAAAAGCCGGATGCGGCGATCTGGATGACCTGCTGCAGTGCACCTGCCGAGTGGGCAGGCGAAGTGGACATCCACGCGGCACATCTGGAAAAAATGCGGCAGCAGTGGAGAGAACTGGGCGAACCAACCGTGATTTTAGCCTGCCCGAACTGCCGGAAGATGTTTGAAGAATACCTGCCGGAGCTGCCGGTCGTTTTCCTGGAGGAAGTGATGGAAGAGTGGGGCATGGAGAAAGATGCTGCTTTGGAACCGGACAATGCTGAAAAGGGTGAAATGGAAGCAGGAAGTACCCAGCAAGCGCAGTCGTATGCCTTGTTTGATCCCTGCGCCAGCCGCTATTACCCGGAATTGCAGGAGAGTGTACGCCATCTGGCGGATGCGGCGGGGATTACGTGGGAAAATCTGCCGTATGACGGGAAAAAGGCGCGCTGCTGCGGATACGGCGGACATATCGGGATTGCTTCTCCGAGCCACACAAGCTATATGACAACTTCCCGTGCAAAAGAGGAGGAACTGCCGTATGTGACCTACTGTGTCAACTGCCGGGAGTCCTTTGCCGGACAGGGCAAGGAGGCGGTTCATATCCTCGATCTGTTGTTTGGGTTAAATGGCGCGGGGCGCCCGGCGGCGACGGTGACGGAGCGCTGGCACAACCGCCTGGCGGCGAAACGGGAACTGCTTAAGACGTACTGGAATGAGACGATCGAAGAGGAAACACATATGAAATTAGAAGTTGAGAAGGAGCTGGAACGCAAATTGTCAGCGGGTCAGATTTTGATCGAAGATATGGAGCAGGTCATTGAACACTGTGAGCGGGAAGACCGCGGTATTATCGACCCGGAGACGGGACATCGGATCGGGCATCTGAAGATCCAGCATATGACCTACTGGGCAGAGTACGAGGTGCTGCCGGACGGCGGTTATAAGCTCTGGAATGGCTACAGCCACCGCATGAATCTGGAAGGAGAGTGATGAGTATGCCGACGATTGATGGAGGCGGAAGAGATCAGCGGATCAAAGAGGCGTTGGAGAAAAAAGTCATCTGCCGCCGGTGTCAGGTGGAGATGGTGCCGAAATCCACATTTTTTGACTATCTGGGGCACAATTTCCACACCGAGATCCTGTGCTGCCCGAAGTGCGGCGAGGTATATCTGCCGGAAGCGCTGGTAAAAGGGCGTATGGCGGATGTGGAGAGAGAGCTGGAAGATAAGTAGATAGTAGATATAAGTATGATTCATGAGAGATGCTTTTGGATCTGAAAAGGATAGGTGAGACAGGCTGGCTGCGGGGATTTGCCATGTGTGAACATGAGAACACAGCCCATCTGCGGCTGGCTTCATCATGGGAGAATTGTAATGAATTGAGATAAGGGGATGAAGGACGATGGTAATGAACTTACAGGACAGAGCCCTCCTGCCAGAAGAAATGCGCCATACATACAGTGTCTGTCCGGTCTGTTTAAAACGCATTCCGGCAAAGCGGGAAGAGCGGGACAGGCAGATATATCTGGTAAAAACCTGCCCGGATCACGGGACATTTTCCAGTGTAATCTGGAGAAATAAGCGTAAGTTTGCCGACTGGCGCGGGGAACGTCCGGCGGTGGGAGAAAATGAAAATCTAAATTGCCCGGCGGGCTGCGGTCTGTGTGCGGAGCACAGACGCGCCACCTGCTGTACCTTGCTGGAGATCACAGCGCGGTGCAATATGAACTGTACCTTCTGTTTTGCGGAGCCGGACGGGGCCAAGGATCCGTCCTTAGACACGGTAAAACGCTGGATCGACGATCTGACGGAGCCGGGAAAGACACTTTTGCAGCTTTCCGGCGGGGAACCGACAGTGCGGGACGATCTGCCGGAGATCGTGGCGTATGCGAAGCAGGTTGGCTGTAAATATGTGCAGTTAAACAGCAACGGTCTTCGCCTGGCGGAGGACGAGGCGTTTGTAAAGCGTCTGGCGGATGCGGGACTTTCGTTTGTATTTATGCAGTTTGACGGCGTGGACGATGCCGTATATGAAAAACTGCGCCGCCGCCCGATGCTGGAAGTGAAAAAACGGGCGATCGAGCAGTGCGGCCGGTATGGAATCGGCGTGACGCTTGTTCCGGTCCTTGTTCCGGGCGTCAATACGGAGCAGATCGGGGACATCATCCGGTTTGCCATTCAGCGGTCGCCGTATGTGCGCGGCGTGCATTTCCAGCCGGTCAGCTATTTTGGACGTATCCCGGAGCTTCCGGCGGATGATGACCGCTATACGCTGGATGAGCTTCTGGAGGCGGTTGTCAGCCAGAGCGGCGGGCTTATCAAAGAGGAACAGATCGCGCCATCCTGCTGCGATCACCCGATGTGTGGGTTCCACGGGGATTTCATCGTGATGCCTGGGGATAAATTGATGCCGCTGACAAATTATAGTGGAAAAACCGAGACAGAACCGGAGGGCGAAGGCTGCTGCTGCGGTCCGGATCCGGCGGAGAAGAACCGTGAATTTGTCGGACGGCGCTGGGAACGGCGCGATCTGGAAGAGACGTGCTGTTGTGGAGAAAGTCAGCCGGAAAAAGAAAGCTGCTGCTGTGGCGGAACCCAGCCAGAACCAGAAAGCTGCTGCTGTGGCGGAACCCAGCCAGAACCAGAAAGCTGCGGTTGTGGCGGAACTCAGCCCGAATCAGAATTCTGCTGCTGTGAAGAAGAGTCGGTTGACATAACAAATATGGAGGACTTCTTAAAGCGTGCCAAAAGCCACGGCTTCACGATCACATCCATGGCGTTTCAGGATGCCGGCAATCTCGATATCGAGCGTCTGCGCCAGTGCAGCCTGCATGTGTATAAAGACGGGAAGAAGATTCCGTTCTGTGCGTACTACTTGTCTCCGATGGAAAGAGGCAGATAATAGAGGCGCAGAAAGGAGAGGTGCAAAAAATGGATACAAATGAGTGCAGTCTCTGCCGCCCCGGTGGATTTGCGCTGACGAGGCAGATGTTCCAGTTTGCGGGAATTGAGATACCAGAGGCGGGAGCGGCAGATACGGAGTCTATAGATCCTGCAGTGCCGTTTCGCGTCATCGACATCGGCTGCGGAGCTGGCGGCACGATGCGCTGGCTTTCTGAGCATTGCCCGGGCTGGCAGATTTCCGGCCTGGATAAGAATCCGGATGTGCATGAACCTGGCTGGATAGAGACTGGATGTGCGGAGAAACTGCCATATCCAGATCAGACGGCAGATATCATTCTGATGGAATGCAGTTGTTCCAAAGCTGCGGAACCGGCGGCGGCGCTCCGGGAGGCGTACCGGGTGTTAAAGCCGGAGGGATGGCTTTTGATGAGCGATATGTATGCCCGGAAAAAAGAGCTTTTCTTAGACGGGATGCTGGGACGGCTGGAGTCCGCTAAAACAATCTGTGACCGGATGGCGGATGCGGGTTTTGCGCTTGTAAATATGCAGGATGTGTCTGGAACGCTGGCGGAGTGGATCGGGCAGCAGATCTTTGATGGAAATCTGGAATCCGTCTGCGCGGCGCTGGGGGCGGAACGGAAGATTTTAAAAGAAGCGGGCTGCGGTTATTTTATTGCAGCGGCGCAGCCGTCCGGGTTATGGCGGACACTTTCGTATGTAAAGGAGAAAAGTCCATTTTATCAGAAGAAATTTACATCCGTCTGGGGACAGCTTGGGGAAATGGCAGGTTCCGATGTACGGCTCGCGCCGGATTCGTTTTCATGGGCGGATTTCCGGACACTTCCCCTCACAACCCCGGAGGAACTGAAAGCGGAGCCGGAAACATTTTTATGTGTTCCAGCCAAGGAGATCGCGCGTATCATCACGCTGAAAACCTCCGGCAGTACAGGGGCACCGAAGCGCCTGTTTTTTACCGAAGACGATCTGATGCAGACGGCGGATTTCTTTGAAACAGGGATGCAGTACATGGTAAAGCCAGGCGATCGGGTCACGGTTTATATGGAAGGACCGGGATTTTTTTCGATTGGAGGACTTTTAAAAGAAGGATTGGGGCGCATCCGGGTGGAGACGAAGGTTCACGGGCTGATTCACGATATGGAAGCGGCAGCGCGGGACGGCGAGGGGGCAGACTGCCTGATCGGTGTCCCAAGCCAGATGTATGCGCTGGCAGCCCATGCGCCGGGACTTGGCCCGAAAACAGTGCTCTTAAGTGCTGATTATGTGCCGGTCAGCGTGCAGCGTTTTTTGGAAAGAACCTGGAACTGCCGGGTCTTTACGCACTGGGGTATGACGGAAACTGGTTACGGCGGCGGCGTACAGTGTGGGGCGCGCGGGGGTTACCATATGCGGGACCGGGACCTTTTGATTGAGATTCTGGATCCGGAGACGGGACAGCCGGTTCCGGAAGGGCAATACGGCGAGCTGGTTCTGACAACGCTTCGGCGGCGGGGAATGCCGCTTGTGCGCTATCGGACCGGCGATCTGGGGCGGATGATTGCAGAACCGTGTGCCTGCGGATGTTTAAAGCCTAGACTTGATAAGGTTGAGGGACGGCTGGATGACAGCGTCCGGCTGTCCGGCGGCAAGGTGCTTTCCATGCACCTATTAGATGAGCTTTTATTTGCCCTGGATGAGGTGGAAGATTTTCAGGCATCTTACAATGCGGCGCAGAAGCATCTGACGGTGGCTGTTATGAAGAAAGCGGGTTATGCAGATACGGTAGGAAGCAGAGTGAAAAATGTCAAAGCAGCATTAACGGAATACTTTGGGAACTGCCTGACCGTTTCTGTGATAGAAAAAGAAATTTCCCCCTATATCGGTTCGGGAAAAAGGCGGCTAATCATCGAGGAAAAATGAAAAATGAGTGGCAAAATTCAATATCATGAAAAACTTGACGATGAGTTTTGATTGCAGTATCATAAAATTAAAAATAATTGAGAAATTTTGAAAAAAATCAGCAAAATTTGACAAGAACAAGGAGAAAAAATGAACATAGCAATTGCATCAGAGACAGAGGAGATCGACGGACTGGTGCCGGCGACTTTTAAGGAGAGTCCGTTTTTGATGATTATTGACGCGGACAAGAACCAGATTTTCCATGTCTATGGAAAACAGGATCCGGACAATCTGGTATTTGCGAAGAAGGTGGTAGAACATGACTGTGAGGCAGTCATCTGCGGACCGATCGAGAAAGAACCGTTTGAGATACTGGTAAAGGCGGGCGTGACCCGTTATCTGGGAAGCGGGCATACGGTTCAGAAGGCATATAGCTATATGAACCGTTATAAACTGGAGCTGATCCGCGACTACATCGGCGGACCGGGACCATTTGGACACAGCCATGATTTCAGCTGCGAGTGTGGGGAAGAAGAGGAACACGAGCACTAGGAAAGGACAGAATGCGGACGATTTATTTGATCCGGCATGGGAAGCCGGAATTTCCAGATGAACGGAAATATTGCATCGGGCGGACGGATCTGCCGCTTTCAGAGGAAGGGCGGACACAGATTCGGGCGCTGGGGGAGACATTTGCGGGACGCAGAATTGAAAAGATTTATACCAGCCCGTTAAAGCGCTGCCGGGAGTCAGCCGCGATCCTGCAGGAAGTGATTGACAGAAGTATTCCGATTGAGGTCGTAGATGGTCTGGCGGAGATTGACATGGGGGAATGGGATGGTCATTCCTTCGATGAAATCCGGGAACAGTTTCCAGCGGAGTATGTGGCACGAGGGGCAGATATGTACGATTTCCGACCGCCGCAGGGAGAGAGTTTTGCAGATTGTGCAGGGCGCGCCAGGACAACCTGGAATGAACTCCGGATGAAGAGCCGGGGCGATATTCTGGTAATCGGACACGCGGGTTGGTTTCGGACACTGATCAGTGGCTGGGAGAAGCGGAAAAAGACAGAACTTCTGCAGATTCCCTTTGGCTACGGACAGGTGTATGAAAGAAAGGATTATGTATTTGACGCCTTGATCTCGGCGGCGGGGCGATCCTCGCGGATGGGGGATTTCAAACCACTCATGAAGCTCGGCGCCCAGACGGTCCTGGAACGTGAGATACAGACGCTGCGGGCGTGCGGCGTACATGAAATCACGATCATTACCGGACGCCGGGCGGAAGATATACGCGCGGCGGCTGCGGGACCGGGAATCCATTTCATCCACAATCCGGCGTATGCGGAGACGAAAATGTTTGATTCCGTCTGCCTGGGGCTTTCCTATTATAAGGAAAAGCGGAAAACGGCAGGAAAAGAGACGCTGGATGGCATTTTCTTTTTCCCGGTGGATGTGCCACTGTTTACGCCATTTACGCTGGAATATGAAAAATACCGGTTTGCGGAAGGCGATGGGGATGTCTATCTCCCGGAGTATGAGAAAACACCGGGGCATCCGCTTCTGATCCGTGCAGATGTGATCGAAAAACTGCTGCAGCATGACGGGACGATGGGACTTAAAGGCGCCTGTGAACAGCCGGGAATCCGCCGGATTTTCCTGGATGTGCCGGATCCAGGCTGCGCGTTTGATGCGGATACGCAGGAAGAGTTTCAGAAATTGCGTGACTGGGAGAGAAAACGTCCTGTCCCGGACAAAGAGGAGTGCGAGCGTCTGCTTGCATGGTTCCACACGCCGGAGGCGGCGGTGCGCCATAGCCGGGTGGTTGCGGAGCTGGCCGTGGAATTGGCAGATAGAGTTCTAAAGTATAGGGCGGAAAGGTGTGTGGAGATGACATACAAAAGCCCGCCAATCGATAAATATAAAATCTACGCGGCGGCGCTTCTTCACGACATCGCTAAAGCATACCCCGAACATCCGGAGACAGGGGCGGGATGGCTGCGGCTTCTGGGACATACCGGGATCGCGGATATCGTTGCGGATCATATGGATCTGCCGGAAGAAAAGCTGGGATATCTGAATGAAAGCCTGATCGTGTATCTGGCGGACAAGCAGGTACAGGGAGAACGGCGTGTAACGATCGAAGAACGGTTTGCGGCAAAACGGGAGAAATTTAAGGATAACCCGGAGGCGCTGGAGGGCGTGGAACGGCGGTATCAGCTGGCAAAGCGTGCGGAGGCATTACTGTAAAAAGGAAAAGAGGAAAATCATATGAAATTAATGAAAACAACCGAGGCAGTCGGACAGGTACTCTGCCATGACATGACGCAGATTATTCCGGACGTGACGAAGGACGCCGTATTCCGTAAGGGACATATCGTGCGCGAGGAGGACATCCCGGTGCTGCTTTCCATCGGAAAAGATCATATTTATGTCTGGGAAAAGGACGATACAAAATATCATGAGGACGAGGCGGCGGACATTCTGCGCGGCATCTGCCAGAATGAGTATATGCGTGCAACCGATCCGAAGGAAGGCAAGATTGAGCTGATTGCGGAGACGGACGGTCTGTTTCAGGTTGATGAAGAACGCCTCTTAAAGGTCAACAGCCTGCCGGAGATGATGATCGCGACCCGCCGGACGAATTTTCCGGTAAAAAAGGGTGATAAGTTAGCCGGAACCCGTGTGATCCCGCTGGTAATTGAAAAAGAAAAAATGGAGGAGGCGAAAAAGGCAGCGGGTTCAGAGCCGCTGTTAAAGCTGATTCCGTATAAAAATAAGAAAGCGGGCATTGTGACGACCGGAAATGAAGTATTTTATGGACGGATTGAGGATAAATTTGGCCCGGTCATCCGGGACAAGCTTCAGGAATTTGGTGTGGAAGTTCTGGGACAGAAGATTATAGGGGACAATCCGGATAAAATCACGGAGGCAATCCGGGAATGGCTGGATCAGGGTGCCGATTTTGTTGTCTGTACCGGTGGCATGAGCGTCGATCCGGATGATACGACACCGAGCGCGATCAAGCAGACCGGGGCGGAGGTTGTCTCCTACGGCGCGCCGGTACTCCCGGGAGCGATGTTCTTGCTGGCATATACGAAGGACGGAAAGCCGATCATGGGACTTCCGGGCTGCGTGATGTATGCGAAGAGGACCATCTTTGATCTGGTGCTGCCGCGTGTGATGGCAGATGTGCCAGTGACAAAAGCGGATCTGGCGAAAATGGGCGCAGGTGGTCTGTGCTTAAATTGTCCAACCTGTATTTTCCCGAACTGCGGTTTTGGTAAATAATCGAGCCAGAGAGAGGCGATGAGGCAGCAACCGCGATGGCACAACTGCGAAATGAGAAATGGATGGCTCATGCAGTATAAAAGAGAGGAAGTGCGTGATATGAATCTGTATGGGGAGATTCTGAAAAAACTGGAAGGGACGCCGTGTCTGGCGCTCGAGAGAAGCTTTGTGGGAGAAGAGGGAAATCTAGCAGATATGCGCTGTGAACTGAAAGAAGGCGCAGAGGCGTCGGAGATTGGAAAAGAAGCCCTGACACAGGGGCAGCCGGTCTGTGGGCGCGCCGGAAGCAGTTGGAATGTGGCGGAACCATTTTTCCCGAAAGAGCGCCTGATTATTCTCGGAGGCGGCCATGTGGCTCTTCCGGTGGCAGAATTTGGCGCGCGCGTCGGATTCCTGGTAACTGTGGTGGACGACCGCCTTTCCTTCGCGAATCCGGGACGATTCCCGATGGCAGAGAAGGTGATCTGTGATGACTTTGGGCATGCGATCAAAGAACTCAAGATTCAGGAGAGCGACTATATCTGTATCGTTACGCGCGGACACCGCCACGATGCGGACTGCCTGCGGATGATTGGAAAAGGAAAAGAACCGGCGTATCTCGGCATGATTGGTTCGAGACGCCGCGTCGGTATCGTGAAACAGGAGCTTCTGGAAGAAGGTTACGATCCAGAGCGGATGAGCCGTTTAAAGAGCCCGATCGGTTTAAAGATCGGCGGTGTGACACCGGAGGAGATCGCGATCTCGATTCTGGCGGAGATCATACAGGTAAAGCGCATGGATCGGGAAGACAAACGTGTGAAAAACCGTTCCGATCTGGATTTTGATGTGCTGAAACGCCTGGCAGAGGAGCCGGATGAGTCGAAAGCAGTGGTCACGGTGATTGAATCAAAGGGATCCTCCCGCGCGGGGCAGGCGCGAAGATGATTGTCTACCGGGACGGACGGATTCTCGGCAGCATCGGCGGCGGCTGCAGCGAGGCGGCCGTGCTGGGCGAGGCACGTTCTCTGATCGGAAGCAGCAGGTACAAAGTAGTTCATGTAGATCTGACCGGCGAGGCAGCGGAAGATGAAGGAATGGTCTGCGGCGGCATTATGGATGTGCTGGTGGAAGACTTTGCCACGGATCGGGAACCGTGTGACCGGTAAGGAAACCGAAGCACCGGCGTATTTGGATAAAAAATTTCAAATAAATGAAAAATAAAAAGATAAAAATAAAATACATGAAAAATCATCATAACAATTTCACGAAAATAGACGGAAGGGCTTGGAAAGAAAAACTGGAAAATTCATAAGAATAAAGGGAAAATGCAGAAAAAAGCCGCGTTATTTTTTGATGCACATAACGACGACGAGCATTAAATAAGAATTATTGTAAAGATTGACAAAAAAAGTGCCACGTGCTACTATTTGATTAGCAAATATCATTATAATTTTTCAAAAATAACGGAAGGGTAAAAACCACATTGCTATGGCGTAAGGAATCGAAACGAGGAGGATGCCGGAAACATGTGCGTGAAATGAGGGAGGAACCAAGATATGAGAAAAACGTGGGCACTTGTAATAGCAGCAGCGATGGCGGCAGCATCCCTGACCGCATGTTCATCCAGCAAACCGGCTGAGACAGCAGCACCGGAAACGGAGGCAGTTGAGACAGAAGAGACCGAAGCAGAAGCAGAGGCAGCCGGCGACCAGCAGGAGATTCTGGTAGCGGCAGCAGCCAGCCTTCAGTACGTTATGGAAGACAAGATTCAGCCGGCATTTGAGAAAGAGAATCCGGACATCAAGCTGAGCTTTACCTTTGACAGTTCAGGAAAGCTGCAGACCCAGATTGAAGAGGGCGCAGATGCAGACGTATTCTTCTCCGCAGCGATGAAGCAGATGAACGCGCTGGAGGACGAGGGACTGGTTGATGCAGATTCTGTCGTAGAGCTTCTGGAAAATAAGATCGCCCTGATCGTTCCGAAGGATTCCACACTGGGAATTACCGGTTTTGAGGATATTACAAAGGCAGAGAAGATTGCACTCGGCGATCCAGAGAGTGTTCCGGTTGGACAGTACTCCAAGGAAGCCTTTGAGAACCTGGGTATGTGGGATGATGTAGAGGCTAAGACAAGCTTTGGTACCAACGTAACCGAGGTTTTAAGCTGGGTAGCAGCCGGAAGCGCTGATGCAGGTATCGTGTACCTGACCGATGCAACCACCAGCGACCAGTTTGACCAGGTAAAGGTTATCGGATATGCACCGGAAGGAAGCGTATCGAAGGTTATCTATCCGGTTGGCGTTGTAAGCGCAAGCACAAAGAAAGATGCAGCACAGAAGTTTGTAGATTATCTGGGAACTGATGATGCGCTCTCCTTCTTTGCGGAGTATGGCTTCACAGCAAATAAATAAGCCGGGAGCGATGGCTGTCTGGGATATGCAGCCGACTGTGTGAACAGAAAACAGGACGGCGAAGGACAGACAGTGAACAACGTAGGGAATAAAATCCGCCGCAGAATGCAGGGTCCGCTGAAAACCAGGTGTTCTGCGGCAGTTTTTATCTCAGTCGAGAAGACTCCGAGAGTACATTTCATAGGAAAGGGGGAAGAAAGATGGACTGGTCTCCGATATGGATATCGATGAAAACAGCAACGCTGTCGATCATTATTACGTTTTTTCTGGGAGTCTGGATGGCGCGGCTGGTGGTATCGGCACGCTCTGAGAAAGTGAAAATGGTGCTGGACGGCATCCTGACGCTTCCGATGGTCCTGCCGCCGACGGTAGCAGGCTTCTTCCTGCTGATGATTTTCGGTGTAAAACGACCGCTCGGACAGCTGTTTCTGGAATTGTTTGGCGTCAAGATTGTATTTTCATGGGCGGCAACGGTGATCGCGGCGGTGGCGATCTCATTTCCGCTTATGTACCGGGCAGCGCGCGGCGCGTTTGAACAGGTCGATGTGACGCTTATCTATGCGGCTCGGACGCTGGGATTTTCCGAGAGCCGCATTTTCTGGAGGGTGATTCTGCCGTCGGCGATGCCGGGCGTCCTCAGCGGCGCGATCCTTGCCTTTGCGAGAGGACTGGGCGAGTTCGGTGCGACCGCGATGCTGGCGGGCAATATCGCCGGAAAGACGCAGACACTGCCGCTTGCCATCTATTCACAGGTGGCGGCTGGAAAAATGTCGATGGCATACCAGTATGTGTGGATCATCGTGGTGATTTCCTTCCTGGTCGTCGTGCTGATGAATGTGCTGTCGCGGCGGGATATGCGCGGAAGCAGCAATCATAAAAAGAAGGATAACAGTGTGGAAGCGGGCGGTCAGGATGCAAAGGTTTCGGTGGAACTGTTTGCGGACAGGGAAGCGGATGCACAGAAGGGAGGCGCGGGATGAGCCTGCAGGCGGCAATCAAAAAGAGATTTTCCGGCTTTTCGCTGGACGTATCGCTTAACACCGATGGCGGCGTCATGGGCATTCTCGGCGCCTCCGGAAGCGGCAAGAGCATGACGCTCAAGTGTATCGCCGGAATTGAGACGCCGGACGAAGGGCGGATCGTGTTAAATGGCAGGGTGCTCTTTGATTCGGAAAAGCGCATCAACCTGCCGCCGCAGAAGCGGAAAATCGGTTATTTATTCCAAAATTATGCATTGTTTCCGAATATGACCGTAGAAACCAACATTGCGGCGGGGCTTTCGGGCAGCAAGGAGGAAAAACAGGAGGCGGCTGCCCGCATGATCCGTCTCTTTAAATTAGAAGGGCTTGAAAAAAGGTATCCGTCCCAGCTTTCCGGCGGACAGCAGCAGCGTGTGGCGCTGGCGCGCATTCTCGTCTATGAGCCGGATGTGATCATGCTGGATGAACCATTTTCGGCACTTGATTATTATCTGAAGGAACAACTGCAGTTCCAGGTGCGCGAGGTACTCCGCGGGTACACGGGCGATGTGCTGATGGTCAGCCACAGCCGGGACGAGGTCTATCGGTTCTGCGAGAAGAGCATCATCTTAAACCGCGGACAGGTGGCGATGAAGGGAGAGACGCGGGCGATTTTTCAGAAACCGGAAAATGTCACTGCGGCACGCCTGACAGGCTGTAAAAACTTCAGCCGGATCCGGCGGATCGGCGAATATGAGGTGGAGGCGCTAGACTGGGGACTCACGTTTCAGACCGAAGAAGCAGTTGCCGCGGAGCATGCCTATATCGGCATCCGGGCGCATCAGTTTTATCCGGCGCGCGGCAGTGCGAATGAATTTACGTGCGAGTGGGGGGACACACTCTGCCAGCCATTTGAGTGGGATATTTTGCTGCGTCCGGTGGAAAACGCAGAGGCAGCGGGTGACAAAGAAAATGCACCGGAACGCGAGGTGATCTGGTGGAAGGTAGACTATAAGCAGAGTGATTCACTAAACCGGTATCAGCGCGGCGACCGCGTCCGGCTGGGAATCGCACCGGGAGATATCATGCTTTTAAAAGAAGGTTAGAATGATAGAAAAGGGGATATGTATGGCAGACGGGAAAACAGGCGCGATCATCCTGGCGGCAGGGCGGTCGGCGCACATGGAAGAATTAAAGCCGATGCTCCGGATGGGGCAGACCACGATGATACAGCGGGAGATCGACACGATCCGGCAGGCGGGGATCTCGCCGATCGTCGTCGTGACCGGGTATCAGGCGGATGTGCTGGAACGTCATATTTCACACCGTGGTGCGGTCTGTATCCGAAACAAGCGGTATGAGACATCGCAGATGTACGGCTCAATCTGCATGGGACTGCGCCATATCCAGAAAAAAGCCGATCGGGTGCTGTTGTTCCCTGCCGACGTGCCGATGATCACGGCGGACACAATCGAGAAGATGGCGCAGGCGCCCGGAAGCATGGCAGTACCGGTCTGTCAGGGAAAAAAAGGACACCCGGTCATGCTGTCGAAGGAAGTGTTTGGACATATCTTAACGTACCGGGGTGGAAAAGGACTCCGCGGCGCAATGGATGCGTGGGGCGAAGGCGTCCGGGAGATCGAGGTTGAAGATCCGGGTGTTTTACTGGACACCAATACGAAAATGGACTACGAATCGCTGCTTGCCTACGAAAAAGACAGGCAGAAGCGCGGGGAGCTGGCATTTCAGGCGTCGATTTCGCTGAGCCGCGAGGAAGAATGCTTCAGCGCGCTGACGGCGGATTTTCTGGAGGCAGTTGCTGAGAGTGGTTCAATGCTCGGTGCCTGTCAGATCCGGGATATTTCCTACAGCAAGGGCTGGAAAATGCTCAAGATCGCGGAGGCGCAGCTGGGAATCCAGTTTTTAGAGCGCCAGACGGGCGGAAGCAAGGGCGGATTTTCTGTGCTGACGCCGGAGGGAAAGGTGTTTTTAGAAAAATTCCGCCGGATGGAAGCAGCAGTGCAGGCGGCAGCAGAAGCAGCGTTTGAGAAAATCTTTCTGGAGCCGGAAGAAGAGGAAAAGGAGGATACAGATGGAAGAGAAATTAACGCATTTTGATGAAAAGGGAAATGCGATCATGGTAGATGTAACGGAAAAGAAGATTACCAGCCGGACGGCGACGGCATCCGGCAAGATTCACGTCAATGAAGCTGTCATGAAGGCGGTTCTGGAGGGAACGGTTGCCAAGGGCGATGTGCTGGGGGTGGCGCGTGTGGCGGGAATCATGGCGGTGAAGCAGACCGCACACCTGATCCCGATGTGCCACACACTTCTCATCACGAAATGCAGCGTGGATTTTGAGGTGAATGAAAAAGAGCTGACGATCAAGGCACTTTGTACTGCGAAGCTGGAAGGAAAGACCGGCGTCGAGATGGAGGCGCTGACCGGTGTCAGCGTGGCGCTTCTGACCATTTATGATATGTGCAAGGCGATCGACAAGCGGATGGAGATCGGAGAGATACATCTCGATGCAAAATCGGGAGGAAAGAGCGGGGAATTTGTGCGATGATAGACGGATACGGCAGAACGATCGACTACGTCCGGATCTCCGTGACCGACCGATGCAACCTGCGCTGTGTGTACTGTATGCCGGAGGAAGGCGTCTGCAGCATTTCACATGAAGAGATCCTGCGGTTTGGTGAGATCGAGAGGGTCTGCCAGATTCTGGCAGAGAACGGCATTCAGAAAATCAAGCTGACCGGAGGCGAACCGCTGGTGCGCCGGAGACTGCCGGAGTTAGCAGCAGCGTTAAAACAGATTCCGGGAATCAAGAGCCTGACGATCACGACGAACGGTGTTTTATTAGAAGAAATGTACGATGCGCTGGCGGAGGCGGGGGTTGATTCAGTCACGATCAGCCTGGATACGCTGGATGCGTCGGTGTACCGGCAGCTCACACGCCGGGATGAGATCGAAGCGGTCAGACGCGGCCTTCGGACGGCGATCCAGAAAGGCAGGATGCAGATCAAGATAAATTGTGTGCCGGTGCTTGGGATCGAGGAGCAAAAGCTTTTAGAGGTGGCGGAACTGGCGAAAAACCATAACGTGCACGTGCGTTTCATCGAAATGATGCCGATCGGCATGGGAACGCAGTTTGCCTTTGTGAAAGAAGATGCGTTGAAGCATGCGCTGGAAGAGGCATTTGGAATCTTTACCCCGTGCGGGGACGTGGCAGGAAATGGCCCGTGCCATTATTTCGCAGTCCCTGGCTTTCAGGGGCGGATCGGTTTTATCAGCGCGGTCAGCCATAAATTCTGTTCCGAATGCAATCGGATACGGCTGACCTCAGAAGGATTCTTAAAAACCTGTCTCCAGTATGACAATGGGGTGGAATTAAAGACCATTCTGCGCGGCGGCGGTACCGATGAAGACCTGCGCCGGGCGATCGGACAGGCGCTTGCGGAAAAGCCGAAGGGACATAGTTTTGAGAAAAAGACGGAATTTACGGATCGGGAACACCGGGGAATGTCCCAGATAGGCGGATAAGCAGGGTGTTTGTGAGGATTATGATTATGGTTTCTGCGGTGAAAGTGTGAGCCGGCGGAATGTTACAAGTGAAATATCGTATATGAAATATGAAATCGGAAAATTTATGGATAGAAAAGGGGAAACAATCATGGGAAAAGTAATCGCAACGTGTACCAGTGAAATCAAAGGTGTTCAGAAGAAAAATGTCCATCAGGTCTGTCTTATCGAGGACTATGGAATCGAGGGTGACGCCCATGCGGGCAAATGGCACCGTCAGGTCAGCCTTCTTTCATATGACAGGATTCAGGAATTCCGCGCGCGGGGGGCGAGGTCGAGGACGGCGCGTTTGGTGAAAATCTGGTCGTGGAAGGAATCGATTTCAAGACGCTCCCGATCGGACAAAATTTAAATGCAACGACGTCGTGCTGGAATTGACACAGATCGGAAAAGAATGCCACCATGGATGCGCGATCTTCCAGGCAATGGGCGATTGCATCATGCCGCGCGAGGGCGTATTTACGAAGGTGCTGCACGGCGGCGTGATCAAAGAGGGAGATAATCTGGAGATTCTGGAAGAAGCGTAGGAAAGAGATCAAAGAGAGGTGGGAAACCAATGAGAGCAGCAATTATTACATCCAGTGACTCTGGGTACGCGGGAAAACGGGAGGACGTGAGTGGTCCGGTAATCGCAGAAATGGTGAGAGAGGCTGGTTATGAGGTGGTCTGGCAGAAGGTGCTGCCGGATGACCAGGCGATGTTGGAAGAGGTGATGAAGGAGATCTGCGATGAGGGAAAGGCCGATCTGCTCTTAACAACGGGCGGAACGGGATTTTCTCCGCGCGACGTGATGCCGGAGGCGACGCTGGCGGTCGCGGAACGGATGGTTCCGGGTATCCCGGAGGCGATGCGGGCATACAGCTTACAATTTACAAAGCGGACGATGTTAAGCCGAGCGGCAAGCGGGATCCGCAAACGCACGCTGATCGTCAACCTGCCGGGCAGTCCGAAGGCGGTGCAGGAGTGTCTGGAATACATTCTGCCACAGCTGGATCATGGATTAAAAATCCTTTTGGGGCTTGATGGGGAATGTGCTAGAAAGTAGGGAAAGCAGCAAAAACGAAGATGGAAAAACAGATATAATATATGAGACGATGTATGCTAATAGCGAGGACTTTCAAGTCCTCGCTATTTCAACGATGGTCAGCGCATTTGTGGCTGAATGGAATGACCACAAGAAATCTACTCCATTCAGTCATGAATGTTCCGTTCAGGAATTACTTACTCGATGCGGAGCATCCGATAGCCGATTCCGATGTGTGTTTGTATGTATTGCTGCCCGTCTTTTCCGCGTTCCAGCTTTTTGCGCAAGGTTGCCATGAACACCCGCAGAGAAGCGATATCGTTTTCCCAACTGCTGCCCCAAATCTGCTGCGTGATATAGGTGTGTGTCAGAACCTTACCAACATTTTTGGAGAGCAGGCACAGCAGCTTGTATTCGATGGGTGTCAGGTGTAGCTCTGTGCCGTCAAGATATGCGCAGCCTGCCGCATAGTCGATTTTCAGCGCACCATTCGTAAAAATCGGAGAATCCTGCACGGAGTCTGTTTTCATCATCGACAGTCTCCGCTGCGTCACCCGCAGTCGTGCCAACAGTTCGTCCACGGAAAAAGGCTTCGTTAGATAATCATCCGCCCCAGCATCCAGCGCCCCGATTTTATCGGAATCCTCTGTTCTGGCGCTGATCACAATGATCGGCATATTCGACCACGACCGGATTTTTTGGATGACTTCCACGCCGTCCATATCCGGCAGCCCCAGATCAAGCAGTACAATGTCCGGGTTGTGAGACAGCGCTTCCATCACGGCACTTGCGCCGTTTTGCGCCGAAAGATACCTATATTCGTGAGTTTTTAGTGTCATCGTTATTAAATTTCGCACCGGGGTATCATCTTCTACAACGAGGATGAGCGGCTTATTCATTTAAGTTCACCTCACTAAGTGGTATTGTAAAGGAAAAGATGCAGCCATGCGGCGAATTGTCTTTCAACGTCATTTCACCATGATGTGCATGGACAATAGTTTGACAGAGCGTAAGTCCAAGTCCAAGACTTCGGCGGCTGTCGCCAATTGGATTCCCCCCAGTAAAGAACATTTCAAAAACACGTTCCTTCAGTTCATTCGGAATACCGGGACCGTTATCGCTGACACATATTTCAGCCATATTTTCTCGCGGGATTGCCGTGATCCGGATGTTCGAGCCAACTGGAGTATATTTGACTGCGTTATTCACCAGATTGATGAGCACCTGCATGATGAGTCCTGCGTCCATCCGTGCCAGCAACAGTACGTCTCCGCAATCTACTGCGATGTGATGTTCTGCCGCTCTTCGGTCAATATGCCTGAGTGCTTCCGATATGATGTCATCCACGACCTGATCAGAAAGGTGCAGCTTTACGCTGCCGTCTACAATTTTCGTAATGGAAAGCAAGTTCTCAACCAGTCCCGTCAGCCATTGTGCATCGTCATAAATGTCCGTAAAAATCTGTTTCCGTGTCTGCTCATCCAACACGTCATAGCTGTGCAGCAGCGTATCTGCGTTGCCGGAAATCGAGGTCAGTGGTGTCCTGAGATCATGAGAAATCGAACGCAAAAGATTGGCGCGAAGCTGTTCGTTCTTTGCAAGAACGGCAGCTTCTTCCTTTTCTCTGGCATTTCGCAGGTTATCCAGCGCCAGAGAGCACTCGCCGAGGATGGAGAACAGAACGCTGGATGTAAATGCGTCAGGCTGCGTTTGCTTTTCCATCGGAATCCCGACAACACCGTAAATCTGCTGCCCGGTACGGATGGCAAGATACAGCCGTTTTGCTTTTGGAAAGTTTTGCGTCGTTGCTCCGGCGCGCTTGCGGTTTTGCCAGACCCATTGAACCACGTTCTGTTCCCGGTCGGTATCTGGGATGCTGTATGGACTACTTCCGTCAGCCGGATAAATGTTCCCATCCAGCAGAGCGTTGCCCTGTGCCGGGTAAATCAGAACGTCTCGCTGCATGAGCTTTTGTATCTGCGTCGCGGTCATCCGATAGACCTCCTCCGGCGTTTCCGCTTTTTGGAGCTGTCTGTTCATATCAAAAAGGAGCTTCGTGCGATAAGCGTCCCGTGCGGATAGCTGTGCGTGGGCTTTGAGCTTGGCCGCAAGTGTACTTGTCAAAAGTGCAGCCGCGAACATGACGGCAAAGGTTATTGGGTATTTGCTGCCATAGGCTGCCAAAGACAGCCGGGGCTCCGTCATAAAATAATTGAACAGGAGGACACTCAAAAAAGCGGACAGCACACCGCAGGTATATCCGCTGGTAAAAGTGGAAGTCAGAAGCACACCCAGCAGGTAAACCATGATGATATTGGCATTTGCAAAGCTGAGCCGCAGAAAAATCCATCCGATGACCGTCGTAACTGCCAGAATTCCGATGGTCAGAAGTAGTTCCCGGGCGGTCGGAAACGCCGGGCGGATAGTAAGCGGCTGATTTCTGCGGCAGTTCTTATAGGCTTCCACATCCGGAATAATATAAATATCTACCTCCGGTGCAAGCGTAATGAGCTGTTCTGTCAGCGTCGATTCGCTCCAGAAATGCCGCCGCTGTATGCCGCTTCGTCCAATCACAATTTTGGTCACATCAGAGAGCCGCACATATTCCGCGATCTGTGTCGCCACATCTTCACCATGCGTTGTGACAATTTCTGCGCCAAGCTGCTGCCCCAGACGCATATTCGCCTGCAAACGGACGGTATCTTCCGCGTTCATATCAGCGTCTCCGGGGGTCTGCACGTAAAGTGCGGTAAGACTGGCGCAAAATGCCTGTGCCATTTTCCCTGCCATTCGTACAATGCGTTCATTGGATGGAGACGAGGACAGGCACACAAGAATATGCTCTTTTGGCATTTCGCTTCCTTTATTCTGCACATTTTCACCACCCCTCTTAAACAATATTATAGCAATTATAGCACCAAAATGTGAAGGTTTCTACTGCGCCCAATTGGATTTGTTGTCCGGAAAAGAAATTTGCTCTGAATCATAGATCACGATTTCTACATGGGCATGACTATTGCGAAACTGAGAAAATGTTTCCTCAAGTTCGTCAGGAGAAATATTTCCGACCAGATGCACGCACGGTTCAGCCTGCTGTTGTTCAGACGATTCTTTGATGCGCTTCTGATTTTCGTCCAGAAAGCGATCCAGCCGTTTCATCAAAACCCAGCCGAACAGGAACATTAGCGCCGTCCCAGCGATCAAAACGCTATCTTCCATATACCCTCACCGTCCATTCAGATTCGGAAGCACTTTTGCAGCGCTTTGTATTCGCCCAACGCTAAAATCGTTATTTCCCCGGACAGCACCGTATCCGGCGTAATGGAAGCGTCGATTTTTCCTGAATGTTTGATGCCGAGAATGTTAATGCCATACTTTCTGCGAATATCCAGTTCACCAACACTTTTGCCGATCCACCCGGCCGGAACTTCTACTTCAAAAATGGCGTGCTGCTCGTCGATCTCTATGTAGTCGAAAATATGGTCGGCAGTGTATCGGATCGCTGCCCATTTTGCCACCTGTTTTTCCGGGTAGACTACCTGGTCGGCACCGTTGCGAAGCAGAAACTTTGCCTGCACATCACGCTCGGCACGCGACACCACGCACTTCGCCCCCAGCTCTTTCAGCAGCGAGGTGGTTTCCAGCGAGTTCTGAAAGTTACCGCTGATGGTTACGATGCAGACATCAAAATTTCCGATGCCAAGAGAGCGAAGAAACTCCGCGTTTGTACTGTCGCCAATTTGTGCATTGGTGACATATGGCAGCACATCATTGATTCGTTCCTCGTTTGTATCGACCGCCATGACCTGATGCCCCAGCTGAGAAAGCTGTACTGCAATATGCCGTCCGAAGCGGCCTGTGCCAATCAATAGAATGTTTTTCATGTGAAAAGACTCCTTATCCAATCGTGATTTTTTCCTGCGGCAGCTTTGCATTCCCCACTTTTTTGCTGGAAAATGTCGCATAAATAAGGGTAAGACCGCCGACTCTGCCCAGATACATGAGCGTGATCAACACCATTTGCGATGGAATGTGCAGCTGCGGTGTAATACCAAGTGTCAATCCCACCGTCCCGACCGCCGATGCCGTTTCATACAGGCAGGCAGACAGCGGAAGATTCTCATATGCGCTGATAAAGACAGCACCGCCAAAGAACAGCATCAAGTACATTGTCAGAATGGTCGCGGCGGTCTTGACGGCGCTGCAATCGACTCTGCGTCCGAAAAATCGGGCACTATCGCGCTGGCGGAAGGTTGCAGTGGCATTGGCAAGCAGAACCGCCAGTGTCGTTGTTTTCATACCGCCTGCTGTAGAACCTGGAGAACCGCCGATCAGCATCAAAAGGATCATTACGCCCTGTGATGCACCGGACATCGTGGAAAGATTTACCGTGTTGAAGCCCGCTGTCCTCGGCGTGACAGACTGAAAAAAGGATGCCAGCAGCCGGTTTCCGGCGGGAAGCGCGGAAAAGTCTGAAAAGAAGAAAAACATAGCAGGCAGAAAAATTAAAAAACCTGTCGTGACCAGAATCACCTTGCTCTGCATTCGGTAGCGATGAAACCGCCACTTGTTTTCAAAGATGTCATCCCACGTCAGAAATCCAATACCTCCGATCACGATCAGCAGCATAATCGTGATATTGATTATCGGGCTGTCCGCGTAGCCGGTAAGAGATGGATAGCGGTTGCTTTCTGTCCCAAGAATGTCAAACCCGGCATTGCAAAAAGCGGATATGGAATGAAATACCGCCATCCAGATGCCACGCCATCCGTAGTCCCGGCAGAATACCGGCAGCACGGCAAGCGCTCCCAGCAGCTCAATCAGAAACGTCCCTCGCAGGATGAAGCGTGTCAGACGGACGATTCCGCCGACCTTTGGTGCTGAAATTGCATCCTGCATGGTGCTGCGCTGCATCAGAGAAATCTTTCGCCCGGACAACAGCGCAAACGATGCTGCTACGGTTACGACACCAAGACCACCAATTTGGATCAGTGCCAGAATAACCGCCTGCCCAAAGGTTGACCAGTAGCAGCCTGTATCCTGTACTACAAGCCCTGTCACGCAGACGGCAGAGGTCGCAGTAAACAGCGTTTCATTGAATGGAGTTACATTCTCTCCAGTCGTGGAGATCGGCAGCATCAGCAGTAGCGCTCCGAGTAGAATGACCCCGGCAAAACCCAATGTGATAATTTGAAAAGACGAAAGACGGCGCTTTCGTCGAATAATCTCGTCCGGCATAAAGGCAGCTCCTTATTTCTGTGATGGTCATATTATATAGCTGGAGATTTTAAGAGCGGATAAGGGAGATTTACGACGTATTAAGATTGAATAAAGATGAGGAGATTGCTTGTGCAGATTGGGCAAGATGGCTTATTTCAATCGCTTTATTTGCGGAAGTGGACAATTTCAAAGAAAATGGCAAGGAGGATATGAACGATAAAATAAGGCGCCGGATCAAAGTGGGGTGCGAAGGTTGAGGGAGGAATTACGATGAAAAACCGGAAAAGTGCGCCGAGATATGAGTAGGATGCTGGAAAATATGTGTTTTTGGTTGTATACTGTGTATGTGAATAAAATCGGGGGAGTAACTATCAGAAAAGTTCGCTCGGAATCGTCTGGAAAAATTTCGGGTAAACGGAGAGGAGAAAGAGAGGGTAGAAGTTTATGAAACTGGGATTTATTGGAACGGGAATCATTACGACGTCCGTCGTGACTGGATTCTGCGAGAGCGGAATGGAGAATCTGCAGATCGTTGTATCGCCGAGAAATAAAGAACGGGCGCAGATGCTGCATGAGAAATACCCGGAGATCGTGTCGGTCGCGGCGGATAACCAGGAAGTTGTGGACCGGTCGGACTGGGTCTTTGCGGCGCTCCTTCCGAAGGCGGCGGAAGATATCTTAAAACCGCTTCATATCGGACCGGAGAAGAAGTTTATCAATCTGGTTGCAACGCTGAGCTTAAAGCGCATTGAGGAAATGTTTGGACCGAGAGAGATTCTGGCGGATGTTGTGCCTCTGACCTTCGCGGCGAACCGCTTCGGACCGGTGGTGATTTACCCGGATATCCCGGAGGTAGTCGATCTGATGAGTCACGTCGCAAGCCGGTTCCGGTCGATACGCCGAAGCAGATCGCGATCCTTAGGAGCACGACGGGCCTGATGAGCGCTTACTATATGCTTCTGACCGTCATTATCCAGTGGTGTGAGAGAAACGGGCTGGATGAGCCATCCGCACGGGCATACATCACCGAATTTACTGGGGCGCTGTCCCGCAAGGCAGCGACGTGGGACGGGGATCTGGAAGACCTTGCCAGAGAAATGACACCGGGAGGACTGAACTGGATGGCGCTGACGCATCTGGAGGAAAAGGATGCGTATACGCCTTGGACGGAGATTCTGGGGCCGATTTTGGAGAAGGTTATAAAAGAATAGAGTCGAGGTGGAAAAACTCGGGGCGCACATTTTTCACGCCCCGAGTTTTTCTTTTAATTAAAGTGTGAGTATTCTAAAAAAGTAGTTGCTTTTTTTAAGAAGGAATGATAGTATATAGAAAACACTTTAGTACGCTACCATGATAGCAAGATAAACAAAAGTGATGGGAGCTATAACGGCAGGATATAGACGAGCGGGTGATTGTCCGGCGGATTTTGTTGAGCCGGGGCGGTTGCGGCGGCAGTTGAGAGGAGATAGAGCATGAATTTAGAGATTCAGAGCCTCGGAGGGCGGAGGCGGCGACGCTTCGCCTGAGAGGTCTTTATGAGAGCTATGGATACCGCAAGTACCGGATGGGGCGGTTTGAGGAATATAGTTTGTATGCAGCGAATAAAAGTTTCCTGCTGGGGGAAAATGTGCCGACATTTACGGATCTGGACGGACGCTTGATGGCTCTCAAGCCGGACGTGACGCTGAGCATCGCGAAGAACACCAAGGCAGATAAAAATACGTGCGAGAAGGTCTATTATCTGGAGAGTGTGTATCGTGAGAGCAAGGAAAGCCACACTTACAAAGAGATCAGCCAGATGGGACTGGAGTGCATGGGCGGCGTGGATGACTGCGTGATCGCGGAGGTGCTGGCGCTGGCGCTCAAGAGTCTGGCGGATTTTGAGACGGACTATGTGCTCAAGATTTCCAACATGGATTTCGTGGTGGGACTGATGGAAGAGCTTCCGGTCAATGCCGATCAGAAAGATATCATTTTAGGGCTGATTCGGACGAAAAACCGCAGCGGATTGGAAAAATTGTGCGCGGATCTGGCACTGCCGGAGGGCGATACAGAGAAATTGATGAAGGTTTCCGGGCTGTACGGAGAGTTTGGGCGGGTGCTGGCAGAGGCAGGTGCGATCGCGGATACGCCGAAAATGAAGGAGGCGGTTGCACTTTTATCCCGCCTGTATGAGGTTCTGGAGGCGATGGGACTGGGCGGACAGCTTGACAAGGTGCGGCTGGATTTCTCGATGATCAATGACATTGAATATTATAACGGTATTATTTTCCAGGGATTCTTAGATGGTCTGGCACGCCAGGTTCTTTCCGGCGGCCAGTACGACGGTATGATGGCAAAATTAGGAAAGAAAGCCGATGCGATCGGATTTGCCATCTATTTGAAAGAGCTGGAGCGCCTGCCGGAAAAGAGCATCCGCTACGATGTCGATGCGCTGGTACTCTATGAGCCGGATGTCGATGTAGTGCGCCTGTGCCAGGCGGTTGAAAGTCTGCGCCGTCAGGGACTGCGCGTGCGGGTGGAGAAAGCTGTGCCGGAGGATCTGCGTTACTGCTATCTGTACCGGTATGACGGACGTCTTTCCCTGGAAGAGGACCGGGAAAATGCCTTTCAGGAGAATGGAAAGGAGGGCGCGAGATGTTAAACATAGCACTGCCAAAGGGAAGACTGGGCGATCAGGTGTATGAGCTTCTGGCGTCGGTCGGATATGACTGCAAGAGTATTTACGACGAAAATAGAAAACTGGTGTTTGAGAACCCACAGACGGGTGTCCGCTACCTGCTCGTAAAGCCGAGTGATGTGGCAATCTACGTCGAGCACCATGCGGCAGACGTCGGAATCGTCGGAAAAGACATTCTGATGGAGAGCAACCCGGATGTATACGAGCTTCTCGATCTGGGACTTGGAAAATGCCGGATGTGCGTGGCTGGAAAAGAGGATTACGTCGAGGACAAAGACCGACCGGTGCGCGTGGCAACGAAATTTACGAATATTGCGAAAGAGCATTACGCGAAGCTGGGACGCGATATTGACATTATTAAATTAAACGGAAGCATTGAGCTGGCGCCGATTCTGGGACTTTCGGACGTCATCGTGGATATTGTAGAGTCGGGCAGCACGATCCGTGAAAATCACCTGAAAGTGCTGGAAGAGTTCCTGCCGATCAGCGCCCGTTTCATCGCCAACAAGAGCAGCTTTGAGTTTAAAAACAAGCAGATCACCGAGATGGCGGAAAAGCTGAAGGGCGCGGTGGAAGAACACCAGAAGAAGAAAGAACAGGAAAAGAAGGAAAAAGCAGAGAAAGAGAAACAGGCAGCAAACGAAGCAGCCGCAGAGGACAAAAAGGAGGCGTAGGCAGATATGAGCCGTTTTTTGAGCAAAGCAAGCGAATCACTTCTTCCGTACACACCGGGCGAGCAGCCACAGGGACGGAAATTTATCAAGCTGAACACCAATGAATGCCCGTATCCACCGAGCCCGAAGGTTGCGGAGGCGATTCTGGCGGGGTATGAGGAAATTGCGGCTGGTTGTGGCACTGCGGGGGCAGCAGGCAGGGCAGAAAAGGCTGACTGTGGATGTGATGCAGGTGCGACAGAAGCTGGAAAAATGGCGGAAAAAGTGGCTCAGATTATGCCGCCGGAACTGGCGAACCTTCGTCTCTACTCGGATCCGGAGGAGCGCGTGCTGATCGAGGCGATCGCCGCTCACTACAGAGTCGGAACCAATCAGGTCATCGCAGGCAATGGCTCCGATGAGATCCTGGGATTTGCATTCCGGGCCTTCTGCGATTCGGAAGCACCGCTGCAGTTTGCGGATCTGACCTATGGCTTCTATCCGGCGCTGTGCGGTCTCTATGGCATTCCGTTCAGGGTAGTTCCGCTGGAGGAAGATTTTACCTTAAATATTGAGCCATATAAAAATTGCGGAAATAACGTGATCATTGCCAATCCGAACGCCCCGACGGGGATGAACCTGCCGCTCTCTGCGATTGAGGAAGTGGCGGCATCCAATCCGGACCGCGTCGTGATGGTGGATGAGGCATATGTGGATTTCGGCGGAGAATCCTGTGTATCACTGCTTCCGAAATACGAAAATCTGGTGATTATCCAGACCTTTTCCAAATCCCGCAGCTTAGCCGGCGCGCGCGTCGGATTGCGATCGCAAACCCGGAACTTATCGCGGATATGAACCGGATCAAATACAGTTTTAACCCGTATAACGTCAACCGCCTGTCGATTCTGGCTGGCGCGGCGGCGATGCGCGACTGGGACTACACGAAAGAATGTACCGGGCGCATCTGCAAAACGCGTGAAAAAACGACCGAGGCGCTCCGGGCACTTGGATTTACTGTGCTGGATTCGAAGACCAACTTCATTTTTGCCAAGAGCGGCGATATGCCGGGAAAAGTCTATTTTGACGGACTGCGCGAGGCAGGAATCCTGGTAAGACGCTGGGACAGCGAGCGGATCAAGGATTACGTCCGCATTTCCATTGGATCGGAAGAGGAAATGGAGACATTTGTGAAGGAGACGGAAAAACTGGTGGAAGCAGCGAGGAAAGGAAGGTAGCATGGCAGCAGAACGGAAAGTATCTCTGGAACGGAATACCGCAGAGACGAAAATCAGCCTGTCGATTGATTTAGATGGAACGGGAAAATATCAGGTCGATACGGGCTGCGGATTTTTAAACCATATGCTGGAACTCTTTGCCAGACATGGACGGTTTGACCTCACATTGAAATGTGACGGAGATACGCAGGTCGATTACCATCATACGACAGAGGACATCGGAATTGCCCTGGGACAGGCAATTTTAGAGGCGCTGGGCGACAAAAAGGGAATCCGTCGCTATGGAAGCTTCCTGCTTCCGATGGATGAAACACTGGTGATGACGGCCCTCGATTTAAGCGGACGCTCCTATCTGGTCATGGATGTGGACATCCCGACCGAAAAAGTGGGCGATTTTGATACCGAGCTTGTAAAGGAATTTATGACTGCACTGTCCTCCAACAGCCGGATGACGCTGCATTTCAAGATGTTTCACGGAGAAAACAGCCACCATATCATCGAGGCGATGTTTAAGGGACTGGGCCGGGCACTTGGTGAGGCGGTGTCGATCGATGAAAAATATAAAAATGAGATTCCTTCGACAAAGGGAGTTCTGTGATTTTCGCGCGTGACTGTGAAGGTACTGAACAGTTACCACATTAGATAATAGGGAGGTCGCGAATGATAACGATTATTGATTACGGCGTCGGAAATTTATTTTCCCTCAGTTCTTCTCTGAACTATCTGGGATTGGAAAATAAAGTCAGCCGGGATCCGGAAGATCTGAAAAAAGCGGATCACATTATTTTACCGGGCGTCGGCGCGTATGGAGATGCGATTGCGAAGCTGCGGGGATCCGGCATGGCGGAACCGCTCTTAGAAGAAGCCAGGGCGGGCAAGCCGATCATGGGAATCTGCCTTGGAATGCAGCTTCTCTTTGATAAAAGCTATGAATACGGCAAGCATCGGGGTCTGGGACTGATTCCGGGTGTGATGGCAGATTTGAGGGAAGACATTCCGGCAAACTTAAAAGTGCCGCATATGGGCTGGAACAGCCTGCATCTGACCGAAAAAGGGAAGAAGCACCCGCTGTTCAAGTACAGCAAAGAGGGCGATTACGTCTACTTTGTCCACAGCTTTTACGGAAAGGACTGTGAAGAAAGCCTGCTGGCAACGTCAGAATACGGTATTCCGGTGACCGCGTCTGCGGCCAATGGAAATGTCATGGGCTGCCAGTTCCATCCGGAGAAGAGCGGAGAAGTGGGACTGCGGATTCTGAAGGCATTTGCGGAGATATAAGATTATAGGTTTGAGAAAGAAAACGGTCTGTTGGGGCTTGGCAAAAAGCGCGAGAATAAGCGCGTGAATGGAAAACAGAAAATCGTGGATTGCGAGGAAAACAGACGGTGATGGAGAGGACAAGAACATGGAGTTATTTCCGGCGATTGATTTGCGGGGCGGCAAGGCCGTGCGACTGGTGCAGGGCGATTATAACCAGATGACAGTATTCAGCGACCGACCGGAAGAGGTGGCGCTGGGATTTAAAGCGCAGGGCGCAAAAAATCTGCATGTAGTCGATCTGGACGGCGCGAAAGATGCGGCGCTGGCAAATTTTGATACAATAGAGAAATTAATCAAGACAACGGGACTTTTTGTGGAAGTCGGCGGCGGCCTCCGCAACGAGGCATCCATCGATAAATACCTGTCACTCGGAGCCGGACGCGTGATTCTCGGCACGGTGGCAGTCACAAATTACCCATTTGTCGAGGAAATGGTCCGCAAATACGGAGATAAGATTGCGGTCGGTGTCGATGCCAAGGACGGCTTTGTGGCAACCCACGGCTGGCTGGAGACGAGCGAAGTGCGCGGCGTAGATTTCTGCCGCCGCCTGCGCGATACCGGAGTGAAAACGGTGATTTACACCGATATTTCCCGCGATGGGAAGATGCAGGGAACGAACCTGGAGCTTTATAAAGAATTATCGCAGATTGAAGGGCTGGATATCGTGGCGTCCGGTGGAATCAGCAGCCTCAAGGAGATTGATATTTTGAAAAATGAGGTGTATGGTGCAATTTTAGGAAAAGCGCTGTATCTGGGTGCGATTGATTTGAAGGAAGCACTGAAATATTCCGTTTAGGAGAAGCATCGTATAAAAAGCGGCGAAAAAATCATTCGAATCGTTCGAATAAATAATCAGAAAAAGAAATCAGGAGGGAACGGCATGATTTCAAAACGTATTATTCCGTGTCTGGATGTAAAGAACGGGCGTGTCGTGAAAGGCGTCAATTTCGAGGGAATCCAGGATGTGGCGGATCCGGTCGAGATGGCGGAATTTTACAACCAGAGCGGCGCGGATGAGCTGGTATTTTATGATATTACGGCAAGTGTAGAAGGAAGAAAAATCTTTACGGACATCCTGACGGAAGCGGCAAAACGGGCTTTCATCCCGCTGACGGTCGGCGGCGGCATCAGCACGCTGGATGATTTTGACCGGGTATTAAAATGCGGCGCGGACAAAGTCAGTGTCAACAGCGGCGCGATCAAAAATCCGGAACTCATCACCGAGGCGGCCCACCGCTACGGCGATCAGTGCGTGGTGCTTTCGATGGATGTGAAACGCGTGGGAAATGAATTTCACGTATTTAAGCAGGGCGGCCGGGTCGATACCGGTATCGATGCGCTGGAATGGGCAGAATCCGGTGTCAAACGCGGCGCAGGCGAGCTGGTAGTCAACAGTATCGATACCGACGGCGTGAAGCAGGGATTTGATATTCCGATGCTTTTAGAGATTGCAAAGCGCGTCGATGTGCCGATCATTGCATCCGGCGGCGCGGGAAAGAAAGAAGACTTCTTAGAGCTCTTCCAGTATCCGCAGATCGACGCGGGACTGGCAGCAAGCATTTTCCATCGGAAAGAAGTGAATATTAAGGAATTGAAACAGTATCTGGCGGAGAATGGGGTGGAGATGCGGTTGATCTAAATCATCCTAAATTGCGAAGGGAGTGAGAAGTTTGAGGGCGGTGCTAAGTTCGAAAAGACCTCACTAAGCACCGGCGTATGCGATGTTTTCTACAGTTTTTGGATGCCTGTTCTCCTGTGGATCATAAAGGAGAGCGTCGGCGTTGCGCTGACCGTACGAAAACATGGGCTATCAGGCAAAAATCCCATTGCTGTAGGCAATTTTTAATGGATTTTGCGCGTGACTGTGAAGATACTGAACAGTTACGATGTAATTAAAATTTTATGTGGTAAGGCAGGATAAAAATATGAGTGAGAATATCAACGAGATTGCAGGCGTAGAGGCGTCGTTTAAAGTGGATGAATTGAAGTTTAATAAGAAAGGTCTGATTCCGGCGATCGTGCAGGATCATTATAGCAAGAAGGTTCTGATGATGGCGTGGATGAATAAGGAGAGTCTGGAGATCAGTCTTCGGGAGCGGAAGACCTGTTTTTACAGCCGCAGCCGTCAGGAGCTTTGGAGAAAGGGCGAGACGAGCGGGAATGTGCAGCATATTTCCAGTATTTATGCGGACTGTGATAAGGATACGCTGATTGTCGAGGTAGTCAAGGAAGGTCCGGCGTGCCATACGGGCGCGGAGAGCTGCTTTTTTGAGCCGGTTTACCAGAATGAGGAGATCACGCCGTTTTCCTATGAGGGACTTTACGACCTGATTCTGGGACGTAAGACGAATCCGAAGGAAGGAAGCTACACGACGTATCTGTTTGATAAAGGTCTGGACAAGATCCTCAAAAAAGTCGGCGAGGAGTGTACGGAGGTTATCATCGCAGCAGCGAAGAAGGACAAGGCAGAGACAATTTACGAGCTGGCAGATCTTTGCTATCATGCGATGGTTCTGATGGCAGACGCAGGCATCAGTGTAGAGGATGTGACGAAAGAGCTGGCGAAGCGGCATGTGGTGGATCATAAGGTGAAGCAGGAGTATATGAAGTAAAAATGCTTTAAAGAAGATGAAGGCGGTGTCTGGCAGGGGTGCTGGATGCCGCTTTTTTGTTATAGAGGCTCCTAAAAAAGTGACAAAAGAGGACATGAAAATATATGGAATAGATATAGATGCCTTTGTGTTCTTTTGTTTATTATGTATAATATTTACTTTATTAATTGTTGAGAAAAAAAGAAAAATAGACCTGTCAATCACCTTGAAAAAGGATCCGGATGTGCTATAATATTAGAATCAAAGAAAAGGCAGGTGAGTTATATGATATTAGTTGATAAAAATATAAAGGAATTATCTGCTGAAGGAAAGCTGATTAAAGAAGCGTATACGGAAGAAAATGTCAATAGTATATCATATGATTTGACACTTGGAAGTTTTGCAGACAAGGCAGAGACTGAGAAAAAATTGATACCTGGTGCCACGGTGATAATAAAAACGAAGGAAAAATTAAGTATTCCAGATAATATTACCGGGCGAGTGGGAGAAAAGAATTCACTGTTAAGAATGGGATTAAAAGTGGATGGTCCACAGTACCAGCCGGGTCATACAACCTATGCCTTTCTTCGCGTCCAGAATATCTCTGCGGATGAGATAACTTTGAAAGTTGGCATGCATATAGCACAGATATACTTTGAAGAATTAAAAGAACGACCAGAAAAAACATATGCAGAGCAGGAAAATGCATCCTTTCAGAACGAAGATGAGTATAGACATTTTGGAAAATACGAAGAAGCCTATAGAAAAAATATTAAAGCTTTCGAGAAAATGCAGGATATCAAAGAGAATATTGAGAGTGCGTCACATCGTATTTATGGAAATGTCCTGACATTGATGGGAATTATAGTTGCTATTTTTTCGCTGATATCTATTAATTCACGTATATTTGATGGACAGACAATCAGCCCATCGTATATCATTGCGATGAATTTATCACTGACATTCTGCATTGCCGTGATGCTGGGAATGATTCTCTTTTTAATTAATAAGGGAAGAGGAAAAGGTTTTGCGATTATATATGGAATTGTATTGTTGATTCTGGGAATTGCATCGGTTATATTTTGTTCAAAATTCTAAAAATAGGCCTTATAGAAGAAAAGCGGTATCCAGCGTTTTAAACTGGATGCCGCTTTTACTTTTCTAGGGGATAAATGGTATAGGTGGAACAAAGCTTGAAAGGTGGGAATGAAATATTGCATATAAAGGATCGGATAAAAGAAAAACTTCAAGAATGGAATGGTTTCTGGTTAGATAAAGATTCTGCCAGTACGAGCATTATATGGGCGCTTGTGTTTTCATGTTGCATTCTAGTGCTGGATTCATATGGAGCATTTACATATTGTAAAAATCAGTATGGTGTGTTTAGAGTTTATATAGTGTTGATTTTCAGCTTTTTGATATTGGCGGTCTTGGTGTGGAAATGGAACTGGTGGAAGTTGCTGCAAATACCCCATAAAAATTCGGCAGATGCAAGTATGTTTTTTATCATGCTTTCGTCTTTGATGATTGGTGTGGGAGAGTGCATATATAAAACTTTGTACTGTTACAAATTGTTACTTTTAGGGGCGTTATTGCTGCTTTCGAGTTTAGTTTTACGTTGGCGGTGGAGAACTTTTTTTCGAAATGCAGAACAAGATAAAAAGAAATTGGTTGATTTGCTCCAATTATTAAATGGAGAACTTCATGCAGAAGGTCAGCCGATCCTTTTTTCGGAGTCTACTCCGGATAAAGATTTACTGGGGCGTCAGGGGCTTGTTAATATGATTTGCAATTCTGTTAATGCCTGCAATGCTGAACATGCATATGTGATTGGAATTAAGGGTGCATGGGGAAGTGGTAAAACAACTATTTTAAATATTGCAAAGAAGGAATTGCGTGAAAAAAAAGAAAAAATAATCATTATAGATGATTTCGATCCATGGATATTTGGTACACAGGAAGCACTTCTGACTGCAATGTATGATGAGATATTGTCTAAAACAGGGCTTCAATATAGTTCCTATAGAAATCGAATAATAGCTAGAAAGCTGCAGAAAACAGTTGCTGATTCTAAAAAGTTATTAGGCGTATTTGATGTTTTTCTAAATGATGAAAAAACTGCTTATGAAACTGTAAAACAATTGAAACAGAATCTTGCTCGATATTTATGTTTTATTGACAAAAAGATTGTCTTAGTTATTGATAATATAGATCGGGCTGAGGCAGATAATATTTTATTTTTATTTAAGCTTATCGGGGCAGTGTTTGATCTCCCCAATATCCTATATATTTTGTCATATGATGATAAACGGATTAAGGCGGTGTTTGAGGATGAGAAAAAAATCAATCCAAAGTATATTGAGAAAATTGTCCAGCAAGAAATCGCAATTCCTGATATTCAGAAGGAAAGGCTGGAGACCATCTGCGATGAATGTATAAAAAATCTCTTGCAATGCTATGGTGTAACTGAGGATTGGTTAAATCAGTATACTAGAATCATTCAGGTGATCAGTACCTCCATTACTAGCTTGAGGCAGTTGAAGCGCCTTTTCAACACTGCGTTTGTAACAACATTTTATTATGATAATATTCTATTTAAACCGCATTTACTGGCGATTGAAACAATACGTTTTTTAGAGCCAGAGTTATATGAAACGATAAAAAGTAATCCTCAATTCTTTATTTCCAGAGATTTTGGGATTATTCTGAGCAGAGTTGGTTGGAATGGAAGCAGGCAGGAATTTAATACAGAAGGAAAAAGGTTTTTCGAAGAATTGTTTCAAAAGTTTGAACAATATGAAGATCTGCTGGCAGAGTTATTTCCCTATGTTCAACGGTATAAGGAAAATCAGGAATTAAAATCAGAACGTTTTGTTGAAGCTGGTGAAGAAAAACATATTACAATTGCGACGATTTCCAGCATAAAGTATTTTGACCTATATTTTTCATATGGTACTAACGATCATCTTGAAATAATGTCCCTGGTTAATAACTTTATAATTTCAATTAATGGGTCAAAAGAACAAGAGGGTGTTGCGTATACTCAGGAAAAGATTATAAAACTTCCGAAAGAAAGGCAAAGAGAATGGCTTGAATGTCTCCAAAATAAAACGAAAGAACTGGATAAAGACAAACGTATTCTTGTTGCAAAGGGAATTTGCAATGTACTTACATACATTGACCGTTCTCCTTCGTTTAGGTTTGGTTCTGTCTATCAAAGAGCCTTAATTGTAGCAACAAAATTGGCAGGAGGTGCTGATACGGCTGCGCTTAATGATTTTGTTGAAGCTTGTTCGAGGAGATATAATATTTTAGCATTGGAAGAGATGATTTCGGATTGCAAATCTTTTAGGAGAACAGAAGACCATGAATATCAGGAGCTGCAATTGATTCTTGAAAGAAAATATGATGAATTATGTAATCAAATTATAGAACAGAAGATCGATTTATATGAAGCCCCTGTTTATCAAAGATTTCAAATCTGGTCTTTATATGATGCATTTGAAGAGAAAGAGAAAATTCATATTTATATGAAAGCAATTGTCAACCAAAAAAATCTTTTCCGCGTGCTGGCGGATGTGATCGAAGAGTCGGATGGAATCAGAGGGCATGGATATACATTTAACGAAGGAAAAGAGAAACTTTTGTTTGGAGAAATAGGTTTTCTTCAATCGTTTATTGAAAATGTCACCCCGCAAACTGAAACCGAAAAATTCATTTTAAAATTGAGGAAAAACAAGCAGGATATCCGAGATGAAAATTCAAGAGGTACGGAATATTTAGTTACCCCATTTAATTGGAATTTATAATGTGATAATATAATAGAGAACTAAATAAATCGATGGGACTGGCGCATCAGCGAGAGTGCGGCAAGGACTTTTTAATTACTTCAAAGGGACAGCGGAAATTTCAGAGTAAAAAAATGCTGAACAAGGCGAGGAAATACGATGGAACTGTTAAATATATATGAAAAGATATACAAGGACGTTTTCTGCAAAACATTCAGCCGCTTCTTTTTTGTGTTTTTGTGCGGAGGTGCAGATAAAAATAACATTAGAAACCGGGTCAGAACGTATTTAGAAAAGGAACGGTTTCAAGTTCTCTATCCGGAAGATCTGTTTATGGATATGCTCAATCGGGATAAGAACAGTGATCTGCTCGAATACGAAAATCTTCTGGCGGACAGTGCGGATGTTGTGTGCATCATTTGTGAAAGTATGGGGTCGGCAGTCGAGCTGGGAGCCTTTGTTCAGAGTGAAAAATTCGAACAAAAACTGATCGTCTGCATGAATCAGAAATATGCCAGAGATAAAAGTTTTATTATGATGGGGCCGGTCAAGCATCTGGAAAAGAAGAACAAAGAGGCAGTCATACGATATAAAGATACAGAACCGGAAAAACTGGGAGCTGCATTGAGCAAAAAAATGACCATTTTGCGCCGCTTTGCACAAAAAGGAAATAAGATGCAGAGTTTTGAAAATATAGCTGCCTATATTTCGTTTATACCGGTTATTGTGTACTTTTTCAAAGATGTAAAACGGAAAGAGCTGCATAAAACATTAAAAGAATTGCTTTTAAAGAATAAGGAGCTGCCAGCAACCTATAATAAGCTGTTTAATGCATCCCTGAAATATATGGTCCGTTCTGGGAGCCTGACAACAAGGTTTGATGAAAATGAGAATGATGAGATATTGTCATTATCGAAGGCGGGATATATGGAAGTGAATGATTTGCTGAAGCTGTCGTATGCGGCTAATCGGACTGTCTTGCATGATAAGATACGGTGTGATATACTGAGAGAGCAATTAAATAATTAGTCGCCCTTTTTAGTTTATACATAACGTATTATTACATTGTGTTCGGAAGAAGATTCTTGCTTCCTTGGTGTATGGTCCACATGATTCGTTATGCTTAGCAGTATAGTTCATAGTCATGAATTATCCAGCTAACCCTAACGAAAAACTTATGGTGAAAGGGGCGACTTTTTATGTCTCAAAAAATATCTCCATTATTAATCAATTCTTTAAAATTACCGGTGTTTGAGACGTTGGAAGAATTATCAGAGATAACCAGGCTGAGTACGCGTCTGCTGTATTGTCTTTCCAAGAAAACGGATCGGTATTATAACGTCATAGAAATCCCCAAGCGCAACGGAAAAATGCGTGAAATATCAATTCCATCCTATACATTACATATCGTTCAAAGATGGATTCTGATGGAAATATTGAATAAATTAGTTCCTTCAAGCAGTGCGATGGCTTTTAGGAAGGGTGACAATTTTGGGCATAAACAAAATGCTATTTACCATGCAGATACCTTATATGGGCTGGCGATTGATTTGAAGGACTTTTTTCCAAGCATAACAGCGAATAAAGTGTATACGCTTTTTTCTAATCTGGGCTATAATCACTTTGCAGCAGCGATACTGACGAATCTTTGTACGCTGGATGGAAGATTGCCGCAGGGAAGTGCATGTTCCCCGGCGATATCCAACATCATATGTATGAATATGGATAAACGTCTGATTGGATTGTGTGAAAAAAGAGGAATCCGTTTCTCACGCTATGCAGATGATATGTACTTTTCCTGTGATGATAAATTGCTGTTATTGAAAAATTATCCCATTATAAAAAAGATAATCGAAGATGAGGCTTTCTATTGAATGAAAGAAAAACACATTTTCATACGCCATCGAATAAAAAGCAGATCACAGGAATAACGATTTCACCAGGAAAAGCGGAGAACGCGGTAGAATTAAAGGCTCCAAGAAAGCTGAAACAAAAAATTAGAGCGGAGATTTTCACTTGTTTAATGACAGGGGATTATAAAAATCGGGAGCATATTTTGGGAGAGATTGCGTATGTTGAATTTATTGAGCGGGAAAATAAGTATCCTTATAAAGATCGAATAAGGCATTATATTGAAGAAAAATCAACTAAGATACAGTATTTTCCGGAGCTGGTGCAGGCTTATAATGAGAATCGATTTTTTAAGGATATGCCGTTGCTGGAGGGAAAATAATAAGAAGCTGCCTTTTTGTGAAAATTGGCAGCTTCATTCTATCATGCAGTCGATTGCATTTGTTTTGTGATGAGAAAAACAATTTTTCTCACTTCTTAAGACTTTTCTAACCTTTTCTTCCCATACAGAGATTTCGCTTTTATGAAAAACGATGCTCATCTTACCAATAGCTTATGAGGTAAAATAAGGAATATCAGTACGGAACAAAAAGTTACTGTTTTTTTATGTATAAACAACCAAAAAGGACACCTTTTCCTGTCACTCTCGCCCGCTCTTGGCATATCTCACTTATTCATATCCGTATCAATCACCCTAAAAATTCGTTTCACAACCACCAATAAATTAAAAATGACTAAAAACGAGCAGGCATAAATTAAAAAGCTGAAAACCCAGCTAAGCTGTCCTGTGAATAAATTTACTAAACACAGGATTAATACAGATACACACATGGTTATTTCAAACATGACAATATAATAGGTTTCTATCAATGCCTGTTTTGAGGTGTTTGCTTCTATACTGTAATAATCCAAATCTTCTTTAATTTTAGCTTTCATCTGGATGATGGTTGTCAAAAGTGCAAATAACATGGATGTTAAAATGGAAATTAATACAGTTAAAATATTTTGGATCGTTTCGCTGATTGGATTTTCTCTGGCAATAATTCCAGCCAGAAGAATCGGCAGGATCATATAATTTAAAAGTGGTGCTATCAACAAATGTCCTTCTTTATCCTTAAAACAACTAAAGTAATTTTTAAAAATATCCACCAAGGAAGCGTATTTAAGTTTAAGAACACAGCTATTAAACAACCATATTACCAGTATGATACTCAGAGAACCTTCTCTGCTTAATATCCAATGTTTCATCAATTCACCTTCTTATGCTAACCCCATGCTCCGCATATATTCTTTTGCTGTTTCGCGCATTTCGGACTTTAATATGTCTACATCGGGATGCCCTGTTTTGACTCCGGCCTGATCGGTGATGTCTTCTGTCACAACCAGGGCATCTAAATTGCCGATATCAATGGTTTTTCTGTCTTGCCTAGGCGAAATTTGAATTTCAGGCAGTCATAATCGAAATCGGATACAGAAACAACTTCACATAAGCTCCGCTGTCCTCTTAAGACCTCCCGGATCTTATCGGCGCCCTTTTCAAGAAAACCCAAAGGATTATGGATGATCCGTTCTTCATACACGGCCTCATCATTTCCGCGTATCCCATTTCGCTCAGAAATATCCTGGGAAATTCCGTATTTAATCATCCGGAGTTCTTTTAAAACACCATCTACCAGGTAGTGTTCTACATATTCTTTAGGCATAAGAGTTTCTAATGAAAAGTTCCAGCCTTCATATGTGTGTCTGACAAATTTTTTCATGCGGTGTTCAAATGCTGATTTCATGCTGCTGCGGCCTTCGGTCTGAAAAATAAGTATGCCACGTTCCGGTCTTATAGGAGACAGTGCCAGATAGAAAGCGAATGGTATAACTTCAGCCTCTTCAACGGTCTTCTTGTGGGTCAGTTTTCTGGTTTTTGTGTGAATGAGTTCGGCTTCAGTTCCATATTCTCCGGTTTTTACAACTCCTGTAAAAGCATTAAAAATAATATGTCCATCCTCATCTTTTACACATTCCACCTCAAATGAGTTGACTTTAAAAATGTTCTCAGCATGGTTATCAATATCAAATTGTTTCGCATTCTGTTTAGAGAAAGCTGAAATCATATCTATAAAAGTTAAATGTCCATGTTTCTTTTCAAAGTGATACTTTCCGGTATGAAAAACATTTAAAGCATATATGGTTAAACCTATTTTTTTCATGGCATTGGCCTCCGAGGTATTATTTATAAATCTGTAATTTGTAAATGCTAACAAGCCAATTATAGAACTTATGTTCTGCGATGTCAACTGAGTTCGCTATCAGTCCGATATGTATTTCTAAGTAAATATAGAATTTTGCCTTTTTACCCTTTATTTTAAGAATTTCCTAAACATTCCTTCCCACAAACTTCTATTGAATCCCCCCACAAACCGTAGTATAATAAACTAGACTTCGCATAGGCACAAATCCTCTAAAATCAGGCGTGCCGGATGCGGATGTATGAAAGCGCGTTAAGAGACGCAGAATAAGAATCAAAAGCACGTGGAGTAAGCTGCCTGTGATCAATGTCATGGTCAGATGAAAGATGGAACATAGGATGGATCGAGATCGTATCCGGGCAGCCAGAAGGCGGCTCCGGGATGGCGAAGCATACCCATTGTGCACCTGAAAGCAGGGAAAATGCAAAGGAGAGTGCGGTATGTGGTATGTGATCCAAACACAGACAGGCAGGGAACAGGAGCTGACAGAATGCATCGAACGCGTTTTGAAAGGAAATGGATACCAAGCCTGTTTTGTGATCGAGCAGGAATGCGTCTGGCGCAATGCCGGGGAACTTTTGGAATACCAGAAACCGCTCTTTCCATCCTATGTTATCGCGGACACCGACACGCCGGAGGAATTCTTTCTGGCATTAAAGCGGGTCCCGAAGCTCTCCAAACTCCTGCGGACGGACTGTGAATTCTGGGAGATCCAGGAGGAAGAAAAGAAATTACTTTGCCAGATGATGGAGTTGGATGAATGTCTTGTCCGCCGCTCCTTTGTCACCCTTGACGAAGACGGCAACATCCTAACCGCCCAGGGACCATTATCCTTCTTCCAGGACAAGATTGTACGCAAGCGCATCCGTAAGCGGATCGTGACGGTCGAGGTCGAGCTTCTGGGAGAAAAGCGCAGGATAGAATTGGGAATCCGTCTGCCGGAAGATAAGTAAGACAAAGGTAAGGGACAGACTGTAAAAACAGAACCTTAAATTATAAAATTAAATAAAAAGGAAGGAACCAAAACACAAAAGCATGAATCAATTCGAACCATATAAGCGGCTGATCAAGCTGGGCTTTGCCTGATTCTGATCGCGCTGCTGACAGGACTTTACGGTGCCATCTGGATCAACTGGTACAACAAGATCATCTGGGCGCCGTTTTTCCGCAGGGGTAACTGGATGATGATATTCATCTATGGACTCCTGCTTATTTTCTTTATGCAGCTGTACGGCGGATTTAAGATAGCGCTCCTGAAACGGGGCAATCTGATCTACTCGCAGATACTGGCGGTGGTAGTCACCAATATCATTACGTATTTCCAGATCAGTGTGCAGGATAAGAAATTCACGGCACCTCTGCCGCTGGCAGTCAATCTGGTCGGCGCAGTCATCATCATTCTGGCATGGACGATGACATTTCTGTGGCTGTACCGGGGGATGTTTCCACCGAGAGAACTGCTGCTGATATCGGGCGATCACTCCGACTATCATCTGATCGAAAAGATGAACGCCCGCGAAGATAAATACATCATCAGCCAGATCATCAGCTATCACGAAGGCCCGGAACGGGTAAAGGCGGAGATTGCCAGATATGACAGCGTGATTGTCGGAGATATTCCGGCGCACGAGCGCAACTATATCATCAAATACTGCTTCGGACGGAATATCCGGACTTACAGTGTACCAAAAATTTCAGACATTCTGCTTCGGAGTTCGGTGGAACTGAATCTGTTTGATTCGCCGCTGCTGCTTTCGAGGAATAACCAGGGACTGCAGATTGAACAGGCCATCATGAAGCGGATCATCGATATCATCGGATCGCTCGTCAATCGTTATCACGATTCCGGTTTTTTTGATTGTAGGAATCAGCATCAAGGTGACAGACGGCGGACCGGTGATTTATCATCAGACGCGCCTCACAAAAAATGGCAAGAAATTTCAAATCTATAAATTCCGGACCATGGTGCAGAATGCGGAGGCGGATGGAAAGGCAAGACTGGCCAGTGAGGACGATCCGAGAATCCTGCCGATTGGCCGCCTCCTTCGTGCAACCCGCCTGGACGAGCTGCCACAGATTTACAATATTCTGAAAGGCGATATGTCCATCGTGGGTCCGCGGCCGGAGCGCCCGGAATTAGCAGCCGAACTGGAAAAAGAGATACCGGAATTTTCCTTCCGCCTGCAGGTCAAAGCCGGACTGACCGGTTATGCCCAGGTATATGGAAAATACAACACAACCCCTTATGACAAGCTGAAGCTGGATTTGACGTACATACGGAACTATTCTGTTCTGGAAGATCTGAAGCTGATTATCATGACGCCGAAGATCATGCTGATGAAAGAGAGTACGGAAGGGGTCAAAGAAGAACAGGAGCCGACAAACGGAAAATAAAACATGGAAAAACAAGCAGATATACGCATTTTGATTGCCTGTCATAAGCCAACGTATGTGCCGGAAAATCCCCTTTTTTATCCGATACAGGTGGGAACGGCTCTGACAGATCGGCGGCTGGAAGGAATGGCATACCATGACAATGAGGGCGATAATATATCCGAAAAAAATCCAGATTATTGCGAACTGACAGCCCAGTACTGGGCGTGGAAACATTTGGATTGCGATTATTACGGATTTTTCCATTATCGCCGTTATCTGACCTTTCGCAATCTAAGCCCGGTGACTGCGAAAGGGAAAATAATAGGAAAACGTCATATCCCATATATAGAATTAGATTCCGTATGGGAAGATCTGACACCATACTGGATCGAGGAAGACTGGATGTGCCGCCAGATCGAACAATACGATCTTCTGACCGTGTATCGCGAACGAATCAATACAACGGTTTACCGACAATACTGTCAGTATCATGATGGAAACAATCTGAATCAGATGCTGGCACTTTTAAACCGGATTTATCCGGAATATGCAGATGCGGCGGACGCATATATGCATTCCAAAGAAATCTATTATATGAATATGTATATCATGAAAAAAGAGCTGTTCCAGAAATACATGGAATGGCTTTTTACGCTTTTAAGCGCCTTTGAAGCAGAGAGAAAAGAAGCAGACAGGCAGAAACAGGAGCCGAGACTGATTGGGTATCTGGCGGAGCGCCTGTTCGGCATCTTTTACTTATATCAGAGAAACAGGGGGACGCAGTGTGCGGAACTTCCCTATCTGAAATTCTATCATACCGAACCGGGAAAGGAGGAAAGCACATCCAATATACGGGAATTCAGGCTAAAACCGACAAAGATCAAAATAAAAATAGACATGCGCAGATTAAACCGCTTATTTCCGGCAGGAAGTTTAAGACGGGTTCTGCTGCGCGGACTTTTTCTGAGATAAAAGAAAAAAAAGAGAAAGGAAAAAGATATGAATTTGTTCTTAAAACGACTGGGCGGATTTTACAAATACCGCTTCCTGATGCAGCAGCTTGTCACAAAAGACATCAAGCTGAAATACCGCCGGAGCTTTCTGGGGTATCTTTGGAGTATTCTGAATCCGCTGATGGTTATGGTTATCATGGTAATTGTATTCTCCAATATGTTCCGGTCGGATATTACCAATTTCCCGGTATACCTGATTATCGGACAGACTCTTTATAACTTTATGAGTGAATCAACCACACAGGCGATCTTTTCCATCATTGGAAATGCGTCCCTGCTAAAAAAAACGTATGTACCGAAATATGTATTTACCGTCTCTAAAATCACAAGTTCCTTTGTAAATATGATATTTGCTCTGGGGGCACTTATTATCGTATTTATTGTGTGCCGGGTAGTCCCGAATGTATTCTTTCTGTTCATTCCGGTGATTCTTTTGCAGGAATATCTATTCTGCCTGGGACTGGGAATGCTGTTAGCACAGGGATGTGTATTCTTCCGTGATATCCAGCATATTTACAATGCAGTACTGACCGCATGGATGTACCTGACCCCATTATTTTATCCGATCACCCTGCTTCCGGAGGCACTGCGGAAACTGGTTATGACCCTGAATCCGATGTACTTCTATATCACGCAGTTCAGACAGATCGTTCTGGAATGCCGGATGCCAGATCCGTATCTGATCATCGCCGGATTCGTGGCAGCAGGTATCGCACTTCTGGTCGGAGTGGGCGCGTTCTTAAAGACGCAGGATAAATTTATCTTATATATCTAGGAGGCAGAAATGGCATCGGACAAAGATACAATCATAAAAGTAACCAATGCGGCGGTCCGTTTCAATATGGCTTCCGAGCGCATCGATAACTTAAAAGAATATTTTGTAAAACTGATCAAACGGGAGCTCATGTTTCAGGAATTCATGGCTCTGAAAGATATCAATTTTGAAGTAAAACGCGGGGAAGCGTGGGGCCTCATCGGAACCAATGGTTCCGGAAAATCAACCCTGTTAAAACTGATCTGCGGCATCCTGAAGCCGTACCGCGGCACGGTAGAAGTGAGAGGAAGCATTGCACCACTGATCGAGCTGGGTGCCGGATTCGACGGGGAACTGACGGCGACGGAAAACATTTATTTAAATGGCGCCGTTCTCGGTTACAGCAAGGAATTTATGGATGCGCATTATGATGAGATCGTCGAGTTTGCAGAACTCAAAGATTTCATGAATATGCCGATCAAAAACTATTCCTCCGGTATGGCAGCCCGTCTGGGATTTGCTATCGCCACGATCGTGCAGCCGGAGATCCTGATCGTCGATGAGGTACTGGCGGTCGGAGACGCAGCGTTCCAGGAAAAATGCCAGGAGCGCATGCATCATATGCTGGAAAATGGTACGACGCTTTTGTTCGTCTCCCATACGATGGCAACGGTGCGTCAGCTCTGCGACCATGCAATCTGGCTGAACAAGGGAAATGTGGTTATGCAGGGCGAGGCAGAGAGCGTCTGCGATGCTATATGGAAAGCCTGAATCTGCCGGAAAACGCATAAAAATCCCGCAAAATGCTGTAGATGAAAGGAATGTAATATACATGGAAAAACAAGCAGGACAGAACCCGGATATCCGGATCTACGTGGTCTGCCACAAACCGGCCTATGTGCCGGAAAACCCATATTTATACCCGATTCAGGTAGGAACGGCACTCTCCGGAAAAAAACTTCCGGGGATGCTGCATGACGATGAGGGAGACAATATTTCCGAACGGAATAAGACATACTGTGAGCTGACGGCACAGTATTGGGCATGGAAAAACGAAGAGGCGGATTACTATGGATTTTTCCATTACCGCCGCTATCTGGCATTTGATCCGTCTCTGAACAAAGACGATGGATGGGGGAATATTGCCTATGACCGCATCTCAGAAGAAGCGATCGAGGAAATGAAACTTCAGCCGGAGATTATGCGCGATCTGATCACAAAATATGACGTGATCAGCGTCCGCGGACGCCGGTATCCGCGCATTAAGACAGAAGGAAAAACGATGGATGTATACCATGAATATGGCATGGTTCCTTTCCAGCACCGGAAAGATCTCGACATTACCCTGCAGATTTTGAAAGAAAAATATCCGGCGTTTGCACAGACAGCAGATTCGTATATGCAGTCCGAAAACGCCCATGAGTGCAATATGTTCATCATGAAAAAAGAGATCTATAAAGACTACTGTGCATGGCTCTTTGACATCCTTTTTGAGACAGAAAAGCGGATCGACAGTACCTGGTACAGCGTGGAAGAATACCGGGTGATGGGATATCTGGCAGAACGCCTTTGCGGCATCTACTATGAGTGGCTGAAAACCCAGCCGGGAATCCGGGCGGGAGAATTGCCGAAAACCCTGTTCAAAGAGACAGCGCCGAAAGCGGTTCTGGAGCCGGTTTATCCGGCAGGCGTGCCGATCGTGCTGTCTGCCAACGATAAATTTTCACCGTATCTTGACATCATGATCCGCTCGGTGATTGTGAATGCCTCACCGGAGAGAGAGTATGACATCATTATTCTGTACAACGACATTTCTGAGAAAAATCAGCATCTGATTTCCATGGCAGCCAGGGACAAACAGAATATATCGATTCGTTTCATCCGAGTATGTGAATACTTCGATGCGGGCAAATTATTTGTCGATCAGCACTTGTCCGTAGAGACATATTACCGCCTGATCATCCCGGAAATCATGCCGAATTATCACAAGATTCTCTACCTGGACTGTGATATGGTAGCCGATCATGACGTAGCAGAACTGTATGATTTCGACCTGAACGGAGCTGTGATCGGGGCAGCAAAAGACATCGATGTGGCAGGACAGCTGAATCTGAACCAGAACAACTGGCAGACCTATGCGACCGAGATATTGGGTCTGGATAGCCCGTATGACTATTTCCAGGCAGGTGTCCTGATTCTTGATCTGGACGGACTCCGCAGGACGATGAGTTCAGAAGATATGATTCAGATGGCACTGACCCATTCCTATCGCTGTCACGATCAGGATATCCTGAACATCGTGTGCAAAAACAAAGTAACTTACCTGCCACAGCAGTGGAACACGCTGATGGACTGGCAAGAGATTGGACGCAGCCGTATGGACATTCTCAAGATGGCGCCGAGACAGCTCTATGAAGCATACACACAGGCGAGAAAACGCCCGTATCTGATCCATTTCGCTGGATACCAGAAACCTTGGGATGTGGTGGACTGTGATTTTGCGGAATATTTCTGGGAGTATGCGAAGCTGTCGCCGTATTATCCGATGATCCTGAGAAAAACGAAACGATGCCTGATGGATGAGAGAGAAGCGGAACTGTCAAGAATCGCAAGGATGGAGCAGAACGCGGGCATCCGGAAGATCGCCAATAAGGTGCTGCCGATTGGGAGTCGGAGGAGAGAGTGGGTTAAGGGAATCATTAAGAGAAAACGTTAGTGTATATTGGAGGGGTTATGCCAAAAATATCCATATTGATACCAGTTTATAATGTTGAAAAATATCTGCGGGAGTGCCTGGAGAGCGCAATTAACCAGACAGAAAAAGATATCGAAATCATTTGTGTGGACGATGCATCAGAAGATAGTTCACTAAAAATACTGCAAGAATATGCGAATCGAGACAGACGTATTAAATTAATAAAACATGCTGAAAATATGGGTTTATGCAAAACTCGAAAAGATGCAGTAGAAATAGCGACAGGTAAATATATATTATTTTTAGATAGTGATGATTATATATCTTTGAATACTTGCGAATATCTTTTTTGCATTATGGAGAAAGAAGAATATGATTTTGCACAATTTGGAGCAGAAATTTTGGCGGGAGAAAAACTGGCAGACGATTTGATTTTATGGGTTGATCATTTTATGAATCCAGAGGACACAAGTGGGATACAGAAAGATATTTTAAGTGCCTGTTTTGTTGAACATAAATTTAATTGCAACTTGGTCAATAAAATTTGGAAAACAGAGTTGTGCAAAGAGGGATTTGCTAAGCTTTTAGATGGAAAATATGTATCTGCAGAAGACAGATATGCACTGTTTATTCTTTCTTATTATGCCAAACATGTAGGAATAATAAAAGAAAAGTTTTATCATTATCGCTTGGGTGTTGGAGTTACGGGGGGAAACGTATTAGATATTAAACGTTTTGAAAGTAGATGTAAGGGCTCTGTAATTGTCGAAAACGTAAAACAATTTTTGATTCATCAATGTAAATTCGAAGACTATAAAAATGAGTTTTTTAATTTAAAAGATGAAATTTTGTTGGATTGTATTGATTGTTGGTTATATAAAATCGAAGAGAAAAATGCAAGAAAATGTTTTGAATTATTATTACAGTATTGGGATGCTCAA